>NZ_CP046056.1:657500-986250 GCF_016132445.1 Venatoribacter cucullus | reverse complement strand
TAAACCGGCGGGCGTATTTACTTCGTCATCGTCACTGCACGGCGGCCAGGAGTCCACTCTGCTGAGCATGGCCTTACCACTGCTGCACCACGGCATGCTGTTTTGCGGTATTCCCTATTCCGAGCCCGGTTTAACCAACACCCGTGGCGGCGGTACGCCTTATGGTGCCAGCCACTGGGCCGGCGTACAAAATGAGAACAACTTAACCGCTGAAGAAATTCAGCTCTGTCAGGCACAGGGCGAACGCATCGCCCGGCTGGCACAACAACTGGCAGGAACCGCATAATGATCACCAAAGTAAATACCGCCCGCTGGATCATGCTGAGCAGCTATACCGCCCTGCTGCTGTTGCTGGTATTACAAACCCTGCTGAATCCACCGGCTGCTGAAAGCCTTGGTACGCTGCAAATCTGGATCGCCGGCGCAATTCTGGCGCTGTTTAAAATACTGCCGCTGCTGTTGTTTGTGCGCGGCTTAAGTGCCGGCCGCCATACCACCGCCGCCTGGCTGGCCTATATGGCGATGCTGTATTTTGTATTTGGGGTATTACTGACCTTTACGCCGGGCGCATCCGGCTGGGGCTGGGGCGTCAGCATCAGCAGTCTGGTGCTGATTATTGCCGCCATGCTGTATACACGCTGGAAAAAAGCGGCCTGAAGGCCGCTTGAGCAAGGATTTACTCGTCGCCCCACTCGCCGTCGGTATCATCGTCGGCGATTTCGGTGGTCACCGGCTCGCCGCAGCGAGCGCATTTACCTTCTACATAAATTACACCGTTGAGTTCAAACTCCACCGGTTCAACCATGCCCAGGTCGGCTTCCATACAGTGGTTGCACCAGGTCTGGGTTAAGAAGGCCTGCTGGTCGTCTTTGTCGCGGGCGTAAAAATCGCGTTCGATGCGTTCCATAACGGTTTCCTGTTGGTTTTTGCCGCATTTTACGCGCAAAAGACCGGCGGGCCTATGGGGGTAACCGATTATGTCGCTGGCACATTCAGCACTGTTCAGGCTGAATAGCCTCGGGCATTCTGTCGGCTTTCTATTATTCAGGACGCCTTATTATGATTACCCTGCATCATCTGGAAAATTCCCGTTCCCAGCGTCTTATATGGTTGCTGGAAGAACTGGGCGTGGAATACCGCATTGAGCGCTATAACCGCGACCCGAAAACATCGCTGGCGCCGGAATCGTTAAAAAAGATCCATCCGCTGGGTAAATCACCGGTCATCACCGATGGCGAAAACACCATTGCCGAATCCGGGCTGATTATTGAATACCTGTTAAAAACCTATGATAACGGTCGGTTTTTACCCACCGAAAATACACCTGCTTACTGGCAGTATTTATATTGGCTGCATTATTCCGAAGGTACCTTAATGCCGCTGATGGTGATGTCGCTGATTTTCAACAAAATCAAAACCGCCCCCATGCCGTTTTTTATCCGCCCCATTGCCAAAGGCATTGCCGATCAGGTAATGAAAAGCTACGTCGGCCCGAATATGGCCAACAACCTTACATTTATCGAAACACATTTAAGCCAGCAGCCATGGTTTGCCGGCGAGCAGATGAGCGGAGCCGATTTTCAGATGATATTCCCACTGGAAGCGGCGATTAAAGCCAGCATCAAAGCGGAAGATTATCCGCACATTGCCGCGTTTGTGCAGCGCGTGCATGCCTTACCGGCGTATCAGGAAGCATTGCGTCAGGGTGGCCCGTACGATTACGCCTGAAATCAGAGCAACCCGGGAATACCGCTCAGATCTGTAAAAACAACTGGCGGCTTTCTCCCGGCGTGCGACCGCACCAGCGGCGGAACGCACGCCGGAAATTGGTCAGATCATTAAATTGAAGATACTGCGCCAGCTGCTCGTTGCTCCAGCCCAATATGTGCAGACAATACAGGCTGGCGTGCAGGCGCACCTGATCCTGTAAATGCTGAAAATGCGTATCGTGACGCTGCAATTTGCGCTTGAACGTGGCACTGCTCATGCCGAAATGCTCTGCCGTTTCTGCCAGTGATAGTGGCTGCTGAATATGCTGCAAAAGATGCTGATACACGGCTTCGCTGAAGCCCGACCCCGGCTGTGGCGGCTCATAGTGCAGATGCCGGGCCGCCACCCGGAAGGCCGTGGCCGAGGCCTGTGGCCAGGGTTCGTGCAGCCAGGCTTTCGGTATGCGCATCACATCCACACCAAGGTCAAAATACAGCGTCCCGCCCAAATGCGTGCGGTACTGTTCATAGGTGCGTGGTTGCGCATAGCTGAAGCCATATTCCCAGGGCAGTGGCTGCCGTGACTGCCAGCGGCTGTAACTGCTGAGCGCGGTCATGGCGGTTTCCACCATAAACCGCTTCTGCTCGCCTAAGCCACAGGCATCCAGCCATTGCACATAACAATAATCCCGGTCGGTAAAGACCCGGGGCACCAGCAATGGGCTGAGCTGGCGACGGTATTGGCCAAGCACCGTCAGAGCCTGATCCAAACAACCGGCATGCTGCAACAACTGGCTGGGCAGCCCATAATGGCCCGGCCACAGAAGTTGCCCCCAACGGAAACTCAGATCACCACTGGCCGATATTTTTTCGCCATTGCTGATTAATTGCCGTAATTGCCGGACAGATAAACGACTGCTCCCGGCCAGAATATCATCATAAAAAAGGCCGGTACCGCGCAGCACCTTATGGCTGGAAATATTCCGTGTCAGCAGTAAATCCAGTAATAAACCGGGCTGATAATGCGCCGCTAAATAGCGTTCATCCTGTTCGTACCAGGTTACGCCCGCGTTATGTTCCGCGCCGTTCATCAGGCTGCCGACCTGGCCTGCTGACGGGCTTCCAGCCCGCTGTTGGCGCGTTGCAATAACGTACCGGCATCCTCGCCGGTAAGCGGTAAAGCAAACCAGTTAATCTGTTGAAACACCCGCTCGCCGGAAGAACTGCGCAGCGCACAATGCTCCAGCGCCTGCTGCAACTCCCAGGCGATGGTACAGGCCTGCGCTTCGGTCGTATCAGGCATAACAATGGCAAAACGCGCACCGGCATAACGACACACCAGATCCTGACGCCGCAGGTTCATCAGTAATAATTCCGCATTTTCACGCAGCAGACGGTCTGCATCCGTAATGCCCAAACGGCGTGGCCAGTTGGCGGCATCGGTTAATTCCACCAGCACCAGCATGGCTGGCTGACGGTGCTGAAATTGCTGCAACTGCTGGTGCAGAAAGTCTGCCCGGCCCAGATACATCAGATCATCGCTCAGGTGATGTTCGCGGAATAACTGTTCGCGTTTACGTAAATGCTCGTTTAATACCAGCTGTTCGCGGTGCCATAAAAATAAACCGACCGTCAGCAACACCATACCAATGGGCATGGTGATGGATTCCAGCGACTGGTCCCACCATTGCTCACCGGGCAGGCGGATAAATTCGTCCAGCGTATCCTGCCACAGCGCCAGAAATAAAAAGCCCAGCCCCAGCGTCAGCCAGTCGGTTACCCGTCCGGCCGGCCGGCTGCCCAGTATCAGCAGCATCCACACCGCCAGTGCCAGTCCGGTACCACCTTCGCCGACCACATCCAGCCAATCGATTTCCAGCCATTCCTTGGCATTGCCGAACCATAAGGTAACCAGCAACGACATCACGGCCAGCACTGAAATCAGCAGCAATTTATGCCGGTGTAAAAGCAGATGGGTAAACATGCACAAATTCCGGTAAATGGGCGTTACTGATTAACAATTAAATATGTCACTCGTGTTACTGTTATATGACAACCAGCCCGGCAAGGACCTCAGCGGGTTAAATCAGCTCATACCGGTACCGCCGGTTGTAACCGGACTGCAACCTGCCCTGCCTAACGTCGCTGTCATCGTAATTACCAACTATCACGGAGCAGACGATGACAACACGATTAAAACCCCTGGTACTGGCCATAGCCCTCTCGGGTGCCGCCCTGGTGCAGGCTGACGGTCAACTGGAAGGACGTATTACCGATGCCCGCGGCGATACCAATTATCGTGGTGCCGTTATCAGCATCGATGAACTCAGGCGCGATGTGCTGGCCGGGCCGGCAGGTCGTTTCCGCGTACCGCAGTTACCGGCGGGGGAATACACCTTAAGCGTGCGCATGGGTAATCAGCTGCTGGAACAACGGCGCATTGTTATTACCGACAACGAAACCCTGAACGCCGATATTCTGCTGAACAGCGGCTCTGAGGTGGTGGAAGAAGTACTGGTGGTTGGCCAGGCCGCGCAGATGCAGCGCGCCATCGACCGTCAGCGGTTCGCCGACAATATGATCAATGCCATTAACGCCGATGCCATCGGTCAGCTGCCGGACAATAACGCCGCTGAAGCCCTGCAGCGTGTGCCCGGTGTATCCATTGAGCGCGATCAGGGCGAAGGCCGCTTTGTGCGTGTGCGTGGCATCAGCCCGGACTTAAACTCGGTAACGGTGAACGGCACCCAGTTACCGGCACCGGAAGCCGGTACCCGGGCAGTGGCGCTGGATGTGATTCCCTCCGACCTGATCGGCTCTCTGGTGGTGACCAAAACCCTGACCCCGGATATGGATGCCAACGCCATCGGCGGCAGCATTGAAGTGGAAAGCCTGTCAGCGCTGGATCGTGAAGGCGCGTTTTATACTCTGCGCGCCGAAGCCAGCTACGACGAACACACCGATCAAACCAGCCCGGCTTATGCCCTGTCGGGCGGTAACACCGTCACCTTCAGCAACGGCCAGCGCTTAGGCGTAGCCGGAGCCTTCAGTTACGACCAGCGCCAATTCGGTTCCGATAACGTCGAAACCGGTGGCAAATGGGATCTCGACGGCACCGAAGCGCTGGAAGAATTTGAGCAACGCGATTACAGCATCGAACGCGAACGCATCGGCGCGGCACTGAACTTCGATTACGAACTGGATATGAACAACCGTTTGTATCTGCGCACTCTGTTCAGCTCGTTTAAAGACGATGAGCAGCGCATTGCTAACGCAGTTGAGTTCGACGATGCGCAATTAAGTGGCGCAACCGGCCCGGCCGAAGTCATCCGTGAATTAAAAGACCGGGAAGAAACGCAGGAAATGCAGGCCTTTACCCTCGGCGGCGAACATTTTATCGATGCCTGGACCGTGGAATATGCCGCAGGTTTCAGTAAATCCAGCGAAGATGAAAGCGGTGGCATCAGTGGTGCCGGTTTTACCGGTGACTTTACCGACATGGGCTTTAACGGTACCCGTAAACCACGCCTGATTGCCCCAGCCGCCTTTTTTGATCCGGCCAATTATGATCTGGATGAAGTGGAATACACCGAAGGCTTAACCGAAGACGAACAAACCAGCGTTAATCTGGATATTACCCGCGACTTTTTTGCCGGCAATTACCCGGCACTGGTGAAATTCGGCGGCAAAATGACCCGTCGGGAAAAAACCCAGGACATCAGCGAATACGTTTTCGACACTTTTGGTGGTGCAGCCACCACGCTGGATAATTTCAGTGGCGGCAAGCTGGATTACGAGTTGGGTGATTTTGGTAACGACATCCGCCCGGATTCAGTTTATGCCTTAATTAATGGTCTGGATAAAGCCGCGGCACTGGACGAAGAAGCCTCCCGCGTTGGCGATTATCAGATTGATGAGAGTATCGATGCTGCCTATGTAATGGGCCGCGTGGATATTAACGATCTGCGCATTCTGGGCGGCTTCCGCTATGAGCAAACCGACCTGGAATTGACGGGTACCGGCCTCGACAGCACGGGCAACCTGGTGGCCTCCAATGCCCGTAATGATTACGACCATCTGCTACCGTCACTGCACATCCGCTATGCGCTGAGCGACAGCACATTGCTGCGCGCCGCCTGGAGCAATGCCGTAGTACGCCCGACCTTCGAGCAGATGTCACCCAGCTTTACCAATGACGGCCTGGAAGCCGAGCTGGGTAATCCGGCCCTGAAAGCACTGGAAGCAGCCAACTTCGATCTGAGCATTGAGCACTACACAGGTACCGCCGGTTTGTTGTCAGCCTCGCTGTTCTACAAAGACATTAAAAACTTTGTGTATGTAACCGACCTGGCTGGCTCACCGGAATGGGCCGGTTACGACGAAGTCATTACTTACCGTAATGGTGACGATGCCACTCTCAGTGGTATCGAACTGGCGTTCTCACAAAAACTGAGCATGCTGCCGGCGCCGTTCGATGGTTTGCTGGTATCCGCCAACGCCACCGTCAGCCAATCCGATGCCAGCATCAGCACCTATGATGGCGGCACTCTGATTAAGCGTGATATTGATCTGCCCAGCCAGTCCGACGTAACCGGCAACCTGATTATTGGTTACGAAAAAAATGGCTTTATGCTCCGCTTAGCCGCCAACTACAAGTCGGATTATCTGCTGGAAGTCAGCGATGTTGCCGATGAGCGCGGGGATATTCACCAGGCCTCGCATACCCAGCTGGATTTAAGTTCAGCCTACGCTCTGACCAATAAACTGAAACTGACCTTTGATATCAGCAACCTGACCGATGAGCCTTACTACGCCTATCAGCATCAGGAGAAATACAACGCTCAGTACGAAGAATACGGCCCGACTTATCGCTTCGGTATCAGCTATACCGGCTTCTGATATCCACTGTATTCATTTATTACGCCCGGCGCTGTGCGCCGGGTTCTTTATAATGGTGAAACACCCCAATGAACAAACCAGAATATAAATTTTCCCTGTTAACCCTGGCACTCATCAGTGCGCTGCTCAGTGCCTGCCAGGCCAATAAACCAGCCGCACCGGCAGCAGCGGCCAACCTGTCCGGGTTAGTCTCTCAGCCTCTGGCCTGGACCGGCATGAAGGTTGCCCAGGTCAATACCCTGTGGCTGAGCGTGGATGAAGAACAGGGTCTGCGTTTATTAAATGCTGCCGGCCAATTACTGGATCAGCAGAATATTGCTGCCGAAATACTGGACCAGCGCACCGATGCTGAGGGCAGTATTTTTGTCAGTGTCGATCAGCGCAGCAACCGCCCGTTCAGTTTTCGTGTCCGTGACCAGCGCATCAGTGACCTGAATTTTGCCGCCCCGCTGGCGCAGCCGGTAGAAGGTCTGTGTCTGTATCAGGCTGAGGGACAGCCGTTGCAATTATTCGTGCTGGACGAACAACAAACGGCCCATCAGTGGGTTATTAACCCCGCCAATGGCCGCTTAAACGAACAAACGCTGCGCCAGTTTCCGCTGCCACCAGCGGCTGAGTTTTGCGTGGTAGATGACCATACCGACCGGTTATTTATTACCGAAGAAACCATGGGGCTGTGGCAATACAATGCCCGCGCAGAAAGCGAACTGATACGCACCCCGGTTGATCTGGTACAGCCCTGGGGCAACCTTCAGCACGGCGCTGGCCCGGTAACAATTGCCGGTGATGACCTGTGGCTGGCCGAAAAAGACCATTCACAACTGCATCGTTATTCCCTGAGCGGTGCCACCGCGCAGCATTTTAAACTGGGCGATGATATTGCTCTGGATGCACTCAGTGCGGTTATTCAGGGCGATAACCTGCAATTAGTAATGCGTGATGACAACCGCAGCCAATTGCTGCAAACCCGCGTTGAGGCTCGCCCAATGTCAGTGCAACAGCAGCGTATTCCCTATGTCGCGGTACACACACAGACCGACCCGGTTAATACCAGTGGTGATGCGGCCGATGATCCGGCCATCTGGATTCATCCGCAACAACCGGAACGCAGCCTGGTATTGGGCACAAATAAAAAAGCCGGTCTGCACGTCTATGATCTGCAGGGCCATGAACAGCAATTTCTGGCCGCGGGCCGGGTGAATAACGTGGATGTCCGGCAGGGTTTTACCCTGCATGGAAAGCCGATGGATATTGCCGCCGCCAGCCAGCGCGATCGCCAGAGTATTGCCCTGTTCAGCATTCACCCGCAAACCGGTGAGGTACAGAGTGCCGGTGATATTCCCACCACGCTGGATGATGTATACGGCTTCTGTCTGTATAAAAACCCGCAAGGGGCGGTGTACGCTTTTATTAACGATGAAGACGGCCGCTTTGAGCAATACGAAATTACCGACCGTGCCAATGAGGGCTGGAGCGGTAAAAAAGTGCGGGAATTCCGGGTAAATTCACAACCGGAAGGCTGTGCCGCCGACGATCTGCGTCAGCGTTTATTTGTCGGTGAAGAAGATGTGGCCATCTGGACCATCGGTGCCGAAGCGGATGCCGGCACAGCATTAACTCAGGTTGCCGCAGTCTCAGACATTCTGGTGGATGATATCGAAGGCATGGATATTTATCAGAACGGCGATAACAGCCTGTTAATTGTTTCCAGCCAGGGCAATGACAGCTATGTGGTTTTCAGCGCCTTGCCCCCTTACGACTATATCGGACGCTTCCGTGCCGGATTAAATACCGGAAAAAGCATTGATGGCGCTTCCGAAACCGACGGACTGACGGTCACCTCTGCTGATCTGGGCGGTGATTTTTCGCACGGTTTACTGGTGGTACAGGATGGCCGCAATCAATTACCGGCGGCAAATCAGAATTATAAATATCTGTCGATGCGGGATGTTCTTAAACAACTGCAGGCTGACTGAAAACGACTGAACAATAACAAGCCAGTACTGATGAACGGCACCCCAAAGGTTGCACCCTGACGCAACCTTCAGGGGTGTTTTTTATTCTGCTGCCAGTAATTTCTGTAAGGCTTTATCCGATGGCAACGTCATACTGGAATTGGAATCCACAATTTGTCCCTGACGGTTCACCAGGTACTTATAAAAATTCCATTTCGGTGCGGTATCCTGGCGCGCCACTTCTTTAAATAATGGGTGCGCCTCAGCACCTTTTACCGGCACGGTTGCCAGCATGGTGAAGCTGACGCCAAAGTTTTTGAAGCACACATCGGCGGCGGCGGCTTCGTCATCGGCTTCCTGGTTAAATGAATCGGACGAAACGCCAATCACCACCAAGCCCTGATCTTTGTACTGCTGATGGATTTTCTCCAGGTCACCAAACTGCTTGGTAAAACCACAATGGCTGGCGGTATTCACCAGCAACACCGGGCGGCCCTGCACCAGGTCACACAGATTCAGAATCTTAGAACTGTGCAGCTGTTTCATTTCATGCTGAAAAATCGGTGGGCAATGGGCTGGTGCAACAGAATCAGGCGCACCAGGTTCAGCCACAGATTCAGCCTGAACGACTAATGGGCCGGCTGCCGCCACCAGCAAAACCAGGCGCAGGATAGGACGAAAAAAAACGGGGAATTGTGCAGACAGCGTCATAAGCGGGGCTCCAGACCAGTGGATTACCCCGTTACTTTATACAAACCTTATACAAGAAGTAAACGCTTATTCCTGTGCTTCGCGCAGTGCTTCATCCAGCTCGCCGGGTTCGGCCAGCAGGGCCTCTTCTTTCAGGTTAGGGAAAACCACCAACAGGGTTTCATCAGCGGTCAGGCCCTTGGTCCAGCGTTCCAGCCATTGCGCCAGCGGCACACTTTTCGGCTGACAATCAGCCCAGTCCCCGGTCGCCCATTCGGCGGCGTAATCCGGGTGTGGCCATACCGGCAGGCAGTTGTCGCCCTCGGACGTTAAGGTAACCCAGCCGTCGGCGTTGGCCAGACTCCAGATCTCACCATGCTCCGTGACTTTATCGACAAAGTGCTGAAAGCGCTGATGGTTGGACAGTTTCAGGGTTGCCAGATGCTCGCTGCGGCTGAGGGAGTAGCTCATGATAGACGCCAATAAAAAAAGGGGCGGCCATTGTAAACGGCCACCCCCTGTCATGCCTACGGCGAATATCAGCGGACAAAAATCACTTTCAGCAGCAACAGCGCCGACAGCACCCATACGGCACCCGACAGTTCGTGGGTTTTACCCGCCAGCACTTTCGCCAGTGCATAGGTGATAAAACCCAGGGTAATACCATGCGCAATGGAGAAGGTCAGCGGGGTCAGCAACAGCACCACGCCCACCGGCGCGGCTTCGGTCAGATCATCCCAGTTCACATCTTTCAGAGTGAACAGCATCAGAATGGACACATAAAAAATGGCACCGGCGGTCGCATAGGCCGGAATCATACCCGCCAGCGGGGCAAAGAAAATGCTCAGCAGGAACAGCACCCCCACCACCACGGCGGTTAAACCGGTACGGCCACCCGCGGCAACCCCGGCGGCACTTTCCACATAACTGGTGGTGGTGGAGGTACCCAGTACCGCACCGGCAACCGTGGCTGTGCTGTCGGCCATTAACGCCTGCTTCAGGCGCGGCACCTGACCATCTTCTTTGATCAGCCCGGCGCGCTGCGTTACCGCAATTAAGGTGCCGGAGGTGTCAAACAAATCCACAAACAGGAAGGCAAAAATCACGCTCAGCATCGCCACATCGAGGGCGGCGGCCAGATCCATCTGCATAAAGGTCGGCGCAATCGACGGCGGCGCCGAAACCACACCGTGGTATTCCACCTTGCCAAACATAATGGCCGCTGCCGTTACCAGCAGAATCGCCAGCATTACCGCGCCGGGCACGTTGCGCTGTACGAAAGCAATGACCAGGAAAAAGCCCAGAATCGCCATCGCCGGGCCAAACTGAGTAACGTCACCCAGAGTCACCAGGGTGGCCGGATGGTCAACAATAATGCCGGCGTTTTTCAGGGCAATCAGCGCCAGAAAGGTACCGATACCCGCGGCGATGGCCTTTTTCAGCGTATCCGGAATGGCATTAATGGCCCACTCACGCACCTTGAACAGGCTCAGCAGAATAAACAAACAGCCCGACAGGAATACCGCGCCCAGCGCCGCCTGCCAGGTATAACCCATGCCCAGCACCACGCCGTAGGTAAAGAAGGCATTCAGGCCCATGCCCGGCGCCAGCGCCACCGGCAGGTTCGCCCACAGGCCCATTACCAGACAGCCAATGGCGGCTGCCACACAGGTGGCAACAAACACCGCGCCACGATCCATACCGGCGTCGGCCAGCATGGCCGGGTTAACGAAAATGATGTAGGCCATGGTCAGGTAAGTGGTAATGCCAGCCAGCACCTCAGTGCGCCAGTTGCTGCCGAAACGCGACAGCTGAAACAGCTTTTCCAGCATGGGAAGAACCTTTGTGGTGGTTAACGGGGGTCTTAACCGGCCAGTCAGCCGGGGGAGACTTTTTGTGGCCGGCGATTATAATGCCGGACCAGCGAATCCCCAAGAAAACCTGACCGGCTGATCAGCCATTGTTAACCATCGGCCTGCATGCTGGGTTCAACGCCAGCGGTCCAGACATCAAGAGACACTTATGAGCGCCTACCGCGACGAAATCAAAAACGCTATCCGTACTGTGCCCGACTGGCCGGAGCCCGGTGTGATGTTCCGCGATATCATGCCACTGCTGCAGAACCGCAATGCCTTCCGCAAACTCATCGACAGCTTTGTGCACCGTTACCAGAACATGCAGCTGGATGCCATTGCCGCCATTGATGCGCGCGGTTTTATTCTGGGTGCTCCGCTGGCCTACGAACTGGGCCTGAGCCTGGTGCCAGTGCGTAAGAAAGGCAAACTGCCGTTCAAAACCGTTACCCAAAGCTACGATCTGGAATACGGCAGCGCCACCATTGAGCTGCACACCGATGCCTTCAAGCCCGGCGACCGCGTCCTGGTGATGGACGACCTGATCGCCACCGGCGGCACCATGCTGGCCGCTTGCGAGCTGGTGCGCAAACTGCAGGCCGAAGTGGTGGAAGTGGCTGCCATTATTGATCTGCCCGACTTAAAAGGCGGTGAAAAACTGCGTAACGCCGGTTTCCCGGTGTACGCCATCTGCGAATTCGACGGCCACTGAGGAGCACCGTATGGGCTTGCGCCATTTCGTTACCCACAAGATCAGCAAAGAACTGCAGGAACCCGCGGCCACACTGCTGTGCAGCGAGCAGGAAACCGATCTGGATAATGATGCCGTGGCGCACTTCTATGCCCAGACCGCCGCGCAGTTAAAAGGCATCCTGACCCAGCGCTCCGGCAAGCGTTACGGCGTGTTCCACCCGGAAATAACCTACGCCCGGGCGCAAATTCAGGACTGGCTGGGCGAACGGCAAAGCTTTATCGCCCTGACCCGCCGCCTCAGCAAACACTTTGCCAATGCGCTGGATAACACCGAGCTGGCAGTGGACGGCTACCTGGCGTTTTTCATGGAACAACTGGCCGACAGTGACCGGCTGTATATTTTCCATCTGCGCCGTAAAAGCAGCGTGATGATTAATACGGATATGACCTTAACCGAAACCCATTACCTGGATTTTTCCAATACCGGTTTTGGGTTGCTGCTGAACCTCACCGATTTTATTGCCGATGACGACAGCCGTTATGTAACCTTCAGTTTTGGCCGCGGCGATAAGCCGCTGCAGAACCTGTTTGCCGAAAGCTTCGGTTTTACCGATACCTTAAACACCGCCGCCGAAACCGAAGCCTTTCTGGATATTGTCGAAGAATTCAGCCACACCTTACCGCCGGAACAGGGGTTTGAGTGCAAAACCAAGGTGGTGGATTACTGCATGGAGCAGGATTTACGCGGTGAACCGGTTAAATTTGACGAGCTGGCTGATTATTTAGCCGCCGAAGTCAAAGCCGAACCGGCCCGCGCCTTTGCGCATTATGTGGTGGAAAAACAGAAAGAACGCCTGAGCCAGCAACAACCGCGCTTAACGCCCGAACAACTGGCCGCCAGCGGCGCCAGCATGCAGGACGTGGCCGAAGCCATTAAAACCGAGTTAATCCCCGACCGGAAAAAACTGCGCGGTTTTGTGCGTTTCAGCGGCAAAAACAAAGAACTGAGCCTGAGTTTTTCTGCCAGCCTGCTGGAGAAACATGAAGTGGTGTTCGATAAAGCGACCAACGAATTACGCTTTACCAAACTGCCCGAATCCTTGCTGAAGCAATTGAAAGAAGGCTGAGATTTTCAGCCTTTGCAAAGGCCGCTTTCTTATCAGTGGCTATCTTCCTGGGCGTGCAGCACAGACTCACCGTAAATACATCCTTGTAGGCTCGAATGCCGCATCCCTGCGGCATACGGTCTGTGCTGCACACCCCGGAACACCACAACGAAAGCGGCTGCAACTCATCAATCTTCTTAGAAAATTAGTTCGCTAGAGTGCTGTTCAGAAGCAGCTGATACAACCGTGTGCGCCATGGATGGCGCGCTCGAGCCCCCATGGATGGGTTTACGGCGAGTTGCATCAGCTGCTTCTGAATATGCACGATTCTCTGACTGTAAGTATCGAAAAACCTCAGCCTTTTTTCCCCGCCCCCTCAGCGATGCGCTTCACCACCCTTGCTGCGGCCACAAAACCAAAGGTACCCGTCACCATAGTGGCGGCACCAAAACCCGACGAGCAATCCAGCCTGGTACTGTCACCGGCAAACGCCTTGGTCTGACACACCGAACCATCGGCCTGCGGGTATTGCAGCTGTTCGGTGGAATACACACAGGGAATGGAATAATTACGGCTGGTATTGCGGGAAAAATGGTAATCCCGGCGCAGTAACGAGCGCACTTTTTTCGCCAGCGGATCGTTCACCGTTTTATTCAGATCGGTTACCTGAATCTGCGTCGGATCGGTCTGGCCACCAGCAGCACCGGTGGTGACAATGCGGATTTTATTGCGTTTGCAGTGGGCAATCAGGGCAGCTTTGCTTTTCACGCTGTCGATGCAATCAACCACGTAATCAAAGCCGCTATGAATCAGCTGCTGCTGATTTTTTTCGGTCACAAACTCCATCACTGCCTGCACCCGGCATTGCGGATTAATCCGGCGGATACGCTCAGCCACCACATCCACTTTCAGCTTACCGATGTCGCCATCTAACGCATGAATCTGACGATTGGTGTTGGTGACGCAGATATCATCCATATCAATCAGGGTAATGGCGCCAATGCCGGAACGCGCCAGCGCTTCCGCCGCCCAGGAACCCACCCCGCCAATACCCACCACGCACACCTGTGCATCGTGCAGGCGTTGCAAACCAGCCACGCCGTATAAACGGCCAATACCACCAAAGCGGTCAAGATAATCGGGGGACATGCGCACCTGCCGGTCAGATCAGATCAAACAAGGCGCGCAGTATATCAGAGTTGGCCGACGGAGCCGGAATAGGAAGACGATGCAGAAGATGCCGCGGACGCCGCCTGCTGACGCTGGCGTAACCAGCGGGCCGTTTCGGCAATGCGGCCCAGGCTCGGCTGAGCACGGTCGTAATCACGCAACAAGTCGCGTTGCTCTGCCGCCGGTTGCTGACCGGTTAACCCCTCACGCAATTCCGGCACCAGCGTGATGCGGGCGGTAAGAGTTTGTACCAGCAACGGCAAGAATTCTTCACTTAAACGGGCATGCTCACGGTAATTAATACTCACCACCGTGCTGCCATCCTGCTGCTCAACCAGCAGCTGATCATTCGTCTGCAGCGGACCGTGCAGTACAGAAAAAAACTGTTCCAGATCCTGCTGATGCTGCTGCCAGACATCATTTTCATGGGCTACGGCAAAGGCTTGCTGCCATAACTGACGGAAGCGGTACGGGGTAATTTTTTCTTCCACAATACGGAATTCCAGCCGCTGCGGCTGTTGTTCTTTATCGGTATACAGACCGGTTAAAAACCAAGGCTTTTCCAGCGTAGAGAATACCCCCACACCTTGCAGCTCGGCGGCCTGAGCCGAGGTAAAAAACAGGGTAAAAACCATAAAAAACCAGCGCCACATAACCACTACCTGCAAATATTTCACAGGTAACAGCATGGCCATTAATGGCCACTTACTCTACGACCCACAGCGCCAGCCCTGTAGTGTTTTGCATCCGTATTTTTGTGCGCTGTTTCATGGTCAAAAAGAATTTATAAGGAATAAACCCGAAAATTGTGACGCACATCCGCCCCGGCCGTGATTCAGACCACATTCACCAGTTCAATAAACGAGGTTAAGGGCACTGTGTCGCGGATCAGCTGCTCCTGGCGCTGCGGGTTACGGATATCCTGCAGCGTTACCCGCGCCAATACCTGCGTCAGCAGCTGGTTAATGCCGCCCCAGTTACTGGCCAGCGAACAACTGGCGGTAATCTCACACTGATGCTCCTCCGCGGCACATTCGGTTAATGCCACCGGCCCTTCAAAAGCCTGCACCACATCCAGCATTCTTATCTGCGCCGGTGCCCGCGCCAGCCGGTAACCACCATGAGCACCGCGCTGCGCGATCACCAGACCACTGTCGGCCAGCGCCTTCATGACTTTACGCACGGTTGGCAGGGCCAGCCCGGTCTGGCTGACCAGATCATCGGTGGACAGCTTTACCGATCCGGCATCCGCCAGCTGGCTGAGCACCACCACACCATAATCCGTGAGTTTACTGATGCGTAACATAACGCCCCCAAAGAGCCACAACGACGGGCTTAAACGAGAAACTGTCGCAATTGGTCAGATAACAACCACTTTGCTAGAATGCGCGACATTCGAGAAAGCATACCAACTTGGTATTGATTAATATACCCTACTATTTTACTCTGACTTTATCCTGATCCGGGTTAAAATCCCGGCGTCTTTCAGGCCAGCCAGACAAGAGAGCGCACTATGAGCAGCAACGCCGAAATCGAACGCCGCATCGGTAACGACTACCAGGCCGGATTCATCACCAACATTGAGTCCGACACCATTGCGCCCGGTCTGAATGAAGACGTGGTGCGCTTTATCTCCGCCAAGAAGGGCGAGCCTGAATGGATGACCGAATGGCGTCTGAAAGCCTTCCGCATCTGGCAGGAAATGGCAGAGCCGACCTGGGCGCACGTGCACTACCCGGAAATCGACTTTCAGGCGGTGTCCTACTATTCCGCCCCCAAAAGCATGGCCGACAAACCGAAAAGCCTCGATGAAGTTGACCCGGAGCTGCTGCGCACCTACGAAAAACTGGGTATTCCGCTGCATGAGCAGATGGCGCTGGCCGGCATCGCGGTGGATGCGGTTTTTGACTCGGTATCCGTTGCCACCACCTTCCGCGCCAAACTGGCTGAAGCCGGTGTTATTTTTATGCCCATTTCCGAAGCCGTGCATGAGCACCCGGAGCTGGTGAAAAAATACCTCGGCACCGTGGTACCGCAACGTGACAACTATTACGCCGCTCTTAATTGCGCGGTGTTTTCTGACGGCTCCTTTGTGTATATCCCCAAGGGCGTTCGTTGCCCGATGGAGCTGTCCACCTATTTCCGTATCAACGAAGCCAAAACCGGCCAGTTTGAACGCACCCTGATCATCGCCGACGAAGGCTCGTATGTGTCCTATCTGGAAGGCTGCACCGCACCGATGCGCGATGAAAATCAGCTGCACGCCGCCGTGGTGGAATTGATCGCGCTGGATAACGCCGAAATTAAATACAGTACGGTACAGAACTGGTACCCCGGCGACAAAGAAGGCAAAGGCGGCATCTACAATTTCGTCACCAAACGCGCCGTGGCCCATACCAACGCCAAAGTCAGCTGGACCCAGGTGGAAACCGGCTCTGCCGTTACCTGGAAATACCCCAGCTGCATCCTTAAAGGCGACAACGCCGTGGGTGAATTTTACTCGGTGGCCTTAACCAATAATTTCCAGCAGGCCGATACCGGCACCAAGATGATTCACCTGGGTAAAAACACCAAATCCACCATTATTTCCAAAGGGATTTCGGCCGGTAAAAGCCAGAATGCCTACCGTGGCCTGGTGCGTATGAACCCGACCGCTGAAGGTGCGCGTAACTATACCCAATGTGATTCGCTGTTAATCGGCGATCAGTGCGGCGCGCATACCTTCCCGTACATTGAAAGCAAACACCCGAGCGCAGTGGTCGAGCACGAAGCCACCACCTCAACCGTCAGCGACGACCAGTTATTCCTGTGCCGCCAGCGCGGTATTGATACTGAAAAAGCGGTATCCATGATTGTGAATGGCTTCTGCAAAGAAGTATTCAAAGAATTACCGATGGAATTTGCCGTGGAAGCCGGCAAGTTGCTGGAAGTGTCATTGGAAGGCTCGGTCGGGTAAGGATCCGTCCGGGCTACTGCGCTCGTAACGCAGGATAGGTAACGCCCAGATAGATAACGACCAGACATAAGATAATTCAAGATATTGACTCAGGTGGCTGCAAAGCAGACACCGAACTTAAAAGACATAGGTACCACCATGATCAGCATTAAAGACCTGCACGCCCAAGTGGAAGACAAAGAGATCCTCAAAGGCCTGAACCTGGAGATTAAACCCGGTGAAGTGCACGCCATTATGGGCCCGAACGGTGCCGGTAAAAGTACCCTGGGCAATGTGCTGGCCGGTCGTGATGGTTATGAAGTGACCGGTGGTTCCGTCACCCTGAACGGCAAAGACATTCTGGAAATGGAACCGGAACAGCGCGCCCGCGAAGGTGTGTTTCTGGCGTTCCAGTATCCGGTAGAAATTCCGGGCGTATCCAACCTCGAGTTCCTGAAAGCCTCGGTCGATGCCGTGCGTGCTCATCAGGGCAAACCGGCACTGGACTCCGTACAGTTTCTGAAGCTGGCGCGGGAAAAATGCAAAGCCGTGAATCTGGATCAGAGTTTCCTCAAGCGTGGAGTGAACGAAGGCTTTTCCGGCGGCGAGAAAAAGCGCAACGAACTGATGCAGATGATGCTGCTGGAACCCAGCCTGTGCATTCTGGATGAAACCGACTCCGGTCTGGATATCGATGCACTGCAGGTGGTGGCTCAGGGTGTTAACGCCATGCGCGATGCCAACCGCAGCTTTATCGTAGTCACTCACTATCAGCGCCTGCTCGACTACATTGTGCCCGATTACGTTCACGTGCTGGCGAATGGCCGTATCGTGAAATCCGGTGGCAAAGAACTGGCACTGGAACTGGAAGAAAAAGGCTACGGCTGGCTGGAAAACAGCAACGGAGCAGAATGATATGGCCAGTGAATTCCACACTCAGCAGCTGGCGCTCGCCAGCCAACAGACCAGTTTGCCCTTGCTGGCGGCACTGAATGAACAAGGCCGCAGCGCCTTTGCGTCTGCCACCATGCCAACGCGTAAAACCGAAGCCTGGAAATACACCTCGCTGCACAATTTAAGCACCAGTGAATTTATCGCACCGGAAAGCGCCAGCATAACCGCCGAACTGCAGGCGGCCTGCGACATTAAAGAACTGAAAACCGCCCGGCTGGTGTTTATTAACGGCCAGTTAGATACCGGCTTATCCGATGCCTTAACGTTGCCGGAAGTGTGCCTGTTTTCGCAGGCCGATGCGCAACAGCAGGCCGTTATTGCCGAACAACTGGGCAGTATTCTGGCGCAGACACCCAGCACCACGCACCTGTTCAATGACCTGAACAACGCCAGCGTGAACGACGGTGTGCTGATTCATATCGGTAAAAACCAGCAACTGGCGCAGCCCATTCAGATTGTGCAGTTAACCACTGCCAATCCGCAGCCCTTTGCCGTAACGGCCCGCATGCTACTGGTACTGGAAAGCGGTGCCGCCGCCACCGTGATTGAACAATACGGTTCCGATTCTGTAGCGCAATCCAGCTTTACCAATGCCATTACCGAAATCGCTGTCGGTGCCAATGCACGCCTGCAGCATTACCGCCTGCAAACCCTGCAGGAAGAGGCGCTGCACATCGGCAGCACCCATGTGGCCCTGGGCCGTGACGCGCAGTACAACGCGTTCCATCTGGGCATGGGCACCCGCCTGACCCGCAACGATATTGTGGTAAACCACAACGAAGGCGGCTCCCACGCAGAAATTGCCGGTGTTTATGTACCGCAGAATCAGCAGGTGGTGGATTTCCATACCTGCATTGAACACAAAGTCGCGCACTGCACCAGCAATGAAGTATTCCGCGGCATTATGAATGACAAATCCAAAGCCATTTTTAATGGCCGCATTCATATCCACCCGCAGGCGCAAAAAACCAACGCCCAGCTCAGTAATAAAAATCTGCTGTTAACCAATACCGCAGAAATTTACACCAAGCCGGAACTGGAAATTTACGCCGACGATGTTAAATGTGCCCACGGTGCTACCGTCGCCCAGCTGGAAGAAAAAGCGCGTTTTTATCTGCAGAGCCGTGGCATCAGCCAGCGCGAAGCAGAAGTGATGCTGAGCTTTGGTTTTATCAATGAACTGCTGGAAGCCCTTCCGGATGCCGCCATTACCCATTTACTGCGGCCGGTGCTGGCGCAGCGCTTTGGCCGTGACGACAGCCTGAACCAGCACCTGCTGGAAAATGAAGCGGCCGGTCTGACAGGAGCCAACGCATGAGTGCTTTGTCTGCCGAGCTGTTAAATGCGATCCGTGAGCAATTTCCGGCGCTGCATCAGGAAGTAAACTGCAAACCGCTGGTGTATCTGGATAACGGCGCCACCACGCAAAAACCCAAAGCGGTTATCGACGCCCTGCAGCGTTATTACGAGCACGACAACTCCAACGTGCACCGTGGCGCGCACACCTTAAGCGACCGTGCGACCGAACACTTTGAAAATGCCCGCAAAACCCTGCAGCGTTTTCTGAACGCAAAAAAAGCCGAAGAAATCGTCTGGACCCGTGGCACCACCGAATCCATCAATCTGGTGGCGGCCACCTGGGGCCGCGCCTTTATCAAAGCCGGCGACCGCATTCTGGTTTCCGGTATGGAGCACCACTCCAATATCGTGCCCTGGCAGATGCTGTGCGAGCAAACCGGCGCCGAACTGCTGCCGATTCCGGTACTGGATAACGGCGAACTGGATATGGATGCCTACAAAAGCCTGCTGACACCGCAGGTAAAATTCGTCTCTGTCGTGCACGTGTCCAATGCGCTGGGCACCATTAACCCGGTGGCCGATATTATCCGCATGGCGCATGACGTGGGCGCGAAAGTGTTGGTGGATGGCGCCCAGGCCGTCGCCCACTGGAATGTTGACGTACAAGCGCTGGACGCCGATTTTTACGCCTTTTCCGGGCATAAATTATTCGGCCCGACCGGCATCGGTGTGCTGTACGGCAAAGAAGCCTTATTAAACGCCATGCCGCCTTATCAGGGCGGTGGCGAAATGATTGAGCACGTCAGCTTCAGTAAAACCACCTACAACGGTCTGCCATATAAATTTGAAGCCGGTACCCCGAATATTGCCGGTGCTATTGGCCTGGCGGCAGCGGTGGATTACCTGCACAGCCTCGATCGCGTGGCGCTGGCAGCCCATGAAGATGCCCTGCTGGCGCACGCTAATCAACGGGCAGCGCAAATCGGCGGTATCCGCATTATCGGCAACGCCCGCCATAAAGCCTCTGTTTTTGGTTTTATTCTGGAAGGCACTCACCCGGCTGATGTCGGCACCCTGCTCGACCAGCAAGGTATTGCCGTGCGTACCGGCCACCACTGTGCCATGCCGGTGATGGAACAATTTAAGGTACCGGGCACCGTGCGCGCCTCGTTCAGCTTCTACAATACGCTGGATGAAGTGGACGCATTATTTAACGGGCTGGAAAAAGCCAAACTGTTTTTGCTGTAAGGAGTCAGGACTATGAGTACCGAAACCTGGGATCCGACGGCGCCGGCCAGCGTCAGCATGACCGATGCCGCCATCCAGCACGTGCGCAAACAACTGCTGAAAAACCCGGCCATGCAAGGCATCCGTCTGGGCATTAAAAAGAGCGGTTGCTCGGGCTTTAAATACGATATTGAATTTGTTGCCGCCGCCACTGAAGGCGACCAGATTATTCAGGTTGCCGACGATGTGAAATTGTTTGTACCGGCCGAGGCGGCAGCCTTTGTGCAGGGAACGGTGATTGATTTCAGCAAAGAGGGGTTGAACAGTACCATCAAATTCAATAACCCGAATGCCAAAGATCTGTGCGGCTGCGGCGAATCCTTCTCGGTTTGAACGAAGCTGGCTGCGTTGGCTGAGCTTTGTTGCAGAACGCCGGTAAATGCTCACGTACTACAGTACGCTGCGCTTTCCCGGCAACCTGCGCCGCCCTCAGCCGGCCTCGCCAACGCTTCTCTTACCGGGAACCAGAACCTTGCACTGCAGTAGACGCAGAAGCTTGTAACCGGACACGGTTCTAATGCAGCATGAGCAAGCGCAATATAAACAGATTCAATGAAGCGTTATGAGCGATAATCAGACCAGGCAAAAACCAACGAAGACGCGCAGTGTACTGAAGTACATGAGCAGTCGGAGGCGGGTTTTAACGCAGTATGATTGAGCGCAATAGCTTCAAACAGGAGTGAATGTGGAAAGAAGAATGGTCGTCGCGCACGAATCCTGCCCCGCCCGCATGGTGCCATCCGGCGTACCAGCGGTGATTCCGGCCGGCAGTTTCGTCACCATTAATCAGGCGCTGGGCGGTAATTACACCGTCACCCACAACGGCAATATGCTGCGTGTTGACGGCACCGATGCGGCGGCACTGGGCCTGGAAGCCGAGGAAATTGTCTACGAAGACCGTGGTGATGGTCAGGTACATGATGACCAGATCCGCCAGGCGCTGCGCACCATTTATGACCCGGAAATTCCGATCAACCTGCTTGATTTAGGGCTGATTTACGGCATTGATATCGACGGCCATAACGTGAAAATCCGCATGACCTTAACCGCACCCACCTGCGGCATGGGGCCGGTATTAATTTCGGATGTAAAATACCGCGTCGCCAAAGTACCTAATGTGCAAAAGGTCGAAGTAGAGCTGGTGTTCGACCCGCCCTGGAGCCGCGATATGATGACTGAAGAAGCGCAGCTGGAAGCCGGGCTGTTTTTCTGAGTCGGCATCGCCAATAAAAAAACGGGGCTATCATGGCCCCGTTTTTTTTATTATCCCGTCTTAACCCGGCTCTTTCGTCCCGGCGGGGTTTAAATCCAGCAGCATGTGCCCGAATACCCCGCCCGCCGGTAAATCCACCACAATCACCATCGCCACACCCTGATACTGGCTGTTAATCAGAATATGCTCGTAACGGTCTTCCATACGGTACACATGGGTTACCTGCCCGGCGCGGCAATCGGCAATGCCGAAATCCGCGGCCGGAATGGCCGCCACATAATCCCAGAAATTCAGCGGCGGCGTGCCGTCGGTTACCCGCACTGGATTAATGCGGGTGGCGTGAAAGTCGTCCGGGGTTAATAAACGGGTCTGCATAAATCAGCCTTCAGAATAATTTTTTCAGTTTATCTTTGGCTTTGCTTTCCAGCTCTTTTTTACGCGCATCCGCCTCAGCTTTGGCCTTAGCTTCTGCTTCGCGTTTTTGCTGGTCGGCATAATCGTCCAGCTGCGTCGCGGCCATATCGCCCAGCTGGCTCAGACGTTGCTCCAGGCTGCCCTCCAGTTGCTGCAACTGCTCCAGTTCAGCGGCGTAATCACCCAGCTGTTGCTGCAGTTTCTGTTGCAGTTTGGCTTTCAGCTCGGCTTCCAGTTCGTCCTGCTTCTGCTGCAGTCGCCGGTCAAACGCCTTGCTCAGCTGCTTATCCAGATCGGAACTCAGATTCACCGAGGGTGAACTCAACCGGCCACTGGCGCCAGCATCGACGCGGAACTGGTTAATGCCCGCCAGCGCACTGCCCAGCTCCCGGGCAAACAGGGTTTTTCCCTCACTGGCAAAACGCGCGTCGTTAAAATCAGCACGGCCACTGGCGTCCAGCTGCGCGCCCACCACCACCGCCCGGGCATTCACCTGCACGCGGGACGAATCCAGCCGCGCCGAACCCACACCAAGATCCATCGCTTTGGGTTGCCAGTCTTTGATCGCCAGCACCAGGCTGTCGCGGCCCGGTGCCGTACGGTGATCCAGCGTCAGCTCCAGGGTCAGGTCGTCAATCGCCGCCATATTGGCACTGTTGGCCACCACCACGGCCGGGCGGCCCAGCACCGGCTGCTGATGGGTAATATCATTCGCCTGAATCAGCATGGTGCCGGCGTCCAGTTGCGCCTGAATACGCGCTTCGCGCAACAGAAATTGCGGCCAGGGATCGGCGCTGGGGAAATGCACAAAGCGGCCATCGCGGTTACGCACCGGCTGGGCAGCCGCAGCCGCTGCGGCGTCTTTGCTGGCATCACTGGCCAGATAGGGTTTGATTTTTTCGTACCAATACAGGGCCTGGGTGGCCCATTCACCGGCTTCAGGGCCGAACAGCAAAGCGCTGACGTTGGCGGCACCGGTGGCATCAAAACGGTATTTTTCCCGCAGGTTTTTCAGGTCAGCAGCGGGTGCCGCGCGTAACGCCTGTACATCCGCGCTCAGTTCTTTACGGCCTGTACTGATGGCGGTACGGGCGGCCTGTAAGGCCTGCTGATCGGCTTTAAAGCGGGCTTTCAGCTCATCCAGCTTGGCTTTGCGCTGACGGAAATCGTCCAGCGAGGCGATTTTGCCAGACGTCAGGGCTTTCACTTCCGCCTCATAGGCTTTCAGCGCCTGTTCATCGGGCACCGCCTGCAGGCTGCTGTCGATGCGGGCTTTATGGCCGGCATAGTTTTCCTGTAACGCGTTGCCCAGGGTTTCTGTGGTTAAGGTTTCCCGCGCCAGAATATCGTCAGCCGTAGGCAACTCCACCGTGCTGAGCATGCCACCGCTGTCCTCTGTGGCCGCTTCCGGTGCGGTCTCTGGCACATCCGGCAAGGCGCCGGATTCGCTGCGGGCAGTACCAAAACGTAAGCCCTCAATGCTCAGCTCGCGCACAATGCCCTTACCCAGCCATAAGGGCGCCAGTTCCAGCTCGGCCACGGCGTGGTCGAACACCAGCGCATTACGCAGTGGCTGGCGGGCATCGGTCACGGCTACCCCCTGCAGCTGCAAACCAATGGGGTTAAAGGACAGCGACACTGACTCTACATCCACCTTGGCGCCATTGGCCTGGCTGCCGAAGGACTCCAGCGCCATTTTGATCAGTGGGCCGGCCAATAACAGGTAAAACGCCGCCAGTGCGGCAGTAATAACGGCGAAGGCAATCAGGCCCGGCCAGCGAATCCATTGCTTCATAGGGCTTACTCCGCCAGTGATTGGTAAAGTCGGTAGAACTTACTGCCTTTCAGCAGCTGGGCCACGCGGAAACGGTTCACCCAGGCCAGCAGTCGCTCGCGGTATTGCACCACCAGCCAGCGGCTGAGCAACAACACCGGCACAAAGGCAACCAGCCCGGCCGCTAAACCACCCAATACCAGCGTGTGGTTAAAGGCGGTCATGCGCCAGAAATCATTCTGATACAGCGCCGTCCAGGTTTCCTGTAAGGCCGGATGGGTCAGCAGTGTTTCCCCCAGTCCGGCCAGATAAGGATCGGCCAACCAGGCAATGGCAGAGAAGCCGGCAAAACCGACAAAAAAGGCACTTAAATTAGTGCGCAGAACCAATGCCAGCAAAAGAATCAGCAGATTATGCAGGCTGAAGGTCGGAGTCAGGGCAACGATCAGCGCCAACGCCAGAGCCAGAGCAATCTGGCCGGGCTGGGCCTCGGAATTAAGCGCTTTCAGCAGCTTGGCCAACATACTTAACATAGTAACTTCCGGTTACAGGGCAGTGAGCGCACACTATAGCATGCAGCTGCGGCAGGCCAAGGGGAGCGCCAGGCCATTAAGAGCGGGTGGTTGTTCCACTTGCAGCACCAAAGCCTTACCCTGAGCAATATTGACAAAAACCGACAAAAAACCCACAGAGCAGCGCTTATAAGCCAGTGCTGTCAATATTTCCGGCTTTTTTGCACGCCCTGTCAGAGAGTTTATTATTCCACCATAATCAACAATGCATTCCGCTCTGTTTACCTAGTATCAACAGACTCAAACCGTTATAAAAGCGGGCTGAATATTTATCAGTAACTGCTGGCCGCCCGGAAACCTGCCTGAAACAGGGCCTGTCGGCGCATCGTCATATAAAGAGGACTTTATGGGAAAGACTGAACCCAACATCCGTTATGGATTACCCCTGCTGCTTGGCTCGCTGTTAACCCTGGTGGTTGGCTGCAGCGAGCAGAAATCTGCCGGTGCTGCTGCTCCTCAAATGCCCCCGCCAGCCGTTGAAGTGGTCACCCTGCAGGAACAAACCCTGGTTCTGACCGACCTGCTGCCGGCCCGTGTTACGGCTTATCGTTCGGCAGAAATACGCCCTCAGGTCAGCGGTATTATTACCAAGCGCTTCTTTGAAGAAGGGGCCACGGTCGCCGCCGGTGACAAGCTGTACCAGATTGATCCAACCCTGTACGAAGCGGCACTGGCCAGTGCCAAAGCCCAGCTGGCCGTGGCCGAAGCCAATGCCTACGCCGCCAAACTGAAGGCCGAGCGCTATAAAAAGCTGTCCAGGAACGCTTCCATCAGTGAACAGGAACTGGATGATTCCGAAGCCGCTGCCAAGCAGACCGAAGCCCAGGTACAGGCCGCCAAAGCCGCTGTGCGCAGCGCCCAGGTTAACCTCAGCTACACCGAAATTACCGCTCCCATTCCGGGCGTTATCAGCCGTTCCAATATTACCGAAGGCGCCCTGGTCTCTGCCCAGCAGGCCAATCCGCTGACCACCATCCGCCAGCTGAACCCGGTGTATGTGGACATTCAGCGTCCGGCCGGCGCCCTGATGGCAATGAAAAGCACCGGCTTAAGCCGTGACGTAACAGTAGAACTGGATAACGGCACCGCCTATGGCGAAGTTGGCCAGCTGCAGTTTGCCGATGTCAGCGTCGATCCGGGCACCGGCACCGTCAACGTGCGCGCCCTGTTCCAGAATGAAGATTCCGTATTGCTGCCGGGTATGTTTGTGCGGGCCAAAGTTCCGAATACCCGTCTGGAAAATGCCCTGCTGATTCCGCAGAAAGCCATTATCCGTCAGGGCAGTGCCGTCACCACCGCCATGGTCGTGAACAGCGACAACATCGTGGAAATGCGGGTGGTGGAAGTATCCCGCGCCGTGGGTGACCAATGGCTGCTGAAGCATGGTCTGCAGGCCGGCGACCGCGTGATTGTGAATGGTATTCAGAAAGTTCAGACCGGCATTCCGGTAACACCGGAAGATGTAACCGACCGCAACGCGGCAACTCAGGGTTAAGGAGCGGTAACCGTTATGGCCAAGTTTTTTATCGATCGCCCGATTTTTGCCTGGGTGATCGCCATTATCATTATGCTCGCCGGGGTGCTGTCATTAGTGCAGCTTCCGGTGCAGCAATATCCGACCATCGCCCCGCCCTCGGTGCGTGTTTCGGCCAACTACCCGGGTGCGTCGGCCAAGATTCTGGAAGACAGCGTTACCCAGGTAATCGAACAGAACATGACCGGCCTGGATGGCCTGCTGTATATGTCGTCGCAGAGCAACAGCTCGGGCAACGTTACGATTAACCTGACCTTTGCCCCGGGCACCAACCCCGATATCGCTCAGGTACAGGTGCAGAACAAACTGTCGCTGGCAGAAGCCCTGCTGCCGCAGGAAGTTCAGCAGCAAGGTATCAGCGTCAACAAGGCCTCTTCCTCGTTCCTGATGGTGGTGGGCCTGATTTCCTCGGACGGCAAATTAACCCGTAATGACCTCTCCGACTTCGCCAACAGCCAGTTAAAAGAACCGCTGTCGCGGACGCCGGGCGTGGGTGAAATCCGTGTGTTTGGGGCACAGTACGCCATGCGTATCTGGCTGCAGCCGGAAAAACTCAATGCGTACGGCTTAACGCCGCTGGAAGTGCGTCAGGCTGTCGCGGAACAGAACACTCAGTTTGCCGCCGGCCAGCTGGGTGGTTTACCGGCGGTGGAAAATCAGCAGCTGAACGCGACCATTCAGGCGCAAACCCGGCTGGAAGATGTCGGTCAGTTTGAAAACATTCTGCTGAAAGTAAACACCGATGGTTCACAGGTGCGTCTGAAAGACGTCGCCCGCCTGGAACTGGGTGCAGAAAACTACATGGCCGAAGGCCGTTATAACGGCATGCCGGCTACCGGTATGGCGATTCAGCTGGCCAGTGGTGCCAACGCGCTGGATACCGCCGCCGCCGTGCGGGCCAGAGTGGAAGAAATGCAGCGCTTCTTCCCGCAGGGTGTGGAAGTGGTTTACCCCTTCGATACCACCCCGTTCGTGCGCATCTCTATTAACGAAGTATTCAAAACCCTGGTCGAGGCCATCATCCTGGTATTCCTGGTGATGTTCCTGTTCCTCGGTAACCTGCGCGCGACGTTAATTCCCACCATCGCTGTGCCGGTGGTCTTGCTGGGTACGCTGGGCATTATGGCGGCCTTCGGTTTCAGCATTAACACCCTCACCATGTTCGGCATGGTGCTGGCCATCGGCCTGTTGGTGGACGATGCCATTGTGGTGGTGGAAAACGTCGAACGGGTCATGCACGAAGAGGGCCTGCCCCCGCGTGAAGCCACCCGCCGTTCCATGGAACAGATTACCGGCGCCATTATCGGTATTGCGCTGGTGCTGTCGGCGGTATTCGTCCCCATGGCCTTCCTCAGCGGCTCGACCGGCGTAATTTACCGCCAGTTCTCCATCACCATCGTTTCCGCCATGGTGTTGTCGGTGCTGGTCGCTCTGGTACTGACGCCGGCGCTGTGCGCGACCATGCTGAAACCCATGCATAAAGGCGAACTGCACGAGCAGAAAGGCTTTTTCGGCTGGTTTAACCGCCTGTTTGACCGTGCCACCAAAGGCTACGTCAGCAGCGTTGGCGGTACCGTAACCCGGCCGCTGCGCATGATGGCAGTGTATGGCGCCCTGTTGCTGGTGCTGGCGGTTATTTATATGCGCCTGCCCACCTCCTTCCTGCCCACCGAAGACCAGGGCGTGCTGATCAACCTGGTGCAGCTGCCGCAAGGCGCCACCATGGAACGTACCAATGAAGTGATGGATAAACTGAAAGCGCATTACGACACTGAGCCGAGTGTGGAATCGGTGTTCTCGGTGGCGGGCTTCAGTTTTGCCGGTCAGGGGCAGAACATGGGTATGGCGTTTGTGAAGCTGAAAGACTGGAGCGAGCGTCAGGATCCTTCGCAGTCGGCCGGTGCCATTCTGGGCCGCGCCTGGGCTGGCCTGAGCCAGATCAAAGATGCCACCATCTTCCCGATCAACCTGCCGCCGATTCCGGAACTGGGTACCGCCTCGGGCTTCGATATGATGCTGCTCGACCGTAACAACCTGGGCCATGAAGCCATGACCGGCATCCGTAACCAGCTGCTGGGAATGGCAGCACAGGATCCACGGCTGGCGCGGGTACGACCGAACGGTATGCCCGATGTACCGATCTTCCGCATCGATGTGGACTACGAAAAAGTAAAATCGCTGGGCATTAATATCAGCGAAGTGAACCAGACCCTGAGCACCGCCTGGGGTGGTTCTTATGTGAACGACTTTATCGACCGCGGCCGGGTTAAAAAGGTGTACATGCAGGCCGATGCGCCTTACCGCATGCTTCCGGAAGATTTAGGCCAGCTGTATGTGCGTAACCGCGAGGGTGAAATGGTGTCATTCAACGCCTTTGCCAGCACTCACTGGGAGTTCGGCTCACCGCGTCTGGAGCGTTACAACGGCGTACCGTCGATGAACATTCAGGGCGAAGCTGCACCGGGTATGAGCACCGGTGATGCCATGGCCGCCATGGAAGAACTGGTATCCCGCCTGCCCGCCGGGGTGGGTCTGGAGTGGACTGGTATGTCATACCAGGAACGTATGGCCGGCTCGCAAACCCCCTTCCTGCTGGCAATTTCGCTGTTGGTGGTATTCCTCTGTCTGGCGGCGCTGTATGAAAGCTGGTCGGTCCCCTTCTCCGTGATGATGGTGGTGCCACTCGGCGTGCTGGGTGCCCTGCTGGCGGCGGTATTGCGTGAGCTGAGCAACGACGTGTACTTCCAGGTCGGTCTGCTGGCCACCATTGGTCTGTCGGCCAAGAACGCCATTCTGATCGTGGAATTTGCCAAGGCGGAATTTGAATCCGGCAAAGAGCTGGTAGCCGCCACCATGGAAGCCGCGCGTATGCGTTTACGCCCGATTCTGATGACCTCGCTGGCCTTCACCCTCGGCGTACTGCCGCTGGCGCTGAGCACCGGCGCCGGCGCCATGAGCCGTCAGGCCATTGGTACCGGGGTAATCGGCGGCGTACTTGCGGCGACCTTCCTGGCCATCTTCTTCGTACCGCTGTTCTATGTGCTAGTGATGAAGCTGAGCCTGAAAATGGGTAACAAGCATAAGCCGATACCCACCGATCACTGAGTGAACGGGTAACACCAAAACGGGAGCTGCGGCTCCCGTTTTTTATGCCTGCCCAACCGGCATTAACCGTTCTTTTTTCAGCCGTTCTTTTTCAGCCGTTCTTTTTCAGCCGTTCTTTTTCAGCCGTTCTTTTTCAGCCGTTCTTTTTTCAGCAGTTCTTTTTTCAGCAGTTCTTTTTTCAGCAGTTCTTTTTAATGCTGGCGCGCAGCCGCTCGCGGCGCAGGGTGCGTTTCTGCAGGGCGGTCAGGCTGGTATCGGTATAAGAACGGCGCTCAAATTCGCGCAGCGAATCGCGCGCCTGCTGGCAGCGCTGCTGCTGTTTTTCCCGAGCCTGGTGCTGCTTTTCCTGCCGCAGCCGTTGTGCGCGGCGCTCTTCCTGCACCTGTTGTTCACGCTCGCGCCAGTTGATGAGCGACGGCACGTCCGGTGGCGGCTGCATGGTGTTCAGCGGTTGTTGCTCCACCACGTCCGCGCCCTGCCCGCGCGGTGGTTTTTCACCAAAATGCGTCTGCCCATTGGCGTCGGTCCAGCGATAGATTTCAGCCTGTACCGGCAGACTGATTACCAGACCTAGCCAACATATAAAAAATAACATCCCTGTGTGCATCGTACGCTCCCCCGCTATGAAATTTTGACCACCTCACGCAGCATTAACTGCAGAGTCTTCTGGCCACGGAATTCATTAATATCCAGCTGAAACGCGGCCTCAACCCATTGCACTGACGGGTCCGGCCACTGGCTGGTATCAATGCCAAACCAGATGGCATCCAGCACCAGATCACTGCCTTCGGGCTGCAACACCAGTTTCAGATGCTTCTCGCCAACAATACGCTGCTGCACCAACCGGAAGCGGCCACTGAACAGCGGCTCGGGAAAGGCCTGGCCCCAGGGCCCGCCCCAGCGCAGCTGTTGCGCCAGTTCAAAACTGAAATCGGCGGCGTTTAAGGCACCATCAGTTTCCAGCCGTTGCTGCAATTGTGCTTCGGTGAGATGCCGCCGGCAGACCTGATCAAACAGCCGGCTGAATTCGTCCAGCCCGTCGGCTGCCAGCGTTAAGCCCGCCGCCATGGCATGACCGCCGAATTTTTTCATTAAATGCGGTGCTTGCTTGTGTACTTCGTCCAGCGCGTCGCGCAAATGCAAACCGGCAATGGAACGCGCCGAACCTTTCAGCCAGCCCTGATCGTCAGCCGCCAGCGCAATCACCGGACGGTGGGTTTTTTCTTTGATGCGCGAGGCCAGAATGCCGATTACGCCCTGATGCCAGTCGCGTTGAAACAGCACCAGCCCGGTGGGCAGATTGTTACCGGCATCGAACTGCTGCAGATACCGCAATGCTTCGGCCTGCATCCCCTGTTCAATATCGCGGCGGTCGCGGTTCATTTCATCCAGTGTTTGTGCCAGCTGCTGCGCACGCCCCGGGTCATCGGTGAGTAAGCACTCAATGCCGAGTGACATATCGTCCAGCCGCCCGGCGGCGTTCAGTCGTGGTCCCAGCGCAAAACCAAAATCAGCGGCTACTAAGCGCACCGCTTGCCGGCCCGCCACCTGAATCAGGGCCATAATACCGGCACTGCTGTGGCCGGCGCGGATACGGCGCAGGCCCTGCTCGACCAGAATGCGGTTGTTATCGTCCAGCGGCACCACATCGGCCACCGTGGCAAGAGCGACCAGATCAAGCAGCTGCGCCAGATTGGGTTGCGGGTCGGGCAGTTTATTCAGCTCTGACAATCGCGCCCGCAGCGCCAGCATCAGATAAAACACCACGGTGCAGCCGCAGGCGGCTTTGGAGGGAAATTCACAGCCTGGCTGGTTCGGATTCACGATGGCAGCCGCATCCGGCAAGGTCGCAGCTGCCAGATGGTGATCGGTCACCAGCACCGGCACACCGGCCGCTTGAGCTGCTGCAATACCCTCATGCGAGGCGATGCCGTTATCCACCGTCATAATCAGATCGGGCTTTAGTGTCAGCGCCACTTGCACCAGCTCGGGCGACAGGCCATAACCGAAATCAAAGCGGTTCGGCACTAAGTAATCCAGTTGCTGCGCCCCCAGCATCCGCAAGGCGCGGATCGCCAGCGCCGTACTGCTGGCACCATCGACGTCGAAATCGCCGACCACCAGCAGTTTTTTGCCCTGCAACACCACCGGCAACAGCAGCTCCACCGCCTCGGTAATGCCTTTCAGGCTCTGCCACGGCAGCAGGCGTTTTAAGGTCAGTTCCAGCTGTTCTGGCCGGCTGATGCCGCGCGCACCATAGACCCGCGCCAGTACCGGGTGCACCGGCAAAGCCCCGGGATCGGTTAATAACGGTCGCTGCGTAATCTGCACCATCGAAGAAATATCCTGCTGCCAGTGGCTGACGAAAGGGCGGCAGTTTAGCACAGCGCTATTCATCGTTGCGGGGGCGCCAATAACGGGCAAAACGCGGCAAGCCTGTGCTGGTGTAACCCTGATACTGAAACGTGATGCGACTGCCAACCGGTGGTGGTGCCAGCCGTTCGGCATCGGTAAAGCCGCTGCCGATGCGTAACTCACGGCCGTTATCCAGCCGCACCAGCACCGAGCCGAGCATGCCCTTGAATTTACCTTTACCCGGCAGATGCGCCAGCACCGTGGCTTCAGCATCATCGAAGGCTTTCAGTTTGATTAAATCGCTGCTGCGCCCACCGCGATAGGGCGCCTGCTGATGGCGCAGCATTAAGCCTTCGGCCCCGGCTTCGGTAAATTCCTGCAATTGCTGCTGTAATTCGCCATGACTGCTTACCGTCCATTGAGGCGCTACCAGCAGCTGCGGGCGCTGCACGGCATCGGCGAGGCTCTGTAAAAAATCCAGCCGCTGCATAAAACCGCCCGGCTGTTGTGGTGCATCGAACAGCATATAGCGCACCGCCTGCCATTCAGGCTGGTACTCCGCATGATCCGGTAAGCGCTGCACCAGCGCGGCGGCCCGGGAAAATTCACCGCGGCCAAACCATAACTCGCCATCTAAAGACTGTGCCGGCAGCTGCCGCCGGAAAAAATCCGGTATTGGCAGCGCATTACCCTGACGGGTGAGTAACTGCTGACCATCCCAGTAGGCCCGCACACCGTCGTATTTCTCACTGATGACATAGGCCGTGACATCCAGATCATCACGATAAATCTGCGCCAGAGTGATATCCGGTGTTTCGCTCAGGGCAACCGGGCTGGTGACCAGTAGCAGAAAGAAACAAAGCAACAGCGGCATGACGCCTCCTTGCACAATCATCAACGAAGCCATCATCAAGCCAGCCGGTCAGATAAAGACCAATGACCGCGGTGGAATTTCACACTTTTTCCCGAACTGGCCTCAGCCACAGGCAGGTCTTTGCCTTGACAGCCTCCGCTGCAATACCGATGCTGATGCCTGTTTTTTCCTGACGGACAAATACTGCATGCGTTGTTATCTGCTGGGACTGGGCAGCAATCTTGAGCCTCATAAACACCTGCCCGGTGCCATTACCGAACTCGCTCATCTGGGGCGAATTACCGCGCAATCACCCGTGGTTACCACAGCGCCGGTGGGGGACACCTTTCACCATGAATTCTGCAATCAATTATTGGTGCTGGAGTCGGATTTATTACCCGGCCCGCTGAAACAGCGGCTGCAACATATTGAAGTAAAGTTAGGCCGGGAGCCGAAAAATCCGGGCCGCAAAACCAAAGACCGCACCATTGATATTGATATTCTCGCCACGGCCAATACCGCGGAGGAATGCCGGCAAGCGACACTGGAAGAACCCTATTATCTGCGCGTACAACAACAGTGGCAGGCACTATGAGTAAACGCATATTCATTACCGGCGCCGGTCGCCGGTTAGGCAAAACCCTGGCACAACATTTTCTGCACCAGGGCTGGCAAGTGGTGGCGCATTTTAATTCCGCCTGCGAGTTAGAAACGCACCCTGCACTGACTGCTGTGCAGGCCGATTTATCCGACCCTGCCAGCATTCGGGCGTTGTGCACGCAATTAAAGACACTGGGGCAGTTTGATGCGGTGATTCATAACGCCTCATGCTTTGTGCCCGATGCCGCGGCCACCGATCTGGCACAACACATTGCGCAACATCAGAACGTGCACGTCACCGCCCCAGTGATGATTACCGATGCACTGAAATCGCAGTGGGCAGACGACGCAGCCATGATCAGCATCAGCGATATTTACGCGGATATTCCCAATCAGCGTTTTGCGGTGTATTGCGCCGCCAAAGCCGGCTTACAGAACTGGTCGCTGAGCATGGCGCAGCGCCTGGCGGGTAAAGTACGGGTGAATGTGATTCAGCCGGGGCCGGTGCAGTTTTTACCCGAGCACGATGACGCCTACCGGAAAAAGGTCTTGTCGCAGTCGTTGATTGGTGAAGAGCTGGGTTACGGCGCAATTGTGCAGGCTTGTGATTATTTACTGGCTGCCCGTGCCGTTACCGGCACGGTGATGCGCGTAGACGGTGGCCGCTTTGTGGCCAACCGCTACGATCAGACGTTTAGTTAGCCGGCTGCAGCACTTTCACTTTATTAAAATGTGCCTGCACCTTTTCCTCATTATTAAACGGCAACGTACGGTTGGTCCGTGACAGCCACAGATCAATGCCATCGTCATAATGCGGCGAAGCCGGGTTGCCAGACTGGCCACCGGCAATCACCAGTTGCAGCGGCTCTTCGGCACTGAAATCCACCACTAATCGCATGGCCGGAATATTCCACACACCATAATCTTTGCCGAGACTGTAACCCGCCACGTTCAGGGTATTACGGTTGCCACCGGCCGGATACGGGCCGCGATCGGTGTATTTCGCTAAGCGCTGTACGGCAAATTTCTGCACACCGCTTAACCACGGCAGCATGTGCGTGGTTTCGGTTTGCCAGTGGTAATAAGCCAGTTGGCCCCACTGCCATTGCTGGTCATCGTTACCCAAGGTTTGTTGCAGATAATCCCAGGTCGACACCAGCGCGGCAGCAATAATATCGCCGGGATTTTCCGTAGCATCGGTACGCACATCATCCCAGAACGGCGCCCAGTCACCGCCAGGCGTTTTGCGGCCGAGCAGATGATCCTGATAACCGGAATAAGCACGACCATTCATGGCCATTAACGCGGTCCACAAACGACCATCATCCGGCCCCAGCTCATCCAGAAAGATGGCACGGATCAGGTTGTGTTCAAACGCTCCCCATACCGCCGCACTACGCGAGTTTTCTTCCAGGTTGCCATCGAAATTCATCAGAATATTCAGCGTTTTTTCTGCGCTTAATTGCTGCTCGGCAGTCAGACGACTGGCTGCCGTATCGATCAGGGCCGCCCATTCATCGCTCTGCCACAGTTGCTGCACTTTCCCTATCAGTAAATCATGGCGATCGGCCTGCATCGCCACCATATTGGCCGCATCGTGATCGTTACGTTCGGCAAGCAACTGGCGGGCACGTTCACCGCGCTCCGGGTAATACCAGGAACTGGTTAAGGTTGGGGTAAAACCCGGCCCGACGGTACGGTCGTTGCCCGTGGCCACAAACCCGGCCTGCGGGTTACGCACCCGTGGCGTATCGGCACCACCCCAGGAACCTGTCCAGTCGTAATCACCCGTCCAGCCCGGGCTGGGGAAATGGCCAGTGCCGTTTTTGCGCAGCGGATAATTACCGGTAATTTGCCATTGAATATTGTCTTTATCACCGGCGATGACGTTCAGGTGAATAAACCCCACACCATTCAATGCCTGTTCGGCTTCATCCAGATTTTTCGCCTGCCCTAAACGGAAAAACGAATCGATGGTGGTGTCGGGAAATTGTGCCGTCCAGCTTAAGGCCAAACCGTATAATGAATCCGTCGCCATCGGAATCATTTCATGCTTGGGTTTTCCTTTTACGGCCGGGTTCAGTAACGGACCATGACGGGTGCTCTGTACGGTAAAGGTTAAGGGTTCTTCACCTTTAATAGTCAGCGTTTCGGTGCGACTTTGCACCGGATACCACTCGCCCTGATACAAATACTCCGTTACGTCATCACGCTGGCGCAATTGCTCCAGAAAAATATCCTGGGTATCCGCCATCACCATGGTTTCACCCCAGCCAATGTGGCCGTTATAACCCGCCACCAAGGCCGGAATACCCGGCAGACCAATACCAACCCCGGAATATTCCGGGCTGCGCGCGCCCATTAACATCCAGGTAGACGGGTGACTGAGTAATAAATGCGTGTCGTTAGCCACTAATGACGCGCCATTGGCGGTATGGTCTTTGTGTACAGCCCAGTTATTCGAGGCCGCCAATCCCTGACCATTAATACGCTTCATCTGCTGTTCAATACCGGACAGAAAATCCAATTGAGGGCGTAACTGTTGTGCCGCCAGCGCCACATCGGCTAACTTGCCGGCCTCAGCCAGATCAATCGGCTCATCGGGGAATATTGGCGCCAAATACGCGGTTTTTTCGGCGCCGACTTTTTCGGCAATCTGTAAAAAAGCCAGCTCTTCATGCAGGTTAAAACCCACGCCCAGATTCAGCATCACGAATAACCCAATGGTGTTCTCCGGCTGCCAGGGTTCCGGGGTGTAACCGTTCAGGGTTAATTCCAGCGGAAGGCGGTCTTTGTGCGTTTCTATATAAGCATTCACACCGGCGCTGAAGCCGGTTAAATGGGTTTTCAGCTCATCACCCACCGCCTGATAACGTTCAGCAATAATCTGCGGCACGCCTAACGTGCGCATATAAACGTCCATATCCACACCCAGCGGCCCAACCATTTCGGATAACCGTCCGCGCGCCAGTAAATTCATGGATACCATCTGTGCCAGACGATCTTCCGCCATGGCATAACCAATACCGAACGTCAGGTCGGCAATATTCTGTGCCTCAACAAAAGGAACACCGTATTCATCGCGGCGGATTTCCACGGGTTGTTGCAGGCCGGCCAGCATTACCGTGCCTTCTGGCTGATCCAGATTACGGGCAGCTACCCAGTCGAATAATGAAGAACAGCCGGTTAAGCCGCCTACCGCCATTGATGCCAACAAAGTATGTTTTAACAGGATTTTAGCTTTCATTTTTTCTTCTTATTCAGCAAATCGGAAGGTCATGGCGACAGTATGACTAAGGCCCCTTCAGCCAAACAGGGAAAAATCCGCCAAAGTACGGAACATTCGCCCCACTGACACAAACTCAGTGCGCCGGATCAATGCCAACATGGTCTTTCTTTGCCATAATCACTTACCTATTAATAAGTAGTTACATTGTTTCATTGCCTGCCGTAACGAAAGGAACTTCCGATGCCAAACCACCGCTCTAAACGCAGCCCGGCCGATACCGACAAATCGAATGCCCCGCTGCGTAAAAAGCCGCTGACCAAAACCATTCTGGACCCGGCCGGTGCGGAAGGCCGTACGGTAGCGACGGTTTTCAAGCCGCTGGAAGAAAAGGCCCGGATAGGCTTTTTCTATACCACTGACCAAAACAGCGATTCGCGGGACTGAGCCAACACAAATAGCCGAAAGCTATTGCAAGAATAAAAATAATTACCCATCACTATCCACCTGCTTCACTACACTGGTTGTCATCAAACCTGCTCAGAGTGACCAATATCAGTGACAGGGGCCTGCGTCCCGTGTCAGTCTGATGTCCTGCAGGCCCGGTCTGCATGACATTGCTTTGCAGCCTGACCGGAACCTCTGCACGACAGCAGGTCGTACCTATTACCCCAAGGCAACAGGAGCACAACCGTATGGATAAGAAATCCCCCGCCACAGGCAAATGTCCCATCATGCACGGTGGCAATACCGCCAACGGCAATTCCAACATGGATTGGTGGCCGAATAACCTGAACCTCGACATCCTGCACCAGCACGACCGTAAAACGAACCCGCTGGGCGACGACTTCAACTACGCCGAAGCCTTTAAAAAACTCGACCTCGACGCGGTTAAAAACGACCTGAAAGCCCTGATGACACAAAGCCAGGACTGGTGGCCAGCCGACTGGGGCCACTACGGCGGTTTAATGATCCGCATGGCCTGGCACAGCGCCGGTACGTACCGCATTGCCGATGGCCGCGGTGGTGCCGGTACCGGTAACCAGCGTTTCGCCCCCATTAACAGCTGGCCCGACAACGCCAACCTCGATAAAGCCCGCCGCCTGTTGTGGCCGATTAAAAAGAAATACGGTAACAGCCTGTCCTGGGCCGACCTGATCATTCTGGCCGGCAATATGGCCTATGAATCCATGGGCTTTAAAACCTTTGGTTTTGCCGGTGGCCGCGAAGACATCTGGCATCCGGAAAAAGACACTTACTGGGGTTCAGAAAAAGAATGGCTGGCCAAATCCGGCAGTGAAGGTAGCCGCTATTCGGGTGAACGCGACCTGGAAAACCCGTTGGCCGCCGTCATGATGGGCCTGATTTATGTGAACCCGGAAGGCGTGGACGGTAACCCCGATCCGCTGAAAACCGCCCATGATATGCGCATTACCTTTGCCCGCATGGCCATGAACGATGAAGAAACCGTCGCCCTTACCGCCGGTGGTCATACTGTAGGTAAATGCCATGGTAATGGCCGTGCCGAAAATCTGGGGCCGGAACCGGAAGCCGCCGATGTGGAAGAACAGGGCCTGGGCTGGAACAACCACAAAACCCGTGGCATTGGCCGCGATACCGTGACCAGCGGCATTGAAGGCGCCTGGACCACCCACCCGACCCAATGGGACAACGGCTATTTTGAACTGCTGCTGAATTACGACTGGGAACTGAAAAAGAGCCCGGCCGGTGCCTGGCAGTGGGAACCCATTAATATCAAAGAAGAGCACAAGCCGGCCGACGTGGAAGACCCGTCCATTCGTCATAACCCCATTATGACCGACGCCGATATGGCGCTGAAAATGGACCCGGAATACCGCAAAATTTCCGAGCGTTTTTATAACGACCCGGCCTACTTCGACGACGTATTTGCCCGCGCCTGGTTTAAATTAACCCACCGCGATTTAGGCCCGAAAGCCCGTTATTTAGGCACCGATGTGCCGGCCGAAGACCTGATCTGGCAAGACCCGGTGCCGGCCGTCAGCTATACCCTGAACGATGCGGAAATTACCGACATTAAAAACACCATTCTGGCTTCCGGCCTGAGCGTGGCCGAACTGGTCGCCACCGCCTGGGACAGCGCCCGCACCTTCCGCGGCTCCGACAAGCGCGGCGGCGCCAATGGTTCGCGCATTCGGTTAGCACCGCAGAAAGACTGGGAAGGCAACGAGCCGGAACGTCTGCAAAAGGTACTGAAAGTGCTGGAAGGCATTCAGGCCAAACTGGCAAAACCGGTGAGCATGGCCGACCTGATTGTGCTGGCGGGTACGGCAGCGGTGGAAAAAGCCGCTAACGACGCTGGTGTTAACGTAACTGTGCCTTTCGCACCGGGCCGTGGTGATGCTACGGCGGAGATGACCGATGTGGAATCGTTCGAAGTGCTGGAACCACTGCACGACGGTTTCCGCAACTGGGTGAAAAAAGACTATGTGGTGACGCCGGAAGAAATGCTGCTCGACCGTACCCAATTAATGGGGCTGACCGCGCCGGAAATGACGGCGTTAATCGGCGGCATGCGCGTGCTGGGCACCAACCACGGTGGCACTCAGCATGGCATATTCACCGACCGGGTGGGCGTGTTGAGTAACGATTTCTTCGTCAACCTTACCGACATGAACTACCGCTGGGAACCGACCGGCAAAAACACGTACAACATCGTGGAGCGCAACAGCGGCAAAACCCGCTGGACCGCAACGCGGGTTGACCTGGTGTTTGGCTCCAACTCCATCCTGCGCTCGTACGCTGAAGTGTACGCACAGGATGATAACCGGGCGAAGTTCGTGCACGACTTCATTAATGCTTGGGTGAAAGTAATGAACGCCGACCGTTTCGATCTGAAATAACCGGCTACCGGCGGCGTGTACGCAGCAGCAGAAGCTGCATAACCGTACCGTCGCCGTTATCATGGGCACTTACCGTTCAGATAAGTGGCCCATGGTTTCTTCCCCGCAAAATTCTTCCATTTCAGATACTCCACCACCCTGCCCGGTTTGCACCCACGGCAGCCGCTATTTTATGCACGCCGGTCAGCGCGACTACTGGCGCTGCGAACGCTGCAAAGCCACTTTCCTCGACCCGCAACAATTACCCAGCGCCGAAAGTGAGCAGCAGGAATACCAGCTGCATCAGAACGATGTGAACGACGACGGCTACCGCCGCTTTTTAATGCGCGTAAGCGAACCGCTATTACAACGTTTACAGTCCGCGCAACAAGGGCTGGATTACGGCTGCGGCCCCGGTCCGGCACTGGCCGACATGCTGACTCAGGCCGGCCACCAGATGAGCCTTTACGACCCGGTGTTTCAGCCCGACACCGAAGCACTGCAGCGCACCTATGATTTTATTACCTGCACCGAAGTGGCTGAACATTTTCATCAGCCGGCACAGGAGTTTGACCGCTTAAATACGTTATTAAAACCCGGCGGCTGGCTGGCGATAATGACCAGTTTCCAGACCGATGACAGCGCCTTTGCCAACTGGCATTACCGCCGTGACCCGACCCATGTGGTGTTTTATAAAGAAGATACTTTTTATTGGCTGGCCAGCCACTACGGCTGGCGGTGTGAAATTCCGGTAAAGAACGTGGCGCTGTTACAGAAGCGCCACGACCGGTAATAAAAAAGAAATTATTTCAGCGGAGTAAATTCATAGCCACTACCTTTGGCTTTTAACTCACCCACGGCCGAACCGGGCAGATGGAAACCGCCCACCAACGCTTTTTCACGAATAGCCAGATCAGCGATACGACGACGGGTTTCACGGGCTTTTTCGGCGTCCATATCAAACTGCACGCTCCAGTCCGGGTTACGCACAAAAATTGCGATATTGGTGGTATCGGCCCAGTACAGCAGCTTACGCTTGCCGCCATCAATCATATAAGCGGTATGGCCCGGCGTATGGCCGGCAGCATCCAGCGCACGGATTCCCGGCACCACTTCATCACCCGGCTGCACTTTCACAACGCTATCGGCCAGCGGGCCAAAGACGCGGCGGGCAGCATTAAACGTACCACGGCCGGCTTCCGGGGTTTGCGCCATGCGTTCGTCATTCATCCACCAGTCCCACTCACCCGCCGGCACCATTACTTTGGCATTGGGGAAGGCCAGCTCGCCGGCTTTATTGCGCAGGCCATTGATATGGTCGCCGTGAAAATGGGTGATCAGCACCGTGGTGACCGATTCAGGTTCCACACCCGCCTGCTGCAGTCGCTGCAGCAACAACCCCATAGTCGGGCCGCCAAACTCACCGTGGCCGGTATCAATCAATACCCGCTCTTTGCCGATATCCACCAGCAGCGGATTAAACGGAATATCAAAACGATCATCCGGTAAACCAACGTCGCGCAGCGCCTGGGTTACCTGCTCCAGTGGCGCGTTGGTAACAAATTTTTCATCCAGCGGGCGTGCATACACACCATCGTTAATCATGCTCACTTTCGCCTTGCCCAGATCGACCTGGGTTACACCCTCCGGGGCGGCCTGCAGCGCCAGCGGTGTCGCCACACACAGGCTCAGCAGCGCGTTACGCAGCCACTGCGTCACCGAACCGACCTGCTGCTTTGGTAATGTTTGTACAGTCATAGGTTGCGCTCCCAAGGGTAAAAACTTATACACTGTAGCCTATCTGCCGCGCCTGCATACTCCGACCGCGCTCTAACAGACTGTTCTGCCAGGCTGAATCTGCTGCCGTTACTGCCCCAGCAAGGCAGCAATCCCCAGACCAGAGGCAACGCCAGCAATCGCACCTGACACAATAGCATTCACCGGCCCCACTCTGGACTGCAGAAAATAAAACACGGCAAAAGTCACCACGCCCCCGGAAATATGCACAGCCTTACCCAACAGACCCGCCACAAAAGCACCCAGCATCCACCCCCACTGGGTAGTGCGCAGCACTGGCCTGGCATCCGCGTTGTTATTCGTCTCTTGCTCCGGCAAACCGGCGTTGTTATCAGCACTCACCCTAAAACTCCCCTATTAACATCAATTTTATAATCACAGCACTACCAGCATGACCACTGGCTGGCATAAAGCAGCCGGGCTGGGCGCAACAGAAACGAACGATAACGGGATAAACACCAAAGCTCCATTGGCCAAAATGATGAGAGGATGGGTTGTCGGCAGTTGCTGGGTAATCCCCCCATTTTTAACGGGGTTCAATCTGTCAGATCCATGCTCATATATCTGACATTTCAAATCTGATCTTGGCCAGAAGCCGCTTTGAGATCTCCAGTAGCCATAAACACCTGTTGCGTCACGGCAGCCTTAAGGTCAGACGATTTTTTCAGGGGAACGAAAGAGGCGGCGGCCCAACAGCAGGGCCTGAAGGAAGAAACCCAGCATTCATGCGGATTTCAGGCATAAAAAAACCCAACACAGGGTTGGGTTCTTTTAAATGGTTGCGGGAGCCGGATTTGAACCGACGACCTTCGGGTTATGAGCCCGACGAGCTACCAGGCTGCTCCATCCCGCGACAAATTGCTCTGCTAAGAGAGACTTAAACACTACTGCTCTGACCACAAAAAACGTTGGTTGCGGGAGCCGGATTTGAACCGACGACGGTTATGAGAATTACAGCACAAGATCACAAGGAATGATCTTAAAATCCACAAAACACCCTAAATCGCTCACTTACAGCCCATTCTCAGCTTCAGACATTGATCAATCAATGTGCATTAAGATCGATAAATCCTTGCTTATGGCACAGATTTGGGCACAGAATCCCCCCCCAAAGCGAAGACCTTAGGGGTACTTGAATGAGCCAACCGTGCAATGGAGGGCAAACAAAAAGAGAGACCAACCTCCCCGTTAGTCGCCATCTGGAACCATTTTTTCAATGGTCAGAGCAGCGGACTCTTAGCTCCATCTGGAAAGCCGTTTACATATGCCTCGGACTGAATCATACCGCCCAGAGCTCGGCCAGCCCCTCCACGCTACTAGCAGAGCTGGGCCGTCCTGAATCCCAGCCCATTATCCATAAATGGAACAGCCACCCTGTTGCAATTGAGCTGATCAGATTTCTGGAGGCATTCAACTCAGACGAAGAATGCCGTCGTCGCTTCTCGCCAGTCAGCCACTCAGGCTCTGCCGATAGGACGAGAAAGCAGTTCCCCAAATTTAAGGAAACCACCTATCTGCTAACCATGCTGGTAAACCCGCTATCACCAGCAGATAGCCAGGTCCACCTCCAGCAAAGACGAGAACTCCGACTCTGGCTGAGTATCCAGAGCATCGAGCGGGTCATCCGTCATCACTACCATGGCGATCAAAAGCTCAGTGCTGTATGCCGTTTTCTGATTCTGGGGCCGGAAGACTCGAAACGATGGAAATTCATCGACGAACTCCTAACAAGAGCCAGTCAGTTACAAGAAGACCGAGAGCACACGTTCGAACACTATTCCCTGGCGCTGAGTAAAACAGCAGAGATGCTTCTGCTGGGTAGCGGAGAAAGCCTGGAGCTTAGCTGTTCGGGGTTTCTGAAAAACATCATTGCCATCGCAAATGACGAATGTCTCCCCAATCTAAACTCCCAGTCGACTGGGATTACAATTCCCGAACTCAACGAGCTAATCCCCCCGGCGCCTGTTTCATTCTGGCTGGGGGACGATGAAAACGAACTGCAGTTCATTCCCATTCAGACGTCTAATCAGTCTGAACAAGTCCAGAACCCAGAAGAAGAAGAAGAAGAGGAATCTGAAGCCCTCGTATTAACCTCCGTCGACCCCAGCCTAAGCGAAGAGCAGCAACTGGTTGCATCGCACAGCGTTTTACTTCAATCCGCAGAGGCCAGCCACTATTTAGCATGGTCTTGGGATCAGGTTTTACCAGTGGAACGGGACCGGCTCAATGAGTGGATTCAGGGAAATTTAGAGCACACTGATCCGCTGGTCACGCTGGGATCAGCAGTATGCTGGCTGGCCCTGAATTATGGCCGCTCTCTCGCGTTTGCCATCCAATTTCCAATTTCAGATAACAGTCAGGATGAGTGGACATTGAATTCATCCCTGACCCAAATTTCTAAACAGGTGACACGACGACAGAGTGCCTGGAGGCCAAAGCCTGAGTCATCACATGCAATTCTAAAATTTTCTGATGAGATGTCTTTTGACCTGCCCGAGCCTGTTTCAAACGCGCTGAGGACTGCAGCTCAAGCAGTAAGTTTCCAGCCAAAGAGTCTCCAAGACCTCTGGACTGCAGTTTATACAAATGAACAGCCCGTCGTTTGGTTAAACAAGAACCTGCCAGAGTCATTAAGCCGCATATCCAGCGGTAAGCTGTTCAATCACTTGTCCCAACAGGTGTTCAACCGGACCGGCGATCACAATCTGGCACGAGGTATTTCCGCCCATCCGAACGCCGGGCTTCCTGCCGCCTGTGGTTACGGCAGTTGGGATATAAAAACCATCGAGACAGGATTGGATACAGAGGTCGCAGGACCTGCTCGTGAGTTACCCAAACATACTCTGCTGGTTGGTAGCCTGTTAAATCCACAAGAAGAGCTGCTGCAGTCTGAAATCGCCAAGGCGACAGCCAGACTAAGAGAGCCTGAAGAATGTGCGATTACATACCACAATCGTTTTGCACAGTACGTCGTAACCGCATTGTACGCAGCAACTGGAAGCCGTTATCTGAAGGATCCGTTTGAAAGCCTGAGTTGTTTCAATCTGGATCGTTGTTTTGTATTTCTAAACGACAAATCGGATGAAGGGCTACACGACGGCCGAGTGGTGCCACTGCCCCAGAAGGTTATTGCGATATTCAGAGAATATCTGACTCATCTGGAAGCGTTATCGCGAATTCTCTCCAATTTCAATCTTGATCTGTCGCGCAATATATACGCCCTAACCCAAACTGAATCTGAAACCCCCTCGCTACCACTGTTTTTTCAGTTGGATGACTCACTAAACTGGCGCAGCATGTCTGAAACCGGCCTACCCGGATCAGATCTTTTTAACTGGCCATTACCCAGAAATTTGTTCCGCCATAGATTCGGCCAGCAACTGGACAGACAAGGTGTTCATCCAGAGGTGATCGACGGGTGGATGGGGCATGCCGAACGACAAGCCGCAAGCTATGGTGACTATTCCCCTCGCTGCAGGAAAACCGATACTGAGAAATATCTAAAAGAACTGGATTTCATTTTTTCATCGTTGGGATTCGAGCTGATTGAAAGCAAGGTTTCATCCACTCGTCTGCCTAGAGCATCTTTATCCAAAAACCCATCTCCCATTCAAAGCAGACTGTTTGGCGAGCGATTACGTAAGCAGCAACGAACACGTGCTCTCAAAAAAGCCATACACTCTGCCAGAAAGGATATTGATGATTTTCTCGAAAAAAGAAGTTTTAAAGACTTAAACGAAGCGGATTTAAGCAAGCTCATTAAAAAGATGCTACTGCGTGATGGTGGCATTGGCCATCATTTCGCAGCAGTACGATTCTCTGTCCTGAAAAAAAGGGTTCTGAAAGAAAGCCCGGAACAAAATCACCATATCCGAAAACGTCCAGCCGCAACCCAGCGCGAGCATGTTGCCCTGAATCGTAGCGTTGCTAAAGCTAGTTCCCTGATTCACCAAATGCAAAAATGGGCACAGGAGATATCCACTACGCGCAGCTGTCGTTCAAAAATCGAAGCCGCCATCATCGGTACCTTACTGCTGTGCATTGAAAAACGCGTAAGCTACCAACGTATGTTACTGGATATAATCAGTGGGCAAAATTACCGCCTGATTCAATTCAAGCGCCAATCATTTATCGAGTACAGCGAAGAGCTAGAATCCGACAACCCGTACTGTCCGGTTCAACGCCACGAGATCAACTACCAAACCGCCACCTTACTGAGTTACGCACTCGAAAGAAAAAAAACACTGGACCTTACTAATCTACCGCAGTCGTCAGAATTGGAATCGCTTTGCATGCTCATCCAGGTGCCCTCTGATATTGCTCCAACCGAATTAATCAGCAAGGTAGCCCTGGTCATTGAGCAAGCAAACCTATTCGAACTGCCCGGCATGGTTGCTGCTGTTCTAGCTGGAAGGGTGTTAAGTACAAGCCTGCCGATTCAGGATCACCTAAGGATTCTGGAAAAGCACCCCAGATCCTATCCTTCTGAAATCACAGGACAAGAGTCAGCAGACCAAACAGAGCTAGTCAAAATTCTTTCGGGTCGCCAGTTGGAAAAAGATGACTCAAAAATCAAAGAAAATACGAAGGAATTCCGTTTAGCCATCCAAAGAGGGCTTAACAATTATCAGCCGTCAACAGCTCGAACCGTCGCCAAAAATATTGAAGAAACCTGCCAGGCATTCGAAGGCAAAGTCAGCAGTGCCATTCTACTTGTTGGCCACTGGCTGGTTTCAGTCATTCGTCGCGGAAAAGGACGAGGTAAAAAATTCATCCCATTGGCTGAATCCACTGTCCGTACATATTTCGGGTCTTTAATGACGCCATTTGAAAAGCTTGCCTATAATGTTGATCTGATTTCTCTTGATGAGGAGTCTGTTACCAATCTGTATAACCAGATGCTTCAGTACCGCATGATCAAAGCTCAACAGGTTGGTTACTTTGGAGACCGTCTGGTAGCGTTTCATCGCTGGGCCAGCCATGCCGGGGTTGCCGAAGTGGATTGGTCTGAATTGAATCTGGCATCTGATAGACGGGTCGTGCGGCCGGGCATTCTGACAGAACAGGACTATCTGAATGCGCTAAGGCGGATCCAACACACTTACCCTGATTACGACCAACATTTGATGCTCAGCTTTGTGCTGATTATGTCCTATCGTTTTGGGTTGCGCTTGAATGAAGCAACTGGCCTGCAGGCCAAAGACCTGTGTGAGTATCGAGGAGAACAATGGGTACTCGTTCGCAATAACCGTTTCCGGACACTAAAAAGCAATAATAGCCGCCGTGTAGTACCGCTACTATTTAATCTGACCAAAGACGAAATCGCCGTTATTGAAAAGGTAATAACCCGTCTTCAAATGTTGGCAGGAGCCGATAAAAACCAGCCACTGCTTGTTGAAATCAAGAATGGAAAGATCGTTCAGTCATCGATGATCGGATTAATTTCTCCAGCGTTAATCGGTGTTATTCGTGAGGTGACAGGGAATCCGAACCTGGTACTACACCACTGCCGCCACAGCTTCCACAACCGCGCTGCAGCGATTCTTTTAGGAATCCGCTCTTCACTCACAGAAAAGCTGCTGACAGACGTTGATCAACAGAGTTTTAAAGAGATCGTTCTCGGGCCACAAAATGAATTATCCAGACGGTGCCCAATGGCGTTAGCGAGACTCATGGGTCATCATTACCCAAGTACCGGTATGAGCAGTTACAACCACCTGCTGCTGGAATGGGCTGATCAACTCACCCCTGTCACCTCAGCACGAACTCGCAAAATCAGTAACGCATTCGATGCTCAAAATCTTGAGAGGTACCACGCGCCCAAGGCACCCAAACAGAGACCATTGGAATACCAACAACCTACGCTGCTCAATTTATTGAAAACACTCAGATTGGTCTCATTGGGACGAACATTCGAGCAAGCTGGTGTAGCCAATCAGCTGAATCCTGACTTTACCCGGACTATTGAAACCGTATTTTACAACGCTAATTACAAAATGAGATTCAAACGTCGCGGAACAGAAAGCGGGATGATACAAGGATCAGAACACCCCAACTTGCTTATTCACTACATCTCTGATGATGCATGGATTCGGATGATGGAGGCCGCTACCAGATACCAGAGCAAACTAGAGCTAAACACTGAGACAAGGTTTCCACCAATCAACATCCTACCGTCATTGGTTGGAAAAAAACGTCAATTGCTGATGGAAACAGCAGAGCATTGTCATCTCGTAAAGTGGACTATAGATGTTTTTGAGATCGACGAAAGTCACTACAAAGTAGCGGCTGCAAACAACAATGAGCGGGCCATTCAGTTACTGACCAGCTCGGGGTTCAAAGTCACTAAACAAGAAGAAGCCTCGGCCCTTAACGGACCACTGACCATTGATAGTTTTGAGGAATATGACGGAACCGAAAAAATTGGATCTCGCACCATGTTTGGCGTATTGAACTTAATACGAAATGATCAGGGTGTAATCAGGAATAGTAATGAATTAGCAGTAGCATTTACTGCGCTGGGACTAACGCTATCATAGTACGTCGACAATAAGGCGATCCTCACGGATAAATTTTTTTGTTGGGATCCCCGCGCGATCTCAAGCGGTAGAAAGTAATTTTTCTAATTACAAATAACTATGATATACCAGAGTGGATCGAAATAAGTCCATGACAAGACATGTATTGAGCCCACTTCAGAAATTAGCATACTCTAAAGAAATTACACAGAACCATACGGTAAACTTCAGTCATTAATGATTGGCTAAGGCTAGGTGACGGTTGTACACCATGCGCGACCTGTTGGCTGATTTAAACGCGTTGTTGTCGCACCAGTAGGCAGGACAGAGTCTTTAGGGGGGGGTGCTGGTTGGCAATACTGCTTATAGGCTTGAGCAGCATGATATTCAGATGCAGCCCCGACATGGACGCGACAATAAAAAGCCCGAGCGGCCAGATATCTGACGGCTCGGGCCTGTACCCACCCCTTACCCGTTTGTACACAGTGTACGACAGCGATTTGCGATATCTTGTTGAGTCCAGCCTTCATTCAAAGCCAGCCGCACCAGTTCTTTGGTTTGTTTGAAGGGGCGCTTTTTCTGGTTCCTACTAAGCTTCTTTTCATCCATTTTGTCAGAAATCACATTTTTAAAAGAGAGGCAGAAGGATATGCCCTCCTGCCATTACGCGTCTACTTACCTTTACGATTAGGGTTTAACTGCTTCCCCCGATTTCCCTGGTTTTTGTCGTAGGTGATATTGGTACCAGATGTTCCCTTGTTTGAGTTCTTGATATCTGCTTGGTGATTTGACTGCTTGGCCATGGCTTGGCTCCAGTTGTTGAATGAGCCTTTACAATAGATTCAAGTAAGTTTCGTGCAACTGATGATTTAGCGATAAATTACGATAATCTGTGATATTTTCAGAAATCTGATCCCAATGAGTGAATTCACAGTTGAATCGAGCTCATTCCAGCTCAAATTGCTCATCCATAGCGATCTCAGCAAAAAGTACTTCTTTTTTCTGGTTTTTTCCCTGCTGCTTACCTCCTGGAATAGTTCTTGCTTTATATGTGACCGTCTTCTTCGCTAAATAAGCCTCAGCTAGCACCCTATAAATATTTGGATCAGAACATAGGAATTCTATTTTATCTCCTGATAGACGATTATTAAGTATCGGGAAAATAAAAACCTCATTCTTAGAGGTTCGAAATCCGTCAACCAATCCGCTGCCTGATATATCAACAGACACGAATTCACGAGGCTGAGCCTCTGCAACACGACCGGAAATAATGATCGGATTCTGTTCATGCAGGTCTGCTGAAACAGAGAAGCTTTGCGCCAAAGGTCTTCCACTGTGCGTCTTGAGAAACTTTTCAATGGGTTCGTTTATGTAGTCGAGCATATCAAGCATCTCCGACTGCGATTCACTAACCGACCTGGAAAAAAGGTCTTCATTATCCTGAGTTATCCGGGCCAACACATGACAAGCGAGTGTATGGAACTCCTGCTGATGCTGGATACTCAAAGGTTGGGTCGTTTCGAGTGTAGCCAACCATTCTTTGCTTGATCCTGAGCCTGGACGCGTTACATGCGGGTGTATCTCGAAAACCAGAGATTCTTTTTGCAATGAATTCAAGGTATGTGCAGCCAATACCCGCTTTATAAATTCCAGAATTTTCATAATTCCCATTGGGATCAGAGTTGACTGCTCGAATCTGAGGTGTTCCTGATCCTCAACTACGTTGTTCCCCTGAAACCTGACAACCAAGACCACTGTCCCAAACTCTGATGGCTGCAGTTTTTTTACGCTCATAAACTCTGTCTCTGACGGCATTTCCCAGAGAAAATCACATCGCAGGCATCAACTCAACGGCTGCAATTGACTGCAACCAACTGATTTTAATGGGATTTTTCTCATATCATATATATGGTATGAGAAAATTGGGAAACCAGTTTTAGTAAAATTCTTATAAAAATCATAGACTTATGGAAATAGTCCTCTTTTACATCTCTGACTTAGAGATTAAAAACTAAAGAACGAATTCATGATCTGCGTCAATTTTTAAAGGCATTCTCTGGAAACCTGGAAACGGCTTCCCAAATCAGGTGCGCACTGCCCGTCAACCAATAAACCTAACTGGGCAGCTAAATCAAAACCCTGGTACAAATCTAAGTCAATCTAGCTGGGATTCATTGTTGTGATTGCCGGTGTCGGCACCCTGTTCGGATTGGAGATCAGTCAGGAAGATCAGGAAGGCTTTGCTGAAGCGGCTGTTGCCATCGGTACGGCTATTGGCGGTATCGCGTCTGCTTTCTACTGATACCAGAAGCGGAAGGCTGGCTAAGAAGTTTCCCTGAAAACCAAGGAAAGGTAGGTAGGATCTTGTTTGACGGTGGCTCCCATAACATCAACCAACTCTGATGCTAGGGGAACCAAACCGGCCCACAGCGGTAGGGATGGACTGTGGGGCTTAAACTTCACTCGCATTGAACAGATTCGAGGGGCTCTTGAGCACACATCAATTGCGGAAATCAGAAGAAGAAACCGAACTAACCGTACCAGAACGTTTTCCAGTATTTTAATGAAGTGTTGATCACCTATTTAAAAATATGGCAAACGCTCTAAAGTTTCAGCAGATTTAGCCGCTAACCAAGTAACACTTCTCGATTATCAAAGGATTTTATATGCCAACTTTGACTTCTATTAGCCCAGTCAAACGTGAGCCAAAGATCAGTTTTGAGAATTGGCAACAAAACCACAATACACCGAGGATTAATACAAGTGGATTGAATGAGGTTCGTGCTAGTGCTAAAGCATGGTCGGGGTTTTCTCAGGCTTGGACCGATTACAAAAGCAGCTCCATAATTCAAGGTGCGATAGACAAGCACAATCTAAAAAATAAAGACTGGGATTTCACCCTTGATAGATCTGGAAACATCAAAGTCATTGAAGGCAATGACAGGCTAAGCAATCAGACGGTAAAGGACTTGGAAAAAGCACTGAATGATTCAGCTTTTGGCTATCATTTTAAAGATATGGCTGTGGGCTTAATAGGCAAAAGCCAATTGTCAGTAAACACTTATAACAACCCCAATAGCATAACCAAATACGACATTAATGCAGAAAACATATCTGGTATTCTTAGAGGGCGGGAACTAATGGAACAGCCCAGAGCTGATTGGAATAATATAAAGGGGACATTTTCCAAACAAATAGATCGTTCCGCTGAGAGCTTAGGATTGAAAGAAAAAGTTGTTTGATCTATCGCAGCATAAACATAGATGTGTGAGTCTTTTCCAAGACTTCATCGGGTTCTACCCCCAGCTTCCGCCCCTGCTTTTGCGCCAGCCATTGCTCCAAGCAATATGCTTCCCCATCCGCCAGAGGAAACTGCGTTAGTAAGCAAATTACCGTAGGGAAGTACCCTCAACAAAGCTACGCTCGCTGACTCGGCTGTCTTTGTCGCGGTATAAGCGCCGTATCCTCCAGCGGCACCTCCAGCTACGGCCCCTGTAGTCCTACCAATGTTCCGAACTTCAATTTTTTCGCTGCGGCATTTCGGACATTTTATAGCCATAAATAATCCCTCATATTTTCCATTCACCTTAAGACTAGCACCCCACCCATAACTTGCTGACAGCAGGCAGTGATGAAAGCTGTCTTAACTGAACTTTTGCCTGCGGAGTCGCAAAGTCCTCTCAAGCAAATAAGCCAAAGGAACCAGTTAAAACCCACCATTGCCTGATAGTTTGATCCCAAGCCCCTCGGTAATCTTACCTCGACTATATCTCCGTATAGTTATCCATGAAGCCCCAGGGACGGGGCGCTCTTCAAGCCTGATTTTCTAATTCCTGAATGTACCGGCCCAGATCCAGCGTATCCTGGCGATCCAGGCGCACTCCGCCGCTAGGCATTACTTTTAAAGCGGGTCATCAACAAGACGGTTTTCTGGGTATTTAACAGTTTCAGCCAGATGATTTGTATACATTTTAAGGCTGAAATCATTGAACTGTTCTGATACTCAACTTCTCAAGGAAGGGTTATGAAAAACCGGTCAGATTTTTTTAAGGCGGGGAGTATATTACAGCTCGCTGCCTACTAAGCGATTGATGCGACCTGGATATCAATCCATTCGGAGACAAGATCATGTCATTACTACGCGTAGCTGGCTCACTCATGGGCCTGTTTTTTCTGGTATTCCTAACTGGCTGTGACACTTCAGATCCGACGAGTGCGCCTTCCTCCCCAGATAGAGGGGGTCTGGAGATTACCGCCAGCACGGAAACTACATTTCTGACGGTCTATAAAAGCCCAACCTGTGGGTGTTGCAAGGAGTGGATCAGTCACATAGAAAGAGCGGGCTTTACCACTGAAACACGTCATCCGGCGAATCTTGAACGCTTTAAGGATCAGTACGGCATCGCGACCAATTTGCGTTCCTGCCACACGGCCGTCTCCCCAGGGGGCTACGTGTTTGAAGGCCATATTCCGGCCCGCTACATCCAACAGTTTCTGGATAATCCTCCTGCCGATGCAATTGGCCTGAGCGTGCCCGGCATGCCGGTGGGCAGCCCCGGGATGGAAGTGGGCGATAAGTTCATACCGTATCAGGTGTTGTTATTGAAGCACGATGGCAGCACCGAGGTATTCGCTCGTGTGGAACAGCAGACACACCAATATCAAGAAGGAACACTATGAAAGGAGTTAATGCCATTCTCCATCAAGCACGCCGACTGCACGCATCAACATGGCTTAAACATTACAACATGGCTTAAACATTACAACATCGTCATCTTGGGGTCATGTTTGTGACAGACATAAGCGACTAACCTCGGAGGTACCAAATGGGTAAAACTTTTTAGCCACGCACTTCCCCCTATCAGCGACAACTCAAAAAGGAGTCCGCTATGAAAATCCGTTTTTTACGCGTCCTGGTGCTTGGAACAGCCATCCTGTGGCTTGCAGGCTGCGCCAATAGCCCCTTCTATCACGGCCAAATCATGAGAGGCCAGGTAGTTCAGTCTACGGCGTCCGATGTGGTGGTATGTGTAGGTAAACTCGACGGTGCCGAACCCGGGCAGTTGTTGAGTGTTTACCGAGTAGTATTTGCAGAAGGTGTTGTTGAAGAAGGGGCGTCGAACGTTCGCCGAGTGCCGGTAGGCAAGGTGAAAATTGTAAATATCATTGATGATCACTTCGCAAAAGCGCGTGTTATTGAAGGTGACATTGCAAAAAATGACATCGTAGAGCTTCAAAAATAGCGGACGAGATATAATGCATATCGCCCGGTTGTTAGTGGCATCCGCAGAGGCGCGAGTCCCTCTTATTCTGTAACTGAGCCAGCGGCCTGCAAATCAAAATCGCATTTTACTGGCGAAAAGCTTGTATCAAATCAACTTGGCCCTGGCTCGAATTGATTAATCTGCGGCGGATCATTTACAGCTATCAATTAGGTTCGTTTACAACGCAATTTTGGAGACATCAATGAAAAAGATTATCACAGCGTTAGCGTTAACAAGTATTTTCGCTATGCCGGCCTTTTCCCAAAGCGGACATACTCAAAGTGACCCGGCTACGCAGGCTGGCGGCATGTCGACACAATCCACTCAAATGCCAGACCTGCAGTCCCAAATGGAAAAAATGAAAGGGCTGATGGAGCGCATCCGATCAGAACAGAATCCTGAAATCCGCGAAAAGCTTATGCAGGAGCACATGACAGCCATGGAGCACGGCATGCAGATGATAAGTGAGAATATGAAAAATGATTCTCAAAAAGACACAATGAACGCCGAAAAACGCATGGACATGATGAATGATCGCATGGACATGATGCATAAAATGATGGAACAAATGATGGGTCAGATGAAAGGTGGTATGGGTATGTCTGGTGGCCATATGTAAGCCTCCTTGCTCACTTTTCTGACATCGCGCGAAGGCGACAAGCGCAAAAGTAAAACAGGTACACAACTGTCATTGCACTCAATAGAAACAGGTTTTTTACATGCCGGGTTATCCGGCGTAATTTTTCATCAAAACGGAGATAGACATATGAAATTTTCTAAATTGTTTTTCAATCTGATTGTGGCAACAGCGCTGGTATTTTCTTTCCAGGCTCAGGCTCAGGCGCAAACTCAACCTGCCGAAGAACCTATCATGGAACTGCTGAACAGCATGGCTGACAAGCCAGAAGATCATAAGGCGATTGCCGACTATTACCGAAAAAAGGCCGGTGAGGCGCGAGAAGAGGCCAGTCTGCATGAGAAAATGAAAGACAAACATCGCCATAGTCACGCTCAAATGAAGGGTATGGATGCCGGAAAATCCACACAAAAACATTGTGAACGTGTCATCAAGCTTCAGCAATCTGTAGCCGAAGAGTACGATGCCTTGGCTGAGTTGCATGAAAAATCCGCCAAGCAGTAAGTAATTGCTTAAGAAAAAATGCTAACTGCCTTTGCCTGCACGCTACCGGAAAGGCAGTTTACATTACTGCCCGAGCTCGCAAACCGACCAGTAATATCATCATCGCTATATAACGTTTACTGAAGCCGGAACCCAAACCTCATGGCTTATTGCAAAAAACATACGTCATATTGGGAAGTATCCAGCTCTCTAAACCTGAATAGGTGGTTACCTTTGGCCGCGTTCCAACGCTTTTCCGAACTATTACAGCGGGCGGCGATATACCTGGTCGTAGCAACTGTTTTTTTGTCCGGCCCCATTCAGGCTCAGGTCTCCCCGGAGGATCATCAAGCTCATCACCCAGACGTAGCGGCCCCACCACCACAACCCACACTAGCTTCTCCGGTTGTCGGAAAAAGTACCGGCATGATGGAAGGCATGGGTGAGATGATGCGCCAAATGGGTGTACCTCCCCCGAAAGAGATTTATCCATCACTCATGACGTTGTCTGATCTTCCGCCCGAAAAACGGGCGGAGGTGGAAGCCGCTGCCCATGAACGTATGGCCAGTGGCACGGCACTGATGACCGACGGGCTCACCCGCCTCGCCGATTCTGCATCCTCCAATGATTATGAACTGATGCAACAGGCCGTGAGCCTGCTGCATGAAGGTATGGCCCGATTCGAGAGTGGGTTAGCGGCTCATCAGGTGTTGCTCGGCACCGACGATCCGCAGGCCGTTGCTCTCGACTGGTTCCGACGCGAAATGGAACTGCCTGTGCCAAACCCGCCTGTTGCAAACACGGGGGTCATGGGTATGACCTGGTTCCATTTCTGGATCATGCTCAGCTCGGCGGCACTCATCGCCAGTTTCTTTTGGTTGTACATACTCAAGATGCGCCGGGCCTCGCAGCTCCTGAGCAGTTTAGCGGCGCCAGCGCGGCAGCCTTCACCTCTGCAGGCCCCAATGCCGCCGCCAATCCAATTCCCAGGATCTGCCGAGACTACCGCGTCTGGACGACCCTGGTCGGGGCAGCTGCGCATCAGTCGTATTTTCCAGGAGACCGGCGACGTCAAAACGTTCCGGCTCGTGAATCCGGTCGGAGGGATGCTGCCTTTCGATTACCTGCCCGGGCAATTCATCACAGTCACAGTGCCACACGGTGAAGCAACTGTTCGCCGTGGCTATACGATCGCCTCTTCGCCGACACAACGGGATTACATCGAAATCACTGTCAAACATGCGCCTGAGGGTGTGGTGTCCGGTTATCTCCATTCCGAGATCCACGAAGGTAGCTTGCTGGATCTCTCGGGACCGGCCGGTTCGTTTGTTTTCACAGGCCGGGAATGCAAATGCATTGTTCTGATCGCCGGAGGTGTTGGCATCACCCCACTTATGAGTGTATTGCGCTATCTTCTGGATCGTAGTTGGGAAGGTGACATTTTCCTGGTTTATGGTTGCCGTGCACCAGAGGACATCATTTTTCGAGAAGAACTGGAGTATTTGAGGCGCCGTCACACCAATCTTCAGGTGGTCATTACAGTATCGCAAAGCGGGGCGGAAAAATGGGCTGGCCCTCAGGGGCGCATCACCAAAGAGTTGCTGGCCGAGTCAATCCCGGATTTGCCGTCACGCTATATCCATATTTGCGGTCCTGTCCCAATGATGGAGGCGACGAAGCAGATTCTCTCAGAACTTGGCATACCGAAAGACCGCATTAAAACAGAGGCATTCGGTCCAGCTCTTGGCAAACAGGAACGCTTGCCGAGCGCTGATCAGAAGACCGCAGGCCCCAGTTCTCCCAAGCCTGGGCTTCCCACGGTTACCTTCACGGATTCGGACAGAGCGGGACCCCTTCCTCCTGATAAAGTTGTGCTCGATGTGGCTGAAGAATTGGGCGTGGACATCGATTACTCCTGCCGCGCCGGCATATGTGGGGTTTGCCGGGTAGAGCTACTTGCTGGTGAAGTTAGCATGGACGTTGAAGACGGCCTGGAGCCGGGGGATAAGGAAAAAAACCTAATATTGGCCTGCCAAGCCAAAGCCAATTGCGACATTTCGGTAAAGGCATGAAAGAACGCGAACGGTTTATCGTCACAGCACTTGTCCTGCTGTTGCTGGCTTTCTGGTTGGGATTCCTTTTCCATCGCTCGCCCCGCTTTCCTGGTAGTGCTATCGGTGGGGTGCTTGGTGTGTCGGGAGCGGTGCTGATGCTGATTCCGCTGGCCTACCTCATCGTAAAACGCATCAAAATCCTGAACCGGTGGGTTACGAGGTTCGTGTCGATGCGAACATTGTTAACCTGGCATATTTATGCCGGTGTGCTGGGACCCATTCTCGTCATATTCCATTCCAGCCACAAATTCGATAGTGCATTGGGTATCGCACTCACCGTCATGACCCTGATTGTTGTCCTCAGCGGGTTTGTTGGTCGCTACCTGTTGACTCGCCTCTCCGACACCATCCGTGAGAAAAAAGAAACCCTTACCCAACTGGAAATCAGTTACCGCCAAGTGGCTGCGGAATTGGTCGGAGATCCGGGACATGCCGCGATGCTGCGTTCATTTACAGGGCTTTTCACACGCTGGATTGCCAATAAGCTGATTCTGAGAAATCAGCTGGGACAAGAAAGCCCTCCACCGATGCGGGCGCTTGCACTGGTGGATGCCATGGCAGAGATTGAGTATGCAGTGAAGATGCACCAATGGTTCAAATCCGCCTTCCAGTGGTGGCTGCGCTTTCACATTACCATTGCTTTTGTTCTGTACCTGCTGCTGGCTCTGCATGTATGGGCAGGTATTTACTTCGGTTTACGGTGGTTTACATGAAGCTTTGGCCACATTTTTTAGTCGCGCTAGTTGTCATGGGTGCCCTGTCAATGTGGGTCTATTACGGTGGTGCGCATCCTGGCGGCAAGGCCTCGGGCCTACTTGATAAAATAACCTGGCAACGCATGGCAAACCCCGGTCCGCTGACGGGTGGTCATGCTTTCCTCGAGCACGACTGCGCTGCTTGTCATACGTCAGTCAAAGGTGTAGAGGCAAACAATTGTATCGTCTGCCACGCCAACAATAAGGCCTTGCTGGGGACACAGTCCACCGCTTTTCACGCAGATATCGGTAGTTGTAGCAGTTGCCATGTAGAGCATCTGGGGAATAATCAGCGCCCAATAAAAATGGATCATAAGGTGCTGGCCAAAATTGGCCGACAGCTTTTGCCACCCAAAGAGCACGAGCGGATCGGAAATCTGGCAGCACCGCATAAAGGAATATCCGTGCTCGAAACCCCTTTAGACTGCGCCAACTGCCACAGCAACGAAGAGCCGCATCGCAACCTCTTTGGCGCCGACTGCGTCATCTGCCACTCAACCGCCGCATGGACCGTACCCGAGTTCCAACATCCGGCAGCGACGTCGACAGAGTGCGCGCAATGTCATCAAGCCCCGCCGAGTCATTACATGGAACATTTCAAGATGGTGTCTATGAAAGTATCGGGTGTGATGCACGCCGACGTCTCTCAATGCTTTCTCTGCCATAAAACCAACAGTTGGAATGACATCAAGAACGTCGGTTGGTACAAACATCACTAACATCTGGAGGACGGAATGGAAACGTTGCTACATCTTGCCATGTTGATCCTGGAAGGGATTGGCGGCTTGATTATTGCCTGTGCTGCAGCACTGTCATCATTTGATCTTGTACGCACTTGGTTCAATAAAGGGCTACGGGAAGATATCGAACCACTCCGACTGCAATTCGGTCAACGTCTGGTATTGGCGTTGGAATTTCTCGTTGCGGCGGACATTCTTGCCACGTTGCATACCCCCACGCTGGAGGGCATTGCTTTGTTGGGCTTGGTGATTGTCGTGAGAACTGTACTGAGTATGAGTATTGCGTATGAATTGCGACACGCATTTTGCTCCGTTCCCGGACGCAATAAAGATGAATCAGGCCCACCGGAGTCGGAACGAGAAGATTCCGGACGCACTACTTCGTCTGCAGGAAAGCGCTGACGCCCAACAACAGTTGCAGGCTACCGTTGAGCAAGGCCGCTTTTTCTTTCTCAGCAAGCCCTCTACCAACAACAGCGTACAGACTCACGGAATACGCCAGCACATCGGCCAGCATATCCCAGGGAGTCCGCCACCAAATCACTCGAACGTGCCAACACTTCTTACAGGCACATTATGCCTCTTTTAGATGTGTCCGTGAAAACGGGGTAGAACCCTTGTTTATGTTTCAAAATAAACTGGAAGGCGTTCAGTAAATCCTTGTCCTCCGTAGCCGATGCGAGATTGAGTATTTCAATCGTGCGAAACAAGGTAGATCGCTGCTTTTTGTAAAGTTGCACCATGAACGGCAAGTAGTTGTTGCCCGCAAACGCCATATATTGTTCACACATGTGCAGCAACTGATCGCTGTTCTTGCCGAGCACCGGATCAAAGGCTGTCACCGATTCGGGTTTATCCAGATACACCCTGACCGTTCCCGACAACACCGAAATCAAATGATCGGTTTGCTTTTGATGGTCACTCAGGTATTTCTCCAACAGTTTCTGCGCCGAACGATCCATCTTTAACAACAGCTTCATAAATATGTCGGCTGCGTTATCCAGCGTTCGCGCGTATTGGTGCCGGATCAGGACGATGACGAGCGCAAGCCGCTTATTGAGTTTGAGCTTCACGAGCTCAGCGTAGTCCAGGGCTTTGGCCTCATCAATGAACTGCTGGTGTTTGACTGGGGGCAACCCCAAATCCGTGGGCAGAAGCGTTTGCAGGGACGTCAACCATTCCAGGTATTGGATGTACGCATGGATGTTGCGAGGAGTTAATCGTTTGGGTTCACTCTTCAGAGTGCTCCAGCCAAAACCACTCAGCCCTGTACTGACGCGAAGAATATCGTTGATACGCTGCCGACTTTCGTCCGTTAAAAATCCACATAATTGATCGTAGTATCGGGTATTTACCTCCGCCCTGGCTGCCTGGCATATTCGCTCAAGCACGCTGTATGCCGGGAGTTCATAACGCTCCTTGACCAAATACTCCAAAGTAACATTGATGATGTCCGGCAGCGCTTCTTTGGTCGTCGCCGCATCCTGCGCCCAAACCTGTGCCAGCTCGGATGTTTTGATCGTATCGTAGGCTTTTATGTTGAGATGACGTCGAACCAATTTTACATGGCGATCTTTCGATCCTGAGGTGTAATAGGTTTGTAGATCGTTGAGTGTCACCCGGGAACGACACTGGTTTTTGATGTGTGCGATGATAACCTTTGGTATTTCACCCAGCGGAACAAAACGACCCAATCGCTGCGTCGTTTTTAGTTGAATCAGCAAACCCAGGAATGAGGCGCTGGTGCGCTTACAATGACGAAGAGCAAATTCCAGATCTTCGGCCGTGGGCGTGTAAACATCCCCCAATTCGTTTGGGGTGATGTCTGATTTTATGCGTGGGTAGGCTGTTTGATAAATAGCTGCCATCAGCTCATTTCTCTTCCTAATGGTTATCTAATTATGGAAACGGAACCTACGATTGAATCAACGACCACCGGTGTCTGACGAAATAAAGTGTTCTACAATGATCTTTTGATGGAGCGCCGCCATACCCACACCTAATCAAAACTTCATTCGCTGAATTCGCACCGCGTTAAAAATAGCCAGCAATGCCACGCCGACATCGGCAAAAACCGCCTCCCACATGGTTGCCAAACCGCCTACACCTAATATCAAGACTATTGCCTTTACACCGAAGGCAAGGGAAATGTTTTGCCAAACGATACGTTTGGTTTGTTTGCCGATGGCAATGGCGGTGGGAATTTTGCTGGGTTTATCATCTTGAATGACAACGTCGGCTGTTTCGATTGTTGCATCGCTGCCAAGGCCGCCCATCGCTATACCGACATCACTCAGTGCGACTACCGGTGCGTCATTAACACCATCGCCTACGAAAGCAACAGTTTCATTTCGCGCTTTGATTTCTTTTACCTTATTAACTTTATCCTCCGGTAGCAAATCGCCAAACGCATTGTCGATACCTAGTTGTTTTGCAACAAATTGCACAACCGAATTTTTATCACCACTCAGCATAGTGATATTAACTCCGAGTTGTTTAAGCGTAGCTATTGTTAATTGCGCGTCCTCCTTTATGCTATCGGCAATGGTCAAATAGCCAGCGAATTTACGGTCGTAACTGATGGCAATGACCGTATGTACAATGCTGGCAGGATCTATATCGTAACCAACAGAAAATTTGTCGAGCAACCTGAAATTTCCCACTAGCAATTCCTTGCCGTCAATTTCAGCTTTAAGCCCGTGGCCAGAAATTTCTTCTACCTTGTTCAAGATAATTTCGTTATCAATGGCACCAACAAATTGATTGATGGCAGTGGCTACTGGATGCGTACTCTGACTTTCCAATGCATTGACCATGTTGAGGATTTCATCCCGATTGACATCGGGCTTTAGATTTACCTCTTGTACTTTAAATACACCCTCGGTCATGGTGCCTGTTTTATCCATCACCACGTGTTGAATGGTGGAAATGGTGTCTAAAAAATTGCTGCCTTTGAATAAAATGCCATTTTTACTCGCAGCGCCTATGCCGCCGAAATAGCCCAGTGGGATACTGATCACCAAAGCGCATGGGCATGATATCACCAGGAAAATCAGCGCACGATACAGCCACTCACTGAATACATAAGTCTCGGCAAAAAAGTACGGCAACACACAAATGGCAATTGCTAAAGCAACTACAATTGGTGTGTATATTTTGGCGAATTTTCGGATGAACAATTCGGTAGGGGCTTTTTGTGCAGCAGCGTTTTGTACTAACTCTAAAATTCTGGACAGTTTGCTGTCGGTATAAGCGGCGGTAACTTTGACTAGTGATACGGCATTGAGATTGATCATCCCCGCCAAAACCGCATCGCCTTTATTTTTCGTGTCAGGTTTACTTTCACCTGTCAGGGCGGCGGTATTGAAGGAAGCGGTTTCTGATAAAAGCTCACCGTCCAAACCTAATTTTTCACCTGCTTTAAGCTGGATAATATCGCCAATGTTGACCGTCTCTGCTTTGAGCGAAATGGCTTTATTATATTGTATTACTGTTACTTCATCAGGACGCTGATCGAGAAGCGTTTTGATATTGGTTTTGGCTCTTTTTACTGCCAGGGTCTGGAACACTTCACCAACGGAATAAAACAACATCACCGCAACGCCTTCCGGATATTCGCCAATCGCAAAGGCGCCGATGGTTGCAATACTCATCAATAAAAATTCAGAAAATACGTCACCGTTGATGATGCTCTCAACCGCCTCTCTCAAAACCGGCAGACCAACCGGTAGATAGGCAGCAACGTACCAGCCAATACGTAGCCAGCCAGTAAACCAGGTTTGCGTAACGTAATTATCCAGAATTAGCGCAATTAACAATGCTATTAAACTCATCGCGGCGGGCAGAAACAGTTTGAAGTTACTGTCGCTACTGCTGACATGATCGTGTCCATCATCATCGGTGTGCTGGTCGTGATCGTCAGTCGCACAACAACTATCTTTCACGGGTTTGTTTTTTATTAGTGCATCCGCTTGGGCGTTTATTTTATTTTCTTCTGTGCAGCACAGTTGTTTTCCCTGCGCATCGTAATCGTGTGTATGGTTCATAGCGTTTCCGTTACTTTAAAATAGGAACTAAAGATGATTGACAGGCATTTAATAACACACCAATCGATAGCAGATAATGAGTCTTATCAAGGCAGCCATCGTCAATGCCCCTGTGAGGAAACCGGTTGATGACCGGGCAATGTGTCCCGGTCATCGGTGCTCATTTAACGTATGCAATCACCGCCAAACACTGAGTCTCCGGAGAAAATTAAGTCTTTGATGGGGTCGAGCTAAATTTGCTATGAAGCCAGTGATATAAAACCGGTAACACCAACAGCGTCAGCAGAGTCGAGGAAATAATCCCGCCGATAACCACTGTGGCCAAGGGGCGCTGGACTTCCGCACCCGTTCCCGTATTCAGTGCCATTGGCACAAAACCAAGGCTTGCTACTAATGCGGTCATCAGGACAGGGCGTAAGCGAACAAGTGCCCCTTCCGTCACAGCCAACATCAAATCCCCTTTTTCATGCCAGAGGTCGCGAATAAAAGCGAGCATGACGAGACCGTTGAGTACTGCTACACCGGAAAGTGCAATGAAGCCTATACCCGCCGATATGGACATGGGCATACCTCGAATGGCTAGCGCCAGCACTCCACCCGTGAGCGCCAAAGGCACTCCACTAAAAATTATTAACGCATCTTTTAGTGAGCCAAAAGCCATAATGAGAATGCCGATGATCAGTAACAATGTCAGTGGCACCACAAGAGAAAGGCGTTTACTTGCCGATTCGAGTTGCTCAAACGTGCCCCCGTAATCCAGCCAATACCCTGGGGGCATATCCACCTTGGCGGCAATGTGCGCTTTAACATCTTGCACAAATCCGCCGAGGTCGCGACCTCGTACATTTGCCGTCACAACCACCCGACGCTTGCCATTTTCCCGGCTAATTTGTGCAGGCGCGGGAGAAATGTCGATGGTGGCCACTTCAGAGAGCGGAACGTAATCACCGTTAGGCAATGGCACAGGTAAAAACTTAAGCTTCTCGACATCGCGCCGTACAGCCTCAGGTAATCGCACGATGAGCTCAAAGCGTCTATCACCCTCATACAAGATGCCTGCACTTTCACCACCAACGGCAGCAGCGACCCAATTTTGAAGTGATGAGACATTCAATCCATAGCGCCCCAACGCGCTTCGATTCGGAATAATCGAGAGTGTTGGCAATCCTGTCACTTGCTCAACACGCGCATCGGCCACACCCTCTACCTGACTCAGTGCTTCGAGTATGTCATTAGCCGTCAGCACCAGCTGATCGAGGTCATCGCCAAACACTTTGATGCCCAGATCGGCTCTGACCCCTGAAATAAGTTCGTTGAACCGCATTTGTATGGGTTGGGTGAACTCATAATTGTTGCCCGGTAATTCCTCTAACGATTTTTCCATTTCCTCAACCAATTGCTCTTTGGTCTTATCGGGATTGGGCCATTCGGATCGAGGCTTCAAGATGACGAAGTTATCGGCAACATTCGGGGGCATTGGGTCGGTCGCAACTTCGGCAGTACCTATGCGTGCAAAGACCTTATCTACCTCGGGAAACGACTTGATACGCTGTTCGAGAATTTCCTGCATTTCGACCGCTTGTTCGAGGCCGGTACCGGGGATTCGCATGGCATGTAACGCGATATCGCCTTCGTTAAGTTGCGGAATAAATTCGGATCCCAGCGTTGTGGCAAGCCACGTGCAAATGATGACAAGACCGGTAGCACCGCCAATCACAAACCAACGGAATTTAAATGCCAGCAACAATAAAGGCTTATACATTTGCTTCGCACTGCGAATAGCAACACCTTCTTGTTCACTGATTTTCCCGCTTAAAAAAACCGCGACCGCAGCTGGCACAACTGTGAGGGATAGAACCATTGCGGCGACAAGTGCCATCACGACCGTTGCGGCCATAGGGTGAAACATTTTGCCTTCCACACCGGTGAGGGAAAAAATCGGGATATAAACAACGGTGATGATCGCGACACCAAACAGGCTGGGCCGAATCACTTCAGAGGTCGCCTCGAAAACCACGTCTAAGCGTTCGCGCAGGCCAAGAGCGCCTTCACGTTGTGCGTGTGATAAACGTCGGATAGCGTTTTCCACGATAATCACAGTGCCATCGACGATGATCCCGAAATCCAATGCCCCGAGGCTCATCAAGTTTGCGGACACCCCGGTGTGTACCATGCCGGTTATGGTGGCAAGCATTGATAACGGGATTACTGCTGCTGTAATCAGTGCTGCGCGCAAATTTCCAAGTAACAGGAAAAGCACCACAATCACCAATAAGGCGCCTTCCAGAAGGTTTTTACTGACCGTTGCAATGGCTTTATCAACTAAAGCCGTACGATCATAAACGGGTGTCGCAATAATGCCATCCGGGAGTGAGGCTTGAATGTCAATCAGCCGTGCTGCTACGTCTCGCGCCACCGTGCGTGAGTTTTCTCCGATGAGCATCATGGCCGTACCCAGCACGGTTTCAACACCATCCTGGGTTGCTGCACCGGTTCGAAGCTCTCTCCCGATAGCGATTTCTGCTACATCACTAATTTTGACAGGAACAGAATCCTGCTGCGCAACAATGACGTTGGCGATGTCATCCAAGGTTCCCAATTGGCCGGGCGAGCGCACCAGTAATTGTTGCCCATTGCGCTCGATGTATCCTGCACCACGGTTATCATTATTGGATTCAAGCGCTTCAACCAAATCTTCCATCGACACCCCGAAGTGCAGGAGTTTCTGTACATCTGGCGTAATGTGGTATTGCTTGTTATAGCCACCAATACTGTTTACCTCTACCACACCCTTTACCTGCGCCAACTGGGGTTTGATTATCCAGTCTTGAATTTCACGCAAGGCGGTAGAATCGTAAGGCTTACCGTCTTGTGTTCGCGCATCGGGAGCCGCTTGAACGGTATACATAAAGATTTCACCCAAACCTGTCGAGATGGGTCCCATTTCGGGTTCCATGCCGGGAGGCAGCACGCTTTTCATCGACCCCAGTTTGGTGTTGATGAGGTTCCGGGCAAAGTAGATATCGGTACCTTCATCAAACACCACGGTAACCTGTGATAAACCATAGCGGGATAACGACCGCGTATAGGACAGGTTGGGTAACCCTGCCAACGCGGTTTCTATCGGGTAGGTAATCCGCTGTTCGGCTTCTAACGGCGAGTAACCTGGTGCAGCGGTATTAATTTGCACCTGGACATTGGTGATGTCGGGCACCGCATCAATAGGGAGTTTTTGGTAACTCCAAAACCCGATGCCGACGATTAATAAAACAAAACTTAAAAACAGATAACGCCGCTCGATGGCTAAGCGTAGTAGTGAATCAATCATGCTACACCCCTTAGTGTTCGTGCTCGGCTTCAGATTTTTCGATGTCAGCTTTAATGAGATAGCTGTTTCGGGTTACGTACTCTGTATCTGGTTTCAGGCCAGATATGACCTCGGCATAGCTGTCATCTTTTCGGCCCACGATCAAGGGGATAAATTCGTATTTATTACCGTGTTTGACAAAAACCCCGGTGCGCCCTCCCAGGATTTGCAGAGCATCTATTTTTACCGCTACGTCTACGTTAAATTCATCGATAACAATACGTCCTTCTGCCATTGAACCTGGAGAGAGCATGGATAGGTCGTTGCTTAGTTTTGCGCGCGCAATGAGATACGGCTGCTCGTCACCTGCCGGGAGGAGGTGCTCAATTTTTGTTTTAACTTTTTGCTCGCCTATGCTCAGAAAAACTTCTTGCCCGATAGCAACAGAGGAACGTTGAGAGGGGAAAATACGCAACTCGGCCCACAAGTTGTCGAAGCTCGAAATTGAAAACAGTATTTGATCTCCTGTCACCTCGCCCGAATTAGCGTGCCGTTGCACAATCATCCCGGCAATGGGTGCGCGGATACTGTATTTCCTCAAACTCTCGTTGGCTTCAACTTCAGCCAGAAGATCACCGGCTGCCACTGTCTCACCAATAGTTACCTGTACCGACGTTACAACACCGGAAAATCGTGCACGCACATGGCTGGTTTGTTCGGGAGCTGTGGTTAATCGCCCATAGGTAAGAATGGTTTGATGAAGTGTTTGTTCACCGGAGCGTTCCGTCACAATACCCACAGTTTGTGCCATGGCGTCTTCGATTTGACTGGTTCCCTCTTCATCCTCGTGCTTCTCATCGTTCCCATGGCCATGTGAACCGGACTCTTCTGTGTGTTCATCCTCTTGATGTTGGTGATCATCGCTATCCGTTGCTGCATTAGCCTTATAAATATCGGCAACGAAAAACACCAATAAAAGTGCCAGGATGAAAGCCAACGCCGGGGGGGATTTCAGCAGATTTTTGGAGAAGGGTTTTGCTAAATGTTTGTTCGATGTTTTCATGGGGTGGCCTCAATATTCTGTTCGTTCAAGGTGGAGCCAATCATTCGCTCCAGCTCTATTCGGGTTTCCTGCATGCGGGCAGCCGCTTCCACCAGCGCTTGCTGGGCATTCAGCAATTGGTTTTGCGCAAGGTTTAATTCCAGATAGCTGTAGCGTCCCCGGTCAAATGCATCAGCAGTACTGCGCATGACTTTCTTGAGGGATGGGAGGACCTGATCACGCAGCACATTCACTTCATCAACTGCTAATTGATGGGTTTCGTACGCGGCGATCAGTTGTGCTTCCAGCTGGAGTCGTGTTGCATCTTTGTCCCATTCCGCTTGTTGTTGGTTGGCGGTAGCCGTAGCGATTGCCCCACGAGCTCTGCCGCTGCTCCCCAGGGGCATGCTCAGTCCAAACACTACAGCGGAGTCACCGCTTTCCTGAAGGCGGCGAACTCCCGCATTCCATTCCAGCGCCGGGCGACGTTCGCTTTGTGCCCGGCGCACTTCTGCCGAACGGACATTGATCTCAGCGGAGAGAAATGCCAGATCTGGATTGTTGGATAGTTTTTCCAACAAGGCAGGCAAGGTTGTTGTTGACGGGACGCCATATAGATCCGCTTTTGCGGCGGTAAAGTCCGGAGAGGTATCGGCCCAAAACGCACTCAGCCTGATCCGTTCCGCACTAACTCGCTGGCTAGCTTGTCGCAAGGCCAGTGTGGCGCGGGTTAGTGCGGCGTTGCCGCGCAAAAGCTCACTTTCGGCAGTGCCACCCGCTTGCACCTGCCGGGTAAGTGACGTCAGGGTCTGTTGAAGTAACTGATGGGATTCCTCCTGAAGCGTCAGTTCTTCCTGCGCAACCAGCAAACGGATGAACTGCTGTGTAACGGCAGTCACCACATCTAACGTAAGCACGCGCTGCAAGGACGCCAACTGTTGCTGGCGAGCGGTGACCAGATTGACCCTGGCATCACGTTGCCCGCCCAATTCGATGGCGGAAGAAAGGGAAATGGTTAGCTCGCTGGCTTTGGTTCCGCTCAATTCACCTGAGCCTGCCACATTCTCAAGATCAGTATTGACCCGCAGCTCGGGCCTGAGTGCAGCGGTTTGTTTTTCCCCGGCCAAAGCATTTAGCTTGAAGGTGTAACCCGCTAGTTGAGGGTTGTGTTGTAAGGTGGCGCGAACAGCCTCACCCAACGTCAGTGTGGATTCCGCAACAGCGGTTAGAGCAAAAGAACTACAAGATAAAGCAATAGCCGAAATGGCCATCGCTCGATGGAAAAGTTGCATAGAAAACTCCAGCCTAATTGGCAGTTCCAGATATCGGTGCAGGAGTCCTGAACGCGAATGGGGAACTGCAAAAACTACCCTTTTTACAAAGGGCCGTTAACGACAATCAGAATGGAGTTGCAGGAGGTGCGCGCAGCGGCGGAAGAATCCCCGCGCGACGATGGGGATGAGGAGCGTCTGTGTAAAAAAAGAATAAGGGGGTGTGCGTTACCGCAAGCAGTATAAAAATCACAGCCAAAAGTATTGGCAATGACGGGTCAAACTTAAGGAGTTTTGCCAGAACCGATTGGGATACTTCCACATCGATATCCTGATGCGATTCATCCGCTGTGTGGACTTCGTGCCCGCCTATCACATCGAGATGAGGGGAAATTGGTGGTTCCTGTCCATCAAAACAAAAGTGTGCATGCACGCCGGTCCAGCTGGTCATCAGCCAAAGCAGCAGTGTCAGAAGCACAAATGTTTTATAACCGGAACGAATTCTCACCTGTGGGGCACCTGATAGTGAAGCTCATTGAGGATATAGCAATCTGTTTGTCATAGCCACCGACCCAGTCCAGAGATACCCTGGACTGGGTCGGTGGCTATGCAATCTCACGGAATGACGATAAATTGAGTCATTTTTTCCATCAGCGTGAGCGCGGCATTATCGGAAAACTGCTGGCCCTCCTCGATGTATTCCCACACTGTTGCGTCACTTTTCCATCCGCCTTGCTTTTTGATTAACTCAAAATCTATCCGCTCCCTTGCCGCCGATGTGGACAGTCCACGCCGAAAGCTATGACTACTGAGGTCTGGAAGAAAGTCGAATTGACAAGCTTTGCCCAGATTTTTAAGCAAATCGTTAATTGCTCCTGGGTTCAGCGGCTTTGTTTGGACCTGACTCCATCGGTTGACCGGCCTGAAAAGTGGACCGTTGTTGATACCGGCAATGTCCACCCAATCCTTAATGGCTGTAGCAGGACAGCGGGTTCTACCCCGTTTTCACGGACGGTTTAATAAAGCACTAAATCTCTGATCTTGTGCTGCCAGTCTACGTCTCATTCTCGGGTTATGGAACCGTTCGATGTAGTCAAAAATATCCGATCTTGCTTCATCCTGCGTGCGGTAATTCTTCGGGTTGATCCGTTCCCGTTTCATCACACCAAAAAATCCTTCACAGGCCGCATTATCTGCACAATGACCAACCGCACTCATACTGCTTATCAGATCATGCCGCTTCAGTAATCGCTGATAGTCGCCACTGGTAAACTGCGAACCACGATCTGAATGTAAGATTGATGCACCGCCGCCCTGTTTTTGCCAAACGGCCATTTCAACCGCTCTCATCACCATTTGACGGTCCTGCCGGTGATGCATCGACCAGCCAATAACCAATTTGCTGTACAGATCCAGCACCACGCACAGATACAACTTGCCTTGCTGAGTTTTGACTTCCGTAATATCAGTAACCCATTTGCTGTCAGGCTCCTGTGCCGTGAAGTCCCGTTTCAGGTGATTCCGTACGCCATCAGGGCGCACGGATGAGCGTTTTGATCCACGGCCTTTCTTACGCGGCCAGCCTTGTAGCCCATGTTTGACCATCAGCCTGGCTACACGATTCAGGCTCAGCTTTTCACCTTCAGCCTCCAGGTCTTCGTGCATACGGGGAGCACCGATAACGCCGCCACTATCGGTATGCATCTCCTTCATCCGGATAGCGATACGAGCGTTCTCGATCTGCCGCTTGCTGGGTATACGCGATTCCCAGGCATAAAAACCACTGGCAGATACCTTCAGGCACCGACACATAAGGCGTATGGGAAATGAGTCGCGACAGCGTTGAATAGCCTGATATTTCAGGTCTAGCCCTTGGCGAAGTACGCCGCCGCTTCCCGCAAAAAATCGCGTTCCTTGGTGACTCTTACGAGCTCACGTTTAAGGCGCGCGACTTCTTCATCCCGTGGATTGCCACTGCCCTGGAAGGCTTTGCTGCGGATAGCTTCTGCTTCGCGCTTCCAGCGGCTCAGGAGGTTGGGGGCAACACCGATTTCGAGGGCAACTTGGCTACAACTGATACCCGGCTGCTGGGTCAGTTTGACAGCTTCTCGCTTGAACTCTGGACTGAATTTTCTTCGCTTGGTCATGAACACTCCTTACAGGCACATTATGCCTCTTTTAGATGTGTCCGTGAAAACAGGGTAGAACCCTTAACCTATTTGTGCATTTGGTGCTTTATTGGTTTATACCACAGAGCTCCGGCAGGGGCAGACAAGTCTGCCCCATTTAGTTTGGCAATATTATGCTTTCAGCGAGCGGGTGCGCCATAGGTAATACACGACGGGTAATACCAACAACGTTAAAATCACAGCACTCACCATTCCGCCCACCATAGGCGCCGCAATCCGGCTAACAACTTCCGCACCTGTTCCGGAACTGAACATAATGGGAAGCAATCCAGCGATAGTGGAGACCGTAGTCATCATTACGGGTCTTACACGAAGTCCCGCGCCCTGTGTCACAGCTTCGAGCAAATCTTCTTTTAATGGTTGCACTCCACGCTCACGACAGGTATCTATCAATTGGTGATATGCTTGGTTAAGATAAGTTAACATGATGATACCTATTTCCACCGTAACCCCCGCCAGTGCAATAAAACCAACCGCAACCGCGACAGAAAAATTATAGCCAAGCAGGTACATCAGCCAGATTGAACCAATTACCGCCAGTGGTAGTGTTCCCAGAATAATGGCTATTTCAGTGAAGTTACGAAAATTCATGTATAACAGAATGATAATGATGGCAAGCGTCAAAGGAACCACATAGGTCAGTTTCTCTTTGGCGCGCAGCATGTATTCGTACTGACCGGACCAGGCCACCGAGTAACCGGCCGGTAAATCCAATTGCTGCTCGACCGTTGCCATGGCCGCTTGTACATAGCTGCCCACGTCCACCCCATCGATATCTACAAAGGTCCAGCCATTCAGCCTGGCGTTCTCGCTCTTGATCGCTGGCGGGCCGTCCTCCACATAGACATTGGCCACATCGGCGAGCGCAATGCGTTGGCCGCTGGGCGTAACGATGGGCAGCAGCGCCAGCTGTTCTGGCGAGTCTCGATAGTCCTGCGGGTAGCGCAGATTGATCGGATAACGCTCCAGCCCCTCAATGGTCTGCGCCACATTCATTCCCCCAATGGCCGTGGCTATTACCTGCTGCACATCAGCAATATTGAGGCCATAGCGCGCCGCCTGTGCACGCTGGATATCCACCTTGATGTAACGCCCACCGGCCACCCTTTCGGAATACACCGAGGCTGTGCCGGGTACATCCTTGAGGATCTGCTCTAGTCGCTGCCCAATCTTCTGAATTTCTCGCAGATCCTCGCCCGCCACCTTGATGCCTACCGGCGTCTTGATACCGGTGGCCAGCATGTCGATGCGAGTCTTGATCGGCATCACCCAAGCGTTGGTTAGACCGGGGAATTTCACTAGCGCATCCAGCTCCTTCTTGAGCTTCTCCGTGGTCATGCCCTCGCGCCATTCCTCTTTGGGCTTGAGCTGAATAAAGGTCTCGATCATGGTCAGCGGAGCGGGATCCGTGGCTGTCTCGGCACGGCCGATTTTGCCAAACACGGTTTTTACCTCAGGCACTGTCGCGATCAGCTTGTCGGTCTGCTGCAACAATTCCCTGGCTTTGCCTATCGAGATCCCCGGATAAGTGGTCGGCATATACATCAGATCACCTTCATCCAGATCGGGGATGAATTCACTACCAATCTTGTTAACCGGCCAGATCCCAACTAGGAAAATCACAACCGCAATGGCAAGTGTGATTTTCGGAAAACGCAATACGGTTTTCAGCAGGGGCATGTACCCGGCAATCAGTAATCGATTAACGGGATTCTTGTTTTCCGCTACCACCTTGCCTCTGATGAAATATCCCATCAAAACCGGCACCACTGTGATAGCAAGCGCCGCACTGGCTGCCATGGCATAGGTTTTGGTAAAGGCCAACGGGCTGAACATCCGGCCCTCTTGGGCTTCCAGGGTAAACACAGGTACAAAGCTCACAGTGATAATAAGCAAACTGAAAAACAGCGCCGGACCGACTTCACTGGCTGACGCCGCCACGATTTTCCAACGGTTCTCTGGCGTCAAGGGCGTACGTTCCATATGCTTATGCATGTTTTCGATCATGACAATCGCGCCATCAATCATGGCGCCTATCGCAATCGCTATACCGCCTAATGACATGATATTGGCATTGAGACCTTGCCAATACATCACGATAAAAGCCGTAAGAATACCTAGTGGCAGACTGATGACCGCCACCAGTGAGGACCTGACATGAAACAGGAAAATGACACAGATCAACGCCACAATGGCGAGTTCTTCGACCACACTTTTCCACAAACTGTCAATGGCGCGAGATATCAGCCCTGAACGATCATAAACGGTTACGATCTCCACGCCCTCGGGCAAACCCGCCTTGAGTTTTTCCAGCTTGGCCTTGACCCCATCAATGGTTTTCTGGGCGTTCTCACCGAAACGCATCACCACAATACCGCCCACCACTTCACCTTCGCCGTTCAACTCGGCGATGCCACGGCGCATTTGCGGCCCCAATTCGATATCCGCCACATCCTTGAGCAACAGCGGCGTACCGTTAACATCCAACCCTAACGGAATGTTGGCCAGATCATCGATACTCTGGACGTAACCGCTGGCGCGCACCATGTATTCGGCTTCGGCCATTTCCACCACCGAGGCGCCCACTTCCTGATTACCGCGCTGGATCGCCATCTGAATAAGGGACAGGGGAATACTGAAAGCACGCAGTTTTTCCGGGTTCACTTTCACTTGGTACTGCTTAACCATGCCGCCGAGCGCCGAGACTTCGGAAACACCCGGCACGGTTTGCAGCTCGTATTTCAGGAACCAGTCCTGCAGGCTGCGCAACTGACTAAGATCATGCTTGCCGGTACGGTCCACCAGGGCGTAGAGATAGGCCCAGCCAACTCCGGTAGCGTCCGGCCCCAGTTGCGGCCGGGCGCTGGGCGGTAATGTGGGCGCGACCTGAGACAGATACTCCAGCACCCGGGAACGTGCCCAGTAGGCATCGGTATCCTCGTCGAAAATGACATACACAAAGGAATCGCCAAAAAAGGAATAACCGCGCACGGTAACCGCACCGGGTACCGACAACATGGCAGTAGTCAGTGGATACGTGACCTGGTCCTCCACCACCTGCGGCGCCTGCCCAGGAAAACTGGTCTTAATAATGACCTGTACATCGGACAGATCGGGAATGGCGTCCACCGGGGTGTTTTTCAGCGAATAGAGACCTATCCCCACCAGCATCAAAGTAGCCAGCAGCACGAAGAAACGGTTACCGACGGACCAACGGATTATCGATTCAATCATGATTGTGCTCCTTTTGATCGTGACCGCCGTGGTTCATGCCCTGGTGTTCGCTGTGCTCCGGCATCGACATATCACCGTGATCCATACCCTCGTGCTGACCGTGATCCATTCCCGCAGGCATGGCATCATTGCCTTGCTCATTGGGAATATGCACTTGGGTAATCTGGTATCCACCACTGTTGTTATTGGTGATCTGCACATGCAGGCGCATTCCCTGTTTGAGCGCATCCATGTCCACAGCCTCAGCGACGGTGAAATCCATGGTCATGGTGGGCCATTGCCAGTCCGGGATGGCCTCGTGCTCCAGGGTCACCATGCGGTGATCCGGCATCAGGCTGTCGATACGTGCGGCCACCCAGACTGAGCGGGAATCAGCGTCTGCCTTTACATCCATTGATTCGCCTTGCTGATCGCGCTTGGCCATGCGCTTGAAGTCCGACGTCTTGCTGGATTCCGAGTCGATCAGGAACTGAGCAGAGGTCACAATGCGCTCCCCTTCTTTGAGTCCCGACTGAATTTCCACCTGCCGTTCGCCCACACGCCCGACCTCAACGGCCACCGATTTGAATTTGCCATCACCCAGCGCCAACACCACGCGCGCCTGGCTGCCGGTACGGATCAGCGCTTCTCGCGGGATTAACAGTGCTTCAGCCCCCGCCTGGGTCTCAATGACCATCTGCGCGAACATGCCCGGCTTGAGGAAGTCGTCCGGGTTGTTGAAATGCACCCGGATTTGCGCGGTACGTGTCTTGGCATTCAAAGACGGATAGACATAGTCCACCTGGCCCAACCAATCCCGACCGGGCAGGTAATCGAGCCGCATCCGCACCTGGTCGCCGGTCTTGACCAGGCTTGCCTGTCGTTCGAACACCTCACCGATCACCCAGATATGCTCCAGTTGGCCGATGATCATCAGACTCAAGCCAGGCTTGACGAACATGCCCTCACGCACCGCGAGATTGTCCAGTACCCCGGACTGCGGCGCGGCAACGGTGATGGTCTGGCTGACCTTGCGGGTTTTACGCAGCCGGTCGATATCTGCCTGAGGTACTTGCAGCGCCAACAAGCGTTCCACGGCAGCGCCGATCAACACCGGATTGTCGCGTTTCAACGCCAACAACAATTCCTCCTGGGCGTTGACCAGGGTGGGTGAATAGAGGGTGTACAGGGGGTCGCCCTGTCTGACCGGATCCCCGGCGGCCTTGACATGGAGCTTCTCGATCCAGCCTTCCACGCGCGGGCTGATATGCACCAGCCGGTTCTCATCGTATTGCACGTAACCGACAGTTTTGACATCCAGATCCAGAGACCCTACCTCAACCGTGGCGGTGCGCACGCCGAGATTGTTGACGACCTCGGGCGATATCTTGACGGTGCCGGCTTCATCCTCTCCGGCGGATTTCTCGTACACAGGGATCAGATCCATGCCCATGGGCGATTTGCCAGGCTTGTCGCGCTTGTAGTTGGGATCCATGGGCGCCACCCAGTAAAGTGGCTTGCGTTCTCCGCCGGTTGCTGTCATATCCCCCTCATCGGGGTTGCCGAGCAGCCAGACGCCGGATGCGCCGAGCAGCGCGCCGACGGCCGTGCCCAGCAAGGTTTTGGTGAATGTATTCATGTTGAACCCCTTTAAAACGGTTTCGCCGTCCGTGCATCGTCGAACGACGCCTCGGCGAGCAGGTAATTGATTTGGGCGATGGTCTTCTGCCGATCCACGGCAATGGCGAGCGCGTCGACCTTGGCATTCAATTCGGCAATGCGGGCACGCACGGCTTCGGCGAAGTCGCCGTCGTCGTTGTTGTAGGCGGTCAGCGAAGCTTCTGCCTGCTCAGCCATTTGCGGCAGCAGCTGATCGGCGTATAACGCCTGGCGTTCATCGAGACGCGCCAGTTGCACGCTCGCGGTTTCCAGTTCCGCCATCAGCCGACGACCAAGCAAGTGCTTTTCGGTTTTGATGGCCTCGGTTCGATTGACGGCGGCGCTGACTTCCTTGTCCTGCCGGTTACCGGTGAAAATGGGCAGGTCGAAGTTCACGCCTATGGAGAGCAGATCCGCCCGGTCGCGCCCCATGGGATCGTTGTCGCGATAGCCGTATTGGGCGGTCAGGCCCCATTCGGGCTTGTATTTCTGCTTGGCCAGATCAACACCGGTTTGCGTGGCATCGATACGCTGATCCAGTGCCCGTAGCGCGGGATGATGGCGGATCCATTCGTAGCGCGTATGCTCGCTGGCCTGCTTAATGGTCGGTGCCGACAACGGCCTGGAAAGAGACTGTGTCGGTAGTACCGGAGCCAGAGGGACAGTGGCAGGCGCGCCGATCCATTCGGACAGGCGCTTCTGTGCGGCTTGCTGTTGCTGCCTGAGCATCGTCAGTCTGTCTTCGAGACGAGTCAGCTCCAACTGCGCGCGAATTACGTCCTGCTGACGTGCCCTGCCCAGCGCCGAGGAGTAACCCGCTTTGGCGGCATCCACCAACTGCTCAAACAGTGCGCGATCCTGTTCGATCAGCCGGATACTCTCCTGCGCCTTGAAGGCTTCCAGCCACAACTGGCTGACCGTAGCGCCTACCTTGGCCCGACGATCCAGCCTTAGTAAGGGATGCTGCTCGGCTAGCTGCTGCTTTTGTCGGCGGGTGAGCGACAGACTGTCACCCCGGGGAAACATTTGGCTGATCCCCACCGACAACTGAGTCATGCCTTCCTGATTGATGTCAAAAGAATCAACAGGGAAACTGCCGGCCATCAGGCTCATTCGGGGATCCGGCAAAGTCGCCGCGGCGGTCGCTTCGTCGGTAAGGGCCTGCTGAGTGTACTGGCTACCGGTGAGCCAGGGATCGGTATCTATGGCGAGGGTTATCGCCTCGTCCAGCGTCAGGGTCTCGGGAAGGGATTGCGCAAAGGCTATGACACTGCCTATACCGAGCGGCAGGATAAAAAGCATGGTGACGAATATTTTCATGGCTGCGCTTCCGGTTGTTGGAGTGGCTGAACCTGTTGAGCCGCGCTCTCGACACTGGCAAACACTTCAGTGCTGCCGTCTTTTTTCATCAGCAGAACCCGGTATGGCATGAACTTGTCACCCACCTCCATACCCGGACTGCCAACGGGCATGGCGGGCACTGTCAGCCCAATCCCGTCGGCTGGCGGATTAGCCAGAAACTGATGAATATAGCGGGCCGGGATATGCCCCTCAAAGGCATAGCCTTGTGACGACACCGCTGTGTGGCAGGAACGCAGGTTGTTTGCGATTCGATAGCGATCCTTGATGGCGCCCAGATTAGCCGGGTGTTCGACACTGGCCTCAAAGCCCTCGGCTTCAAGGTGATCTATCCATTTTTTACAGCAGCCACAGGTAGGGCTTTTGTAGACGGTAAGCGTTTCAACTGCACCAGCGGATGGGTCAGATGTTTTTGGGTTTTTAGGCCCATCATTACAGGCCGCGATCAAGGGCAGCGTCAACAGCCCCAACACCAAGCCCGTTAATTTAAATCGATACATAGTTGCCTCCGAAGACAATTGAATATTTGCCGCTAATGGTGCCCGGCGTCATCGGCGTCGCGCGCGGTCAGGATCTGGTATTGCTGCGGCGACAACTCGGGTAGGCGCTGCAGGAACGCCACCATGTTCCAGATACGCTGATCGTCATGACCCGGCCCCCAGGCCGGCATCCCGGAAGCCTTGATGCCATGTTTAATAATCCAGAATTGTCGCTTAATGGCCTCGTCATCATTATCAGTGTCACCGGCATGCTCATGCCCATGCCTATCACCCGTCAGTGTTAGATTGGGCGGCGCGGGATACAGCCCCAGGGTAAAATCACTTTCGGTCTTGCCCGGTTTGAGATGGCAGCCGGCACACATGTCGTTGTAGTCGGCGCCACCTGCCAGCAGCCGCTCGGACGAATTCAGGTCGGTCGGCACCTCGATGTCGTTTGATGCGCGGGCGATGGATCGCTCGCGCAGGGTTTCCAGCGTCCAATAAGTCAAGTCGTTGTGATGGTCATCGGCTCCCATTGGATAGAGACCCGAATAGAGGAACCCCACACCGGTCACCGCCGCCACGCCTGCCGCAACGGCGAGGCATTTAAAGCAGGACAAAAACTTAAAGGACGTCATGTTATCTCCTCAGGAATGGCTACCCGTTATTTTTTGTGCTGGTGTTTGGCCGGCTTTTTTTCATCGGATTTTTCGTCATGGTTACCGTGATCGGTATGGCCTTTGTCCCCATGAGCTTCATGCGATCCTTCTTCATCCTTGTGCATGGCCTTCATGCATTTTTTCATCATGGCCTGCATGACCGGATCTTTCATGTCCATTTTGGAATGATCCATGTCTTTCATGGCCGTACAGTCCGGCGCCTGCGCCTCCTTCATGTGCTCCTTGGGATCGTGGGCCTGGGCTGACAGGGCAAGCAATAATGCCGGCAGGGCGACGAAATAGCTGAGTGATTGGCGTTTCATAATGTGACTCCTAGGTTGTGTTAAAAACGGTTCCGATATTAACTAATCTCCCCTGTCAGCCAGATGACCCGTAGATTGCAAAAATGTCATCTTGGTATGATCTTACTGTGGGGAATGACCCGCTAGACTGATATAAAACGTGATAAGCGAGGTATTTATGCGACTACTGTTGGTCGAGGATGAAATCAAGACTGGCGACTATTTGCGGCAGGGGTTGAGCGAAGCCGGTTTTCAAGTGTCCCTGGCTCGCAACGGTCTCGATGGCCACCATCTGGCGATGACCGAGTCTTTCGACCTGATTGTGCTGGATGTCATGCTGCCCGACGTGGATGGCTGGCGCATTGTGCAGTCGCTGCGCGAGGCAGGACGCCAGACGCCGGTGTTGTTTCTTACCGCTCGTGACAGCGTGGATGATCGTGTCAAAGGATTGGAGCTGGGCGCTGATGATTATCTGGTAAAGCCCTTCGCCTTTGCCGAGTTGCTGGCACGAGTGCGCACCCTGTTGCGCCGAGGCTCGGCACCGCCCCTGTCGGACCAGCTCAGAATAGCGGATCTCACCCTGGATCTGCCGAGGCACCGGGTCACGCGCGCCGGCCGAAAAATCAATCTCAGCCACAAGGAATTCTGCCTGCTGGAGCTGCTGGTGCGCCGTCAGGGTGAGGTGTTGCCACGTTCGCTGATCGCCTCGCAGGTATGGGACATGAATTTTGATTCCGACACCAATGTGATCGACGTAGCCATCCGTCGCCTGCGCGCTAAAATTGACGATGACTTCGAGCCCAGGCATCTACTCCATTTTTAGAGGTAATTGAACCTCAAACGTGGTTGCCTCCGTTGTGGAGAACGCTCTGATCTTCCCGCCGTGGGCTTCGATAATCGATTTCGTGATGGCCAAGCCCAGCCCGGCACCTTCGCTGCTACGTTGGCGGGATGCGTCGAGCCTGTAGAATCGTTCAAAAATATGATTCAAATGCTCTTCAGGTATAGGTGGCCCTGGGTTCTGTATGCGGATTCTTACGTTACCGGAGTTCACTTGAAGGGTTGTGGTTACGCTCTGCCCCTCTGGCGTATGCCGGACTGCATTGGACAGCAAGTTACTCAAGGCGCGACGGATCATTAGTCGGTCGCCATGGACATGAACTTGCTCTCCGGTATTTTCTAACAGCACCTCCCGCTCTTCTGCCCAGGCGCTGAAATAATCGAACAGGTTTCTCAGCTCTGACTGAAGATCGATATCGACCAGTTCCGGTTTCAGCAGCTGATTATCAGCCTGAGCCAGAAAAAGCATGTCACCGACCATCTTGGCCATGCGATCATATTCTTCGAGGTTTGAATACAGCACTTCCCGGTACTGCTCCACGCTGCGCGCCTGGGTTAGCGCTACCTCAGTATGGGTTCTCAAATTGGTAACGGGTGTGCGCAGTTCGTGCGCGATGTCACCGGAAAAATCCGATAGGCGTCGGAATACATCTTCAAGCCTGCCAATCATTTCATTGAAGGAAATCGTCAGCTCTACCAACTCGGCGGGGACGGATCGCGGTTCAAGGCGAAAATCCATCTGATCAGACCTGATGCGTCTCATCTCTCGGCTGATACGTCGAATAGGAGCGTGTCCCTGGTAAACCGCGAACCAGGTTGCCAGAAGAACTATCAAGCACGCGGCAAGGGTGACAATCCGAAGGTGGTTCCGAAAGCCGTCCAGGTAATGCAGATGAAAGTCGATTCCTGTGGCGACCGCGAGTCTGAACCTGGCTTTGCCTTCAAGCCTGTCTGATTCAATCCACAAGACCGCACCACGAAAGGCTTCTTGATGATCATTCCAGCTCTCAACCGTATCGATAGTGATTTCTTCTACAGGTCGGGCAGTGCGGGCGAACGTGTCCAGATTGAAACCCGGTGTTGAGTAGATCAATGACCCGCTATCGGTACTGATTCGGTATTGGGCGTTACGATGGCCTGTTACCACGCTAGCGAGACGCTGATGCAGTTCATCGGCGGGTATATCGGCCGGTACGGTCGCGAGGAGGTATTGCAACGCCTGAACTACTGAATTGAGCTCATCCACATCCTGCTGGACGAAATGATTATTGATAGAGCGCTCCATCATCCAGCCAAAGGTGAGGAGAACAGCGGTTATCACAGCGCCAATGGAGACGGTGAGTCTAACGACCAGAGATAGCGGGCGTCTTTTCATGGGCTAGCCTGGCTGTGTCACGTCAAGCATATAACCCATGCCGCGTACGGTATGAATCAGCTTTGGTTCAAAATCATCATCGATCTTCGCGCGCAGCCGCCGGATAGCAACATCGATGACATTGGTGTCACTGTCAAAATTCATGTCCCACACCTGGGAAGCGATCAATGAGCGTGGTAACACTTCCCCTTGGCGCCGCACAAGGAGTTCAAGTAGGGTGAACTCCTTGTTGGTCAAGTTGATCCTCACGCCATGTCGCTGTGCGCGACGGCGAGGTATATCCAGCATCAGGTCAGCCACCTGGAGTTGATCCTGAAAAACCGGCGCAGCACCGCGCCGTAACAATGTACGTACTCGTGCCAGCAGCTCCGAAAAAGCAAAAGGCTTGACCAGATAGTCGTCCGCTCCCAATTCCAGACCCTTGACCCGGTCTTCTACACTGTCCCTTGCGGTGAGAAATAACACAGGCGTGGTGGATCTGGCCTCTCTCAATGACTGCATAATTCGCCAGCCATCCACATCAGGCAGCATTACATCAAGGACAATCAAGTCATACGAGCCGGTAAGCGCCAGGTGGTGACCATCGAGCCCGGTCCGGGCGAGATCTACCACAAAGCCGGATTCCATGAGGCCCTGCCGGATATAATCCCCAGTTTTCACTTCATCTTCTACGATGAGAATCTTCATCGTTCCACTCCGCTCTACAGTTCAGGCCAAGGAAGCCAGTCCATTTCATTGTCGTCAATATCAATTTTATAGTCTGAAATCTGCCCACAACATGACCAGAAAATGACAAATATGTAATGTTGGTGGCCGGAAGCTAGGTTATATCGGTGAGAAAAGCGTTGTTCGCATAACATGACTAAAATGTAATGCTTGCGGGAGCAGCCTGGTCATCTTTAACTAATAAGTTTATGGCATCATGATTCATGTAATCTCCTCCTTTAAGAAGCCGCAAAAAACGCGGCGCAAACTGCCTGCTTATTTGAAAAGGTGCTTATCCATGGTTCACGATAATTCTGAGTCTCATTGTCATCACCATACACCCTCCCACACGGGCTCAGGGCTTACAGACCCGGTCTGCGGCATGGGTGTAACGGCAGACTCTGCCCAGCATGTTGAGCATGCGGGTAAAACTTACTACTTCTGCAGCACCAAATGCATGAATAGATTCCAGCATGACCCTGAGAAGTTTCTTTCACCAACCCCGCCACCTCCCTCGGAAGCGGTCAAAGGCACAATTTATACGTGCCCGATGCATCCGGAAATACGTCAGGACAACCCCGGAACCTGCCCTAAATGCGGCATGGCACTTGAACCCCTGATGCCCAGTCTGGAAGATGACAATCCCGAGCTGGACGATTTTTCCAGGCGATTCTGGTGGACATTGCCTTTTACCGTCATTGTCACGGTGCTTGCCATGTTTGGGCCACAGCTTGGCTGGTTCGAGATGGCGACGCAAACGTGGATAGAGCTTGTACTGTCGCTTCCCGTGGTGCTGTGGGCCGGACAGCCGTTCTTCGTACGGGGTTGGCAATCAGTGGTCAACCGCAGTCCCAACATGTGGACGCTCATCGGCTTGGGTACCGGTGCCGCCTTCGTCTACAGCACGCTGGCAACCGTAGCTCCCGGTATATTTCCGGAAACATTCATGTCCATGGGGCGTGTGGCGGTTTATTTCGAAGCCGCAGTGGTGATCATTTCCCTTACGCTGTTTGGTCAGGTGCTGGAGCTTCGCGCGCGTTCCCAGACATCCGCTGCCGTCCGGTCATTGCTCGGTCTGGCGCCCAAGACGGCCCGCCGTATCAATGCAGACGGAACAGAAGAAGATGTACCGCTGACGCATGTGCATGAAGGTGATCGTTTACGCGTACGTCCCGGTGAGAAAGTTCCTGTCGATGGCATTGTTGAAGAGGGTGCAAGTTCTCTCGATGAATCCATGTTGACTGGTGAATCGTTACCCATCAGCAAGCGCCCGGGTGACAAGGTCATAGGGGCAACGATGAACACCTCTGGTGCACTTGTGATCCGGGCGGAGAAAGTCGGCTCGGCCACTGTGTTGTCACAAATTGTCCAGTTGGTGGCTCAGGCCCAACGCTCTCGGGCGCCGATGCAACGGATGGCTGATTTGGTGGCGGGTTACTTTGTCATGGCGGTGGTAGCCATCGCCATCCTCACCTTGGTCGTGTGGGGCATGTTCGGCCCGCAGCCAAGCTGGGTCTATGGCCTGATCAATGCGGTCGCTGTTCTGATCATCGCTTGCCCTTGTGCGCTGGGGCTCGCAACGCCCATGTCAGTCATGGTTGCTACCGGACGAGGCGCAACCCAGGGTGTTCTGTTTCGTGATGCAGCAGCAATAGAAAATCTGCGCAAAGTCGATACGCTCATCGTAGACAAGACCGGCACCTTGACAGAAGGCCGACCCGCATTCGATCAGGCTGTTTCCGCTGGCGAGTTGGACGCCGATGAAATCTTGCGCCTGGCTGCCAGCCTCGATCAAGGCAGCGAGCATCCTTTGGCTGACGCTATTGTCAGCGCTGCGCGCGAACGTAATTTGGTGCTCAGCCCAGTGGACGACTTTGACTCGGGTAGCGGCATAGGCGTACGGGGCAAGGTTGAAGGCAAAACACTGCTGTTGGGCAACACTGCGTTCATGCAGCAGGATAACGTCAATGTTGATGGCCTGGCTGCCACCGCTGAGGGATGGAGGACAAAGGGTGCGAGTGTGATGTACCTGGCGGTTGACGGCACACTGGTCGGCCTACTCGCCGTTTCCGACCCCATCAAACAGAGCACCCCTGAAGCGGTACAGGCGCTCAAGGCCGCGGGAATCAGGGTCATCATGGCTACTGGTGACGGTATTTCAACGGCAAAAGCGGTCGCCGAACAACTAGGCATAGACGAAGTTCATGGCGAAGTGAAACCGGCCGACAAGCTGAATCTGGTTGATAAGCTTCAATCAGAAGGTTGCATCGTTGCGATGGCGGGCGACGGCATCAACGATGCCCCGGCACTGGCCAAGGCGAATGTCGGTATCGCTATGGGAACCGGGACGGACGTAGCGATGAACAGTGCGCAAATCACCTTGGTAAAAGGAGACCTGCGGGGTATCTCGATTGCCCGGGACTTGTCAAACAAGACTGTTCTCAATATGAAGCAGAACCTTGGTTTTGCGTTCATTTATAATGCGTTAGGCGTTCCACTGGCTGCTGGCGTCCTGTACCCGTTTGCCGGGTTGCTTCTATCACCCATGTTTGCAGCCCTAGCGATGAGTCTGAGTTCAGCGTCCGTTGTATTCAACTCGCTGCGGCTTCGTGGTTCGGTTTAAGCTGGATACGTCGAGGGGTAATCCCCCCACGATAGAACAGCCTGTTCTTTACGAGCCTGTAAATAAATCTGTGTAACTGCCCACCCCATTACAGGTGACCGTTCAGGCGGTCACCAAATTCGATAATAAAACGATTCAATGCCGGCCTCCAATCACGGAGCGGCATGGTCCATTTCTTCGAAGCCTGCTGGATCGCCAGAAAAGCCACCTTCAGTGCCGAGTCATCGCTAGGGAATAACTTTCTGCGCTTGGTCGCTTTACGAATCACACTGTTCAGCGACTCGATGGCATTAGTGGTGTAGATCACCTTCCGAATCGCCGGAGGGTATTCGAACAGCGTAATCAGATTGTCCCAGTGGCTGTTCCAGGATCGAGAGATCTGCGGGTATTGGCTGTCCCAGCGTTAGCCAAAGGCATCCAGCGCCTGCCGGGCTTCACGTTCGGTGGCAGACTGGTAGATCTGCTTCAGATCGGCCGTCACGGCCTTGTAGTCCTTCCAGGACACGTAGCGCAGCGAGTTGCGAACCATGTGCACAATACACAGCTGTATCTGGGTCTGCGGATACTCTGCAGCAATCGCATCCGGGAACCCTTTCAGGCCGTCCACACAGGCGATAAGGATGTCCTCCAGACCACGGTTTTTCAGTTCCGTCAGTACCGATAGCCAGAACTTCACGCCTTCCGTTTCAGCCAGCCAAAGGCCAAGAAGCTCCTTCTGGCCTTCCATGTTGATAGCCAGAGCCAGGTACAGGGATTTGTTGATGACGCGTTTATCCTGTCGAATTTTCAGAACAATGCAGTCCAGATAGACGATGGGATAGATCGGATCCAGCGGGCGGTTCTGCCACTCGTGAACCTGCTCGATAACTCGCTCTGTCACCTTAGAGACGAGCGTGGCCGATATATCCGCGTCATACATTTCCTTGAAGGCATCCACGATATCCCGGGTGCTCAGACCCTTGGCGTAAAGTGCGAGGATTTGGTCATCCATCTGGGTCAGACGGGACTGGCCTTTACGGACGAATTGAGGTTCGAAGGAACCGTTCCGGTCTCGCGGAGCCTGTATCGATACTTCGCCGTGCTGCCCTTTCAGGCGCTTGGCTGAATAGCCGTTACGGCTATTGCCAGTGCCACGGCCTTCAGGAGCATTTTCTCGTATCCTAGGTGCTCGTCCAGTTCGGCATTGTGGGCGGTTTCAACAGTCATTTTGATCAACTGTTGAGTAAGAGCTCCGAGATCTTTTTCAGACTTAATGTCTTTGGCCAACTCGGCGGCCATGGCTTTGAGTTTCTCTTGGTTCAATTGCATACCCACGATGGCATCCTTTTAAAAAGGTTACTCAGTCATGGGCAGTTACACAATTTGGTTTACAGGCTCAAATAAGTCTTAATAACAAATAAAGCTAAGATTAACTTTGTGGCCCAACAAGTGTCGTAAACACGCTAGTCGTCACTAATACTGAGACCACCAATAGCGTTTCAATTAAAATTGACAGCCGCAGCGGTTGGGCATTTTTATGCTGCGCCAACTCAGCAACAAGTTTAAGTTTATGCCAAGCTGCTAACAGCAACATACCACTGACAAATATCAGCTTTAACATCAATAACTGACCATAATTGGTAGTGAATAAATTGCTAATAGGCTCTACAAGCTGCAGTAGTAATAGCACACCACAAGCGATTAATATGGATACAAAAAACACCGCTACCTTGCCAAAGTTTTCCATTAATGTCACTAAACTATCAGCTGGCAACGCTTTACAACTTTGATGTAAGGGCCACAGAGAACCAGCCCAAGCTGCCATGGCAAGTATATGCAACATTAACAAGCCTTTAAACACCGTATTGAGCTCTACCGTATGGCCCGTAAAAGTAAAGCTAATTGCTAGCAGAATAAACCCAGTCACTGTGACTATTCTTAGTATGGTTTTAAACCTTGCCAGCTTGTTTATCCCCCACTCACTAAGTAACAACAGCGTAAAACCGACAACAATGAAACTGACTTGGCTACCCACTGCTGATTGCCACATGATACTAAGCATTAAGGGGTCAAACATGCCTGCTAAGCCATTTTCAGCCATAGCACCGGCTTGAATTGGCAATTGTAACAGTGATATTACTAGGCCTAAGCCCGCCCATTTTAAAAACCAACGGCTAAGCCAAACATCAAAAGCCTCCAGCTTAGTATCAGTAGTCCTTAATTGCTTTGATCGTAAAGTTTGCATTAATATGCTGCCGACACAACTGCTGACTGCAGCATAAGTGGCAAACTTTGTTAGTAATAGCATTAACTCCCAATTGCCAACCATCACTAAGTTACCTTCTACTAATGAGAATGTGAATTGTGACTAGATGGCTGTTTTGCTTCCATCTTCATATCGCCATGGAGCATAAAACTATAATCACCGGTCATTTTATGGCCATCTTGGCCCATAACAATCCAACTCACCTGATACTCGCCCTCTTTAAGGGTTGGCAGTGGCCACTCAAATTCTGAGGCGGCTGTAGCTGAAGCCGCAAAACCAAATTTAACCGCTTTTTTCTCTGCATCAATTAAGCTTAATTTCATCATCCGTACTGGGGCACTGAATGTCAGCTTTAACGTTGCAGGGCTTTGCATTAACATCGCCTCATCTGCTGGTACTGTCTCAGTTAAATCAATATGTGCAGACACCGTAGTCGCCATTAATAAAACAGCTATAGTACTCACTATTTTTAATATTTTTAATATATTCATTTTTATCACCTTAATTATTAAAACCAGAACCGCACACCCGCGACCACACTCGTAGTATCAGTCGCTTCATTATTCGCTCGGGCAAAGTCAGCGCTATTGCCATACTTAGCCATCCACTCAACACCGATATAAGGCGCAAACTGGCGTGAGAACTCATAACGTAAACGCATTCCAGCATTTAAAGACGCTAAGCCTTTTCCGATACCATTAATGGCATCGTCTTTACCATAAGCAGTTAATCCCACTGTGCTTTGTAAGATTAAACGTTGCGTGAATAGCAATTCATATTCAGCTTCTGCTGCTATGGCTGTCCGCCCAGAGTTGCCTAAATAGGCAGTTACATCGACCTCAAACCAATACGGCGCTAAGCCTTGGACACCCAATGCCAACCACTGCCGACTTTCCCCTTCCGTGTAGGTATCAAACCGGGCTCCGAGCTGGGCATCCCAAAACGTATAAACCGCACGGCTCCATAGCAAATCGGTTTGGCTTTCCTCTAACTTACCATCGCTTACCTCACCTTCCAGCTTTATTGCTAGTCGATTAAAAGTAGTGCCATACCAGCCTTGTAATTCAAATGCTAAGCTATCCGTAGCGAACTGGTGCTCCAACTCATCTGCTCTAATTGCGTAAAAACGGTGTTCATCAGCCAATATTAACTGGCGACCGCCGCCTATAGCATAAGGCCCGTCGGCTAAGGTATAACCGCCAGAATAAGCATGAGGATCTCGGGCATCTGCAGGCGCTTTTCCGCCCTGCGTTTTCATATCGCCATGGTTCATCTTGCTATGATCCATCTGGCTGTGGTCCATTACCTTATCGCCATGGTTCATCTTGCTATGGTCCATCTGGCTGTGGTCCATCGCCTTATCGTCATGCTTCATCTTGCTATGTTCCATTGCGCTGTGGTCCATCGCCTTATCATCATGGTTCATCTTGCTATGATCCATTTCGCTGTGGTCCATTGCCGTATCACCATGCTTCATCTTGCTATGATCCATTGCGCTGTGGTCCATCGCCTTATCACCATGCTTCATCTTGCTATGATCCATTTCGCTATGGTCCATTTGGCTGTCTGCCATCACCCCAGCATTTACTAGCAATAAACTCGCTGTTAACGCAATCACCGGCGCGCTACTGACTAATTTTGTTATTTTCATGACACCACCACTTCTCTAAACATACCTGCATCCATATGAAATAACAGATGACAATGCCAGGCCCACCGTCCTACATCATGCGGCGTTGTTAAAAAACTAATTCGCTGAGCAGGTTGCACCGGAATAGTATGGCGTCTGACTTGGACTTCACCACTTTCACTTTCTAAATCACTCCACATTCCATGCAAATGCATAGGGTGAGTCATCATGGTGTCATTATGTAAAATCACCCTAACGCACTGATGTAACTTCATATGCACAGGTGTACTTTGGCCAAACTCTAAACCATCAATTGACCAGCTATAGCGTTCCATATTGCCAGTTAGGTGCAATTCAATTTCAGCTTCAGGACGCTGTGGTTCAATAACACCTTCTAGTGAGTGTAAATCGGATAACGTCAGCACCTTTCGGCCATTATTGCGTAAACCAATGCCCGGATCGTCCAAGTTAGTTCTTGGCGTATCTACCCGCATATCAACCGAAGGGCCATATTCAGTACTGGCATGGCGCACTTGCGTGCTGGCTTTAGCATAAGCAGCGGCCGGCCCTGCATGCTGACTTAAATCCATCGGCATAGCTGCGCCATGTTGGCTATGATCCATAGCGCCCTCTGTCATTGAACCGCCATGGGACATATTGCCCATCATGTCGGCCATCGCTAACCACTCTACTGGATCGACTGCCGGTACGGGTGCATTAATATTGTCGGCTACCGCTAGGGTGCCTCGAGCATAACCGGTGCGTTCTATGGTCTGGGCGAAAATGGTATAAGCATCAGATTGCGGTGTGACCAGTACATCATAGGTTTCACCCGGGCCAAATCGGAATTCATCAACGGTTACTGGATGGACATTTTGGCCATCTGACTGTACTACGGTCATTTGCAGTTCCGGGATACGGACATCGAAGAAGGTATTGCTGGCGCCATTAATAAAGCGCAAGCGAACTTTTTCGCCTTTTTTAAACAGGCCTCGCCAATTGGCCAGCGGTGTGCTGCCGTTAAATAAGTAGGTTAGTACAGCGCTTGACACATCTCCCAAGTCTGTCGGGCTCATGCGCATTTCTTGCCACATTTTACGTTTTGATAATGCTGAACTAAGCCCTTTTTCTGACAGGTCTCGGAAAAAATCTCGTACTGTTGGTTGATTATAATTGTAGATATCACCTTGCACTTTTAGTTTACTAAATACTTTCATCGGGTCATCATCGGTCCAGTCTGAAAGCTGTACCACATACTCCCTATCAGCAACGATGATATCTTGCTCTCTAGGCTCGATGATTAGTGCACCGTACATGCCAGTCATTTCTTGGAAGCCACTATGAGAGTGATACCAGTAAGTACCGCTTTGCTGCAGTTTAAACTTATAGACAAAGGTTTCACCGGGCATAATGCCCTTAAAGCTTAAGCCTGGTACCCCATCCATTTGATAAGGTAAAATAATGCCATGCCAGTGAATAGAGCTAGGCACCGATAAGGTATTGGTCACTTTAATCGTCACCTCATCGCCTTCGCGTAAGCGCAGCGTTGGTGCCGGAATAGAGCCATTAATGGTGGTTGCTGTACGTACTACACCGGTAAAATTGACTAAGGACTCAGCAATAGTTAGCTCGATAACTTTGCCGCTTAATTCTGGTGCAGAACCTGTCGCGGCATTGTCTTTAAAAGAGCTACCGGCGCGAACAACATGCGGGAAACTCGCTATAACGCCTCCGACGGCAAGACCTTGTACAAAGCGGCGCCGCGAGATAGAAGCTGGTAATTTGAACTTGTTATCATCCATTTATATAACCCTTGAGCTTATTTATTTCATCTAGCGTAGCTATTTATAGCTGTCTGCAACATGACTCTGACATGACAAAATTGTAATCTTGTTATCATCGAGCTGACAGTCTGTTTATTGCAAGCTATAAGTAACCCTTATTTACAGGAAAGGCTATGCGATTACTGATTGTGGAAGATGAGATCAAAACGGGTGATTATTTAAAACGGGTATACGGATTTAATGGTTGATGGGGCACCTTCACCCCATCAATCTGATACCACCCTCAGATGGTTGATAGATCGACTCCGTAGTTGAGTTCCTCTGCGAAGTCCGGCAGTCCGTAACCGATGGTTTTCTTGTAGAAAGGAGAGACCTTCGCAGTCGGTGCCTTCTTCTTGTGCTTCGTGGTGTAGAGCATTCGTGCCCGCATCACCTCGAAGGAGTAACCGCGCCCTTCACGGTTCTTGTCCTTGGCCAGTCGGTTGATGGACTCCGTGTAAGCGTTGGTGACGGGCATGTCCGTCTCGAAGTAGGTCATGGTCTCTTCGCGCCAGTTTCCCACTGCCCTGACCAGATCGCTCCAGACTTCCTTTTGGCCCTTCGGGATGGTGGCTATCCACTCGTCCAGGGCGGCTTCTGCCTGGAGCCGTGTGGTGGCGTCCCAGATGCCGTAGAAGCGCTCCTTGTGCTCGTAGGCGGCCAGCAGTTGCGGGAACGCGCCTGTCCAGGTCTCCATGATGAGGCGCTCCCGGTCTGAGACTTCGTGAGCGCGTTTCAGCAGGATTTTCCGGTCTCCCTTGAGAGTCCGGCTCTGGGACGGTTTCAGCTCCTTTCTGAGGCCCTTGCGCACTCTCTCTAGGGCATCGTTGGCCATGCGCACCACATGGAACTTATCGACCACGATACGGGCCTGGGGCAGCACAGCCTTGACCGCTGCCCGGTAGGGGTTCCACATGTCCATGCTGACGATCTCGACCTTCTGCCGGTCTTTCAGCTTCATCAGGTAGTTGGTCACCACGTCCTGGCGGCGGGTGGCCAGCAGGTCGAGCAGGGTTCGCTCCTCAATGTTGGTCAGAATGCAGCGGTAGCGCTTGTTCAGGTATAGCTCGTCAATGCCCAGGATGCGGGGCGTCTCGAAGCGGTGCCAGCGCCCCAGGAACTCGGCGCGGGCGTTGAAGATGTCGCGCACCGTCTTCTCGTCCAGGCCGGTCTGTGCCGCCACAAAGGTGTAGGGGTGGTTGAAGGATTCCTTCTCCACGTACTCATGCAGCCGCAGTGTCATACGGAATCCGTCCACCATCTCCGGTAGCTGGGGCCTGAATGTTGTCTTGCAGGCCCGGCAGGTGTATCGGCGGCGGACCACCCAGAGAGTGACCCGCTTGCCGTGGATGGGCAGATCACGATAGGGAACGTCACGCTTGCCGAACCGTACGAACTCACCCTGCACGCCGCATTCCTCGCAGGCGATGGGATCGGGCACGTCCACCTGAAAGTGCATTTCGTCGTCGGTTGATTTGCAGCCCAGTACTTGGTATTGCGGCAGGTGAAGGATGTTGTCGGGACGTTCGGTCATGGTGTTGTATAGGCGTAGGTGTCAGTCAGATCCATCCGGCTCGGCATTGGTGTTTGCTTTTTTACCCAACAAGCTGCTGGAAACGAAAAGTAAGGCACCGAGGACAATTGCAATATCAGCCAGGTTGAAGGCCGGCCAATGCCAGTCTCGCCAATAGAAATCAAAGGAATCCACAACATAGCCGCGAAAGACCCGGTCAATCAGGTTGCCCATGGCGCCACCGAGGATAAGACTGTAAGCGATGGCTTCTCCTTTATGACGATTTTCAAGGATCAGGTTGATCAGAAAAATCGAGACCACTACCGCGATTCCGATAAAAAAGTAGCGCTGCCAGCCTCCACCATTCGCAAAAAGACTGAATGCGGCACCGGTGTTCCATAGGTGCACCCAGTTAAAGAACGGGGTCACCGAAACATACTCGCCATAGGCCATTGATTGCTGCACCAGCCACTTTACAGCCTGATCAGACGCTGCCAGCAGGCCCGATATGGACAATAGGGCATACGGCGAGAGCTTTTTGCCAATAATGAGCATTATTTAACCCTTCAACGCCAAAATGCGTCTGGCACCGTTAAGTACAATGACCCCCGCGATGGTACCGATAATCAGATCCGGATAATTGGACCCGGTCCACGCGACCAGGGCGCCGGCGGTGATGACCCCCAGGTTGATCACCACGTCGTTGGCCGAAAATATCCAGCTAGCCTTCATATGAGCTCCGCCCCCTCGATGTTTGGATACCATCAGCAGACAGGCGGTATTGGCAATCAATGCGACGAATGCGATAGCCATCATCACCAGCGATTCAGGCTCACTACCGAATACAAAGCGTCTCACCACCTCTACGAGTACGCCAACAGCCAAAACCAGTTGGACCACACCAGCAACGTGCGCAACACGGACCTGCCTTTTCACGCTATGCCCAACCGCATAAAGAGCGAGTCCGTACACTGCCGCATCAGCAAAATTGTCCAGGGACTCTGCAATGAGGCCAGTTGACTGAGCCATCAGACCGGCAGTCATTTCCACCACGAACAGAAGTGCATTGATGCCGAGCAACCAGCGCAGGGTCCCGGATTCTTGCTTAGCAGAAGCTGCCGAAAACTCGGCGGCCTTGATGGTCTCCGGATTTGCAGCGACGGTTTCCTGAAGCGAGGCGCCTAGCCCCAAGGTCTTCAGCTTCGCGGTGACGGGCTCGACCTCACCGTCATGCACGACCTTCAACCGGCGGTTCGACAAGTCGAAGGACAGTGCCCGAATCCCCTCAACGCCGTTCAGGGCCAGGCGAATCATGCGCTCTTCTGATGGACAGTCCATCTTCGGCACGGCATAAACACTGACCCATTCCCCCGACGCATCGGAGGAGGCCTGCATATCGGTATCCGCCGCAGGCCTTGCATGGTCGCCACAGGGGCCTCCGCAGTTTTTACTCATGATATGACTCCACTTGAATGTGATCGGGTTTTCATTTAAAACTATATAGTCGCTATAAGGTCAATAGCGTAGAGAATCCGTTGCGGAGGAACCCGATGCGTATTGGTCAGTTGGCACAGTCAGTAGGGGTAGATACACAGACGATCCGCTTCTACGAACGGCAGGGCTTGTTGCCGCCGCCTGGTCGGCAGGAGAACGGTTACCGTGTCTATACCGAGAAACACGTTGAGCGGCTGGCCTTTATTCGTCGCTGCCGCATCCTGGATCTGTCACTGGCAGAAATTCACGAACTAAAGCGCTATCAGGACGACCCTCATCAGTCCTGTACCGCTGTCAATGCCTTGCTCGATGATCACATCTCTCATGTGCGGTCGCAGATAACCGCTCTGCAAGCGCTTGAGAAACAACTCGTTTCACTGAGAGCGAGTTGCAACGATGACCGGGAAGTTGAGGCGTGTGGGGTTCTTGCTGGAATTAGCGAAGGAAACATGCACCAGAAGTAGGTGAAGCATCAACCAGATAATCCGATGAGATGCCGGTCTGTCTCACTCTCATGCAAAGGTAAGATCAACCATTTAATCCGCTTACCCAAAATTAAATGCACATACTTTTAAAACTGATCATTCGGTAACAACGCAGAAAAAGCCCTACGCAACTGTCCTGTTGTACGTTTTTCTGCAGGCCAGTTGCGCTGCTGCTCTAACACCCACACCTGCACTGCACGATAATTATTATAGCGACGACTAACCCCCAGATATCTGGCCAGCCCATACCCAGGCTGAATGTTGAAGCTGCGTATCAGCCACTCGGCCAGATCGTATGCCTTGGGAGGTATCCAGATGCTGCAGTAAGTTTGTTGCTGAATCATAAACACCTCCTAACGGTTACCAACCAGATTCTCAAACGCCGAACCGTCCATGCGGGTCAGGTTCGGGATGAAACGGGAATAGACTTTGAACAACATTTCCGTGGATGAGTGACCCAATACCCGCGCCACCCACTCAGGGTTCTCCCCCGAAGCCAGAAACAAGGTGGCGGCGGTATGGCGGGTTTGATACGGCCGGCGCTTTGCCAGACCCAGGTAACGCAGCAGCGGATACCAGACTCTTTTGGTGACGTTGTTCTGATCCAGTGGCTCTCCGGCGGAGTTACAAAACACATAGGGGCTGATGCGTCCGGTGCTGGCACGCTGCGCCATCAGGGCATCGTAGACCGGCCCAAGCATGGGAATTTCGCGCTGAGAACCATTGTTTTTGGTGTATTCGGTTTGGCCTGCAATCAGTGTTTCACGCACCAGAATCTGCCGGCGCTCAAAATCGATGTACTGCCACTTCAATCCATCTATCTCACCTGTACGCATGCCGGTAAAAAAACGCACGGTGTAGTAGTGACGATAATCAGCACGCACGTTTTCGAGGATCTTGTTCACTTCGACGAGTGAGAAAGGTTCGATGTGGACCCTCTTCATCTTTAAAGGACGGATGTTCCGGTAAGGATTTTCAAAGCCGTAACGGTCGCATGCTTCATCCATGATCATTCTCAACACGCCCATACGGTTGTTGAGTGTTTTAGCTGACAGAGTGGCATTGCCGCAACGCCCCGGAATCGCCGCCTGCTGCAAGCGAAAGTTGAGCAGATCCTCTTTGGTGATCTGATTCAGCGGTTGATCACCAAAGGCCGGGAGTAAGGCACTATCGAGCAGTGAGCGTACGTTACGCAAATGCGATGCCCGCCACTCAATGGATTTCTCTGTGAACCATTGTTGGCAGAACTCGGCGAAGGTTGGTGTGGCCGTTTTCACTGAAGATCTAATGCCAGATTGCGGCAGCGCTGCCGCTTGAGTTTGAAGCCCGCCAGCTGCAGCCTGAATTTCCGCAATTTTGGCGGCATTCTTACTACTTGGAAAAAATTCCGAGTAGTTGAAGTCATTCAGAACAATCTTGGCCTCAATGCGTTGCAGCAGTTGCTCCACTTGCTTGCGGTTCTTTGCGTTGTCTTCCAGTAAAGTTTGCTCACGGCAGCGAACTCCCTTGTAGAAGAAATCAATATAAAGCCGACCTGTTTCTTTGCGTACCCGTACGTTACCCATGAACAACCCCTCCATTAGCCATCGGGATTGCGATTGGGCTTGGCCCGGTACGCAGCATTTCCTCTTCCACCACCTCCCAGATGTACAGAATTTTGCGACCGCCAAACGGCCGGATGTAATGCCTCCCTTCAAGGAAAACATTGTCTTTTAGCGAGTTACGGATGGTGCGCGCGTCGTATTTGATGCGGTCGGCAAGCTCTTGAGTAGTCAGGTAAGTGTTTTGCATTTTGCGTTCCTTATTTGGCACTTATGTAGCGTATAAGAAACATTAGAATCATATATGAGTCGTGTCAAGCGTATTTTGTAGCATATAAGCCACATCCGGATCTTTTATGACGGAAGCGATGCATTTGGGGTTTAGTTGGAAAGCGGATACCATGCTGATCTCATGCTCTCGATAGGCACAATCATGATCAGATTTCGATTAAAGGAACTCATTGCTGAGAAAGAGTTTCAGGAAGGGCGCAGGGTGACTATGGAAGAGGTTTCGCGTGAAACAGGCATACACCGCACCACCTTGTCGCGTGTATCCAATCAGAAAGGCTATATCAGCAGTACTGATGTAATTGACAAGCTGTGCGCCTACTTCAATGTCACAACTAATGAAGTTGCTGAGTACATACCCGATCCGGCCACAGAAACTCAGCAAGATTGATACAAATCTCAATACTGAAAAATGATAAGACGCTTGGATTCTGAAAGGATCAAGCCCAACTCAAAAGTCCGAACCATTAACTCCAGCCTGTAACATTGGGTTCAGGCTGTCGGATACATGCTCATGTATCTGACATTTCAAATCTGATCTTGGCCAGAAGCCGCTTTGAGATCTCCAGCAGCCATAAACACCTATTGCGTCACAGCAGCCTTAAGGTCAGCGCAAAATCTTCATATTCCCAGCGATTGAAAAAAACGTCACAGATTCGTCACAGAAACGTCACAGGCCACTTTTCTGCCGCTTTTGACCGGCCGATTTCAAGGGCTTGTGGGTGGTGTTCAGAAGGGTAAAAACAGATGCAGTTGAGCAACTCAGGACGGCCAACTGGAAGACAAAATCTGGCTGTGCCCATAGTAGCCTTAAGGTCAGACGATTTTTTCAGGGAAACGAAAGAGGCGGCGGCCCAACAGCAGGGCCTGAAGGAAGAAACCCAGCATTCATGCGGATTTCAGGCATAAAAAAACCCAACACATGGTTGGGTTCTTTTAAATGGTTGCGGGAGCAGGATTCGAACCTACGACCTTCGGGTTATGAGCCCGACGAGCTACCAGACTGCTCCATCCCGCGACAAATTGCTCTGCTAAGAGAGACTTAAACACTACTGCTCTGACCACAAAAAACGTTGGTTGCGGGAGCCGGATTTGAACCGACGACCTTCGGGTTATGAGCCCGACGAGCTACCAGGCTGCTCCATCCCGCGTCAGAGGCTGCGAATATTACGCAGGGTACCCTGCTCTGTCAACTCTAATTTATTGTTTTACGGTAGGTTTTCCGCTATACGCCGCTGCCGGCCAGAAATCCGGTTGCCCTGACTGGCACATCATGCCGACTGGTGGTAGGTTAGTCGGGTTAAAAATAACAACAAAAAACAGACGCCTATGAGTACGAATTCTGCCAGTACGTTGACCACGGCTGCCGTTCAGCCATTACTGCGCTTGCTGGAGAGCAAAGGGCTTTCCATCGATGAGCTGGTGCCGCCCGGATTTAACGCCCGTCACGGTCAGTTCTGCAGCCAGCGCATGAGCATTGCTCAGTTCGACCGGCTGCTGGAACAAGCCAGCAAATTGCTGGGGGAACCGGCTATTGGTCTGGCATCCGGCCAGCAGATGGAGCTGTCGAATTTTTACCTGCTCACCTTTCTGTTAAGCGGCTGCCACACCGGGCGCGAAGCCCTAACCCTGCTGCGCCGCTATTACTCGTTAATCAGTGATACGCGCTCACCCGATCTGTTTGTCGGCCAGCAAAGCATCAAGCTGGTGTATTACGTGGCGGAAGGCACAGCCTTTGGCTGTCAGGCGCGCAGCGAACTGATCGCCAGCAGCATTCATGCCGCCGGTAAGGCTTTTGGTGACAACCTGTACCAGATTCAGGGAGCGGGTTTCCGCTTCCCGGCTCCGCCCTACCGCGAACGGCTGGAGCAGTTTTTCGGTGTACCGCTGCAATTTAGCCAGCCGCACAACTGGGTCAGTTTTTCCAGCCGTATGCTGGATAAACCGCTGATGCACACCAACCCCGATCTGTTCGGCCGCCTGCGCCGGCAGGCCGAGCGGGCCGTCAGCCGCTTTGGCTCAATGCAGGAATTCAGCAGCAAGGTCATGCACATTCTGTATCAGTGGCCGGATTCGATCCCTATTACCAAAGAAGCGGTGGCAGAGTTGCTGAGCACCAGCAGCCGCACTCTTACCCGCAGACTGCAGGAAGAAAACTGTCAGTTCTCATCTTTATTGCGCGATGTACGGCTGGAAAAAGCCAAGCAGGCACTGGAAGCCGGGCATTCGGATGTGCAGCAACTGGCCATCGAGCTGGGCTTTTCTGATCGGCGGGGGTTTGAGCGGGCATTTAAACAATGGACAGGCCATACACCGGCGGCGTATCGCCGTACCTGCCGGAATGATGCAGGAGAGATGGCCGGAGCGCATTAACAGGGCTCCGGCCGGTTTCAGCCGGGTTATTTGTGCAGTACGTCGATAATGCGTTGTTTCACATAACGACCCGGAGCATCTTCAATAACCTCCAGGCCGGTGCCGGGCTGGCGGACGTCAACTTCTTCCATATTGCCCTGCTGCAGCACCCACTGTTGCCAGTCATTCCACCAGGAACCTTCGTTCTGGGTGGCATTGCGGTACCATTCGTTCGGGTCTTGCGGCAGGTTGTCATTGGTCCAGTAGCCGTATTTGTTCTGCGCCGGCGGATTCACCACCCCGGCAATATGGCCGGAGCCACCCAGTACAAAGCGGTTTTTACCGCCCATCAGCAGCGGTCCGGTATAGGTGGCCTGCCACAGGGCAATATGGTCCTGAGCGGTTGACAGGAAGTAAGTCGGCACGCTGATCTGGCGCAGGTCGAGCTTCACGCCATTCAGTTCAATACCGTCTTTTTCAATCAGCTTGTTGTACAGGTACATATTGCGCAGGTAGAACGAGTGCATGCGCGCCGGCAGGTTGGTGCTGTCGGTGTTCCAGTACAACAGGTCAAACGCCGCCGGGCGTTCGCCTTTCAGGTAGTTGTTGATAAAGAACGACCAGAACAGGTCATTTTCACGCAGGGTATTGAAGCTGAACGCCATTTGCCGGCCGTCGTAGAAGCCCAGCAGGTTCATTTGTTTTTCCAGCGCACTAATAGCAGTTTCGTTAATAAATACGCCGATTTCGCCCGGCTGCGAGAAGTCGGTTAAGGTGGCCAGGAAGGTAGCTGCTTTAATCGGTTCTTTCTTTTTCTTTTTCAGATACGCCAGCGTCGCCGCCAGCAGCGTACCGCCCAGGCAGTAGCCAATGGCGTTTACTTCTTTTTCACCGGTCGCTTTCTCAATGGCGGCGATGGCGTCCAGCGGCCCTTCCTGCATGTAATCCTCAAAGCCCTTATCACGCAGTGACGGGCCCGGGTTCACCCAGGAAATGCAGAACACGGTATGGCCCTGATCGACCAGCCACTTAATAAACGAGTTATTCTCGCGCATATCGAGAATGTAGAACTTATTAATAAAGGGCGGAATCACCAGCAGCGGCCGTTTAAAGGTTTTGGCCGTGCTTGGGGTGTACTGAATCAGCTGCATCAGGTCGTTCTGGTACACCACTTTACCGGGCGTGGTGGCCAGGTTACGGCCGACCTGGAAGGCGCTGGTATCGGTCATGGCTACGTTCAGCGCACCTTTCACGCTGTCATCCATGTCTTTCATCAGCTGCGCCATACCATCGAGCAGGTTTTTACCGCCGCTTTCCAGTGTTTTACGGATCACTTCCGGGTTCAGCGCCGCGAAGTTGGTGGGCGACAGTGCATTGATGTACTGACGCACAAAGTATTCGATTTTCTGCTTGGAATGATCGCTAAGGCCTTCGGTGCCTTTGATCATATTCATCAGGGTCTGGCCCTGCAGCAGGTACAGCTGCTTGATGTAGTCAAACAACGGGTTTTCATTCCATTGCTCGTCTTTAAAGCGTTTATCACCGGGTTCTGGTGTCGCTACCGGGGCAACCTCTTTACCCAGAAACTTTAAGGTCGCGGTCTGAAACAGCTGCTGTTGTTTTTTCAGCAGTTCCATCTGCGCTTCGGCCAGACGGGCCGGATTTTTCATCAGCTGCTCGCCCAGTTCCTGGAACGATTTGCTGAAGTCGCTTAATACGGAGGCAGCCGGGTCTTCGGCACTGGTGGGCTGACTGATGGCTTTCTGCAACAGATGGCCATATTGCTCGGCGACTTGTCCGGCCACTTCGTAGTAATCGCGGATGGCCGTTTCCATGCTTTCCTTGGGTACGTTCATGCTTCACCTGCACTCAACAACATTGGGCATGCGTTATTTTTACGCGCTCTATGTAAAAAAGGCCACCCGTGGGTGGCCTTACAAAGGTCTTACAGGATCAGGCTGATTTTTTGGCAGCAGCCGGCTTGGCAGCGGTAGTAGCAGTAGCAGCGGCAGTGCTGCGGGCTTCTTCCATCAGACCTTCAACCTGGGTTTTGAATTCCAGTGCCATGTCGGACAGAGCCTTGGCATCTTCCATCACTTTTTTGTTCAGTGCAGAAGCGGTTTCAGCCTGAGCAGCGGTGAAGTTACGCATGGAATCTGCGTCTTGTACTTCAGCCGCTTTTTTCATCTGTTCCATACCCATTTCGGCGTAGGTTTTGATGGCGTTGAGTTGGAATTCGGTCATTTTTTCCATGTTTTCTACAAACAGGCTGTTGAACTTGGACAGCGGTGCGTACATGGATTTAGCTTGTTCAGCGAATGCGTTCAGAATGTTCTCTTGCATGGTTTTGCTCCTTCAAACGTCTTATAGCAACAGGGGAGGCTTTATACTAAGCCATAGTTTCTTACACTAAAATGACACATTTGGCTCTGGCGCAGAAAAAGTTGATAAATATCAGGCTTTGTTCTGATTGGAATTTTTACCACGCTACAATTCCGCCAAAGCCCGGCCCGTTTTGACCTATTTTTATTTTTTATTGGTATTTTTATCGCCATTTCCTGACATAGCCGAGAACATCAGGTTCTGGAATTGGCTCATGGCATTCATGCTTTCTTTTACCAATGGCTGGTACAGGCTCATGGCATCATACCCCTCTTCACCCGCCTTCATTTTTTCCAGCATGGCATTAAACAATTCCTGCTGATATTCCTGTACATCCGGCAAACCCATCACCTGACGAAATTCTTCCGGCGTTAAATCAAACGTAATATTAATTTTCATTTTTTATTCTCTGCAGACATTAAAACGGAATCGCTATCCCGCAAACCGTACCACGCCACCAAGGCGCCGGCCAAGGCCAGCACACCGGCCCCCATAAATACACCAGCACCACCCAGTGGCTGCCACAGCCAGCCGCTCAGAAAGGCTCCCAGCGCCCCGCCCAACCCAAAGCCAACGCTGGCGTACAAGGCCTGGCCCCGGCTTTGCAACGCCGGTGGAAACAACTGCTGCACATAGCGCATAGATACTGCATGCATCACGGCAAAACTGAAGGCATGGCCCAGCTGCGCCAGCAGCAACAGCCACCAAACATCGGCCACAGTGCCCACCAGCCACCAGCGTATGGCGGTAATGATCAGGCTGATCACACACCACAGCCGCCAGCTGCACCAGTGCACCAGCCGCTGAAACGTCCAGAACAGCAGCACCTCAGCGCTGACACCAACCGACCACAACACTCCGATCAGCGACGATGGGTAGCCCTGTTGCTGCAGATAAATACTGAAAAAGGTGTAATACGGCCCGTGGCTTACCTGCAGCAGAATGGTCATCAGAATAAATACCTGCACCGGCCGGCTGCGTAACAACTGCCAGAAGGCCCCCGGTGCCGGACTCACCGCTTTGGGAGCAGCCCCATCGGGCAGACGGAAGCTGTTCAGGGTAATCACCGCAATCAGCACCACCATTAACAGCGGCAACCAGCCTACCGACACCTGCTCAAACAGCGCACCGGCGGCCAGCACGGTAACGACAAACCCCAGCGACCCCCACACCCGGATACGGCTGTAAGCGCCCACTTCGTTGGCACAGGCCTGCATGGTCATCAGTTCGTACTGTGGCAGCATGGCGGCCCAGAAAAAGCCGTACAGCATCATTACCACGCCCATCCCCAGCGGCGTATCGACCATGCCGATAAAAGCAAAGCACAGCAGCGTCAGCACCGCCGAGGTGCGCACCATCTGTAAGGGCGAACGAAAATAACGGCCCCAGTAGGCCCATAAGTTGGGTGCCACTACTCGCATCAGGCCAAAGGCGCCCATCAGCAGGCCGATTTGCTCGGGGTTGAAGTGTTTGTGTTGCAGAAACAAGCCCCAGTACGGGGCGATGCAGCCCAGCAGGGCAAAATAAAGGGCGTAAAAGGTGGCCAGCCGGCGGGTAAGGTACGTAGGCGCGATGTTGCTCATGGCCACCTTAGGTAAGGTAAAAGACGCTGGCCGGCAGGGTCAGGCTTACGCCTGACCGTTAATCACCGGAGTACTGCACTGCACATCGCCGTTCTGGCCACGGTGGCGCAGTAAGTGATCACACAGCACCATGGCCATCATGGCTTCAGCAATGGGTGTGGCACGGATACCCACGCACGGGTCATGGCGGCCCTTGGTAATCACTTCAATCGGGTTACCGTCAGAGTCGATGGAACGGCCTGGAATAATCAGGCTGGAGGTCGGTTTCAGCGCAATATGGGCAATGATGTCCTGACCGGTGGAAATACCGCCCAGAATGCCGCCGGCGTGGTTACTTAAAAAACCATCCGGGGTCATTTCATCGCGGTGTTCGGTGCCTTTTTGTTCCACACAGGCAAAGCCATCACCAATTTCCACGCCTTTTACCGCGTTAATGCTCATCAACGCGTGGGCCAGTTCAGCATCCAGACGGTCGAAAATCGGCTCACCCAGGCCCGGCATCAGGCCGGTGGCGACCACAGAAATTTTTGCCCCCACCGAGTTACCTTCTTTACGCAGGGCGTTCATGTAGGTTTCCATGGCTTCTACTTTGCTGGCATCCGGGCAGAAAAACGGATTCTGCTCAACCTGTTCCCAGTCAAACTGTTCAATTTTAATCGGCCCCAGCTGGCTTAAATAACCGCGCACCTGAATGCCTTTGGCGGCCAGCACTTTCTTAGCAATGCTGCCGGCGGCCACCCGCATAGCGGTTTCTCGGGCGGACGAACGACCACCGCCACGGTAATCGCGGAAACCGTATTTTTGCGTGTAGGCGTAATCGGCGTGGGCCGGCCGGAACGTCTTGGCAATGTCGGCGTAATCTTTGGAGCGCTGGTCGGTGTTTTCAATCAGCAGGCCGATCGGCGTGCCGGTGGTTTTGCCTTCAAACACGCCCGACAGGATTTTCACCACGTCGTCTTCACGGCGCTGCGTAGTGTAGCGGGAAGTACCCGGTTTACGGCGATCCAAGTCGCCTTGCAGGTCGGCCTCGCTCAGCTCAATGCCCGGCGGGCAACCATCCACAACAGCCACCAGCGCCAGGCCGTGGCTTTCGCCGGCGGTGGTAACGGTAAAACTTTTGCCAAAGGTATTTCCGGACATAATCAGTCTCTTATTTCAGGGCCGGTCAGGCGGCCATCAATTAATTCAGTCAATCGAATTCAGTCAATCGAACTCAGTAAATCTAAGTCACGCGCCTGCAGCACAAACACCCCATGGCCACCGCGTTCAAAGGTGGGCCATACAAAAGGCAGTTGCGGGTAAGCCTCGACCAGTGCCGGCCAGCTGTTGCCCACTTCCAGCACCAGCAGACCATCATCGGTCAGGTACTGGCGGGCTTCTTTTAACATGATGCGCACCAGATCCAGGCCATCATCCCCGGCGGCCAGCGCCAGCTCGGGTTCGTGCCGGTATTCCTCCGGCAGGCTGTGCATATCGTCGGCATCCACATAGGGTGGGTTCGACACAATCAGATCGTACTTACCACTGGCGGCACTGAACAGATCAGACTGCAGTGCGGTAACACGCTCCTGCAGCTCATGGCGGTGAATATTCTCTTCGGCCACTTCCAGCGCTTCGAAGGAAATATCCAGTAATTCCACTTCGGCCTGCGGAAACTGCACCGCACAGGCAATGCCAATGCAGCCACTGCCGGTGCATACATCCAGAATACGGCGCGGTGCCGGCTTACCACTGTGCAGGTCACCCTGCCACCAGGGGGCAAAATTCTGTTCAATCATCTGGCCAATGGGCGAGCGCGGAATCAGCACCCGCTCATCCACCACAAAGGGCAAATTGCAGAACCAGGCCACGCCGGTTAAATACGGTGCCGGTACCCGCTGTTCAATGCGCGCTACCACTAAGTCCAGAATGGCTTCCCGTTCACTGCGGGTTAAGCGCGAATGGCGCCACTCATCGGCCAGATTCCACGGCAGATGCAACGCATGGGTAACCAGCAGCAGGGCTTCATCCCAGGGGTTGTCGGTGCCGTGGCCAAAATAAATGCCGGCCTCATTCATCCGGCTGACCGTCCAGCGGATAAAATCCTGCATGGTCTGCAGCTCGTCGGCGGCCTGGCCAGCCTGGGCAAACAGATCAGGGGCGGTAGGATGGTCCATAACACACTCAACAGAATGAGAAGATTAAAAGCCCGGCAGTTTACCCGTTTTAACGCCGCCGGGCATCCGCTTTAGGTTGCTGGCCGGGTCAGGCCAAACGCTGCCCATACAGGCTGGAATGGCCGGCTTCAAAGGCGTCCAGGGCATCGTCGGCAATGCGCCGGCCCAGCCGGATCATTTCTTCGGCACGGTAAAATTCGTACATCTGGCAGCTGTCTTTCGGCACTTTAATCAGCAAATCGGGCGGGTAGCCGGCAATTTTATACTGGGTTAAGGCGCCGCCCATCACTTCCAGCACCTGATCCAGAATCTCCAGCTTGCCGAGGTTTTCCTCGGCCTGCCGGCGCGTCCCCTTACCCTCAAACCACTTACCGGCTTTATCCAGAAAACTGCTGAACCACTTATTTTTTTCCGCTGCCGCGTCTTCACTTTGTTGCAGCAAATCCATGGGCTGCGGCACATCGGCGTTAATATCCACCGCCATAATAAAATCGGCATGGGCCGATACGCAGGGGGTGATCGGCAGCGGGTTCAGCACCGCACCGTCCACCAGCAAACGACCGTTATAGGCCACCGGCGATAACAGGCTGGGAATGGCCGCCGATGCACGCACCGCCTGCGACAGCGACCCCGACTGAAACCACACCTCTTTATGGTTGGTTAAATCGGTGGCCACGGCCGTAAAAGGAATGGGTAAGTCTTCAATCAGCTGACCGTTCAGCATCTCACCGACAATATTAAAAATACGGTCACCACGGATCATGCCGCTGGATAACAGGCTGATATCCAGCAGTTTCAGCACATCCAGATACTTCAGCGCAACCACCCAATCACGATACTGCTGCAGCTTACCGGCGCAGTAAAAGCCCCCGACAACCGCCCCCATCGAGCTGCCCGACACCGTCACAATGTCATAGCCACGGGCTTCCAGTGCCTCAATAACCCCAATATGGGCGTAGCCCCGCGCACCACCACTGCCCAGGGCCAGAGCGACCGTTTTACTCATACGATTCTCCTTACACTCAACGGGCCGGCCAGAACACAAAACGCAACGCCGGCTGCACATCACTGCCGGCGGCTGCGGTTAAGGCGCCCTGGCCTTCAATATGCAATTCACGCTGACCATCAAAGGTCTGTACCCGCAGCTGGTCTGCCAACCGTTCCGAACAGGCCCGGTTGCGGTCCATATCGCTGCTGTCGTAACAATGCACCAGCAAATATAAGCGCGATTTTTCCGACACCGACAGCGACTTCAGGGTATTAACCAATGCCTCACTGGCTTCCGTATTTAACTGCTGATTATGCGTAACGAAGCCCGGCAACCAGCCATGGCTGCGGCTTAAGGTCTGGCGGATTCGGGCGGCCATATCGACCCCGCTCTGCACCGGATCGGTGGTGGTGAAAATATCCAGGTTCACCATTACCTGGCGCGTGCCACGCTGCATCACATACAGCACATACAGGGTTTTCTTATCGGAGCCGGCTTCCTGCTGCAGCGCCACCCGGTAGTGCTGGAATTGCTCGCGCCCGACCAGCCGCGCATTGCGGAAAATTTCATTGGCCCAGAAATGGCTGCTGCCGCAGTCCAGTGCTTTGCACTGGTACAGAATTTCCAGATCATCCAGCTGGCGGAAAAAATGGTCGGCCACTTCCGGCAGAGTAAAGCGCTGCTCCACCGCCCACACCCGCCGCCATAGCTCACCACTTAAACGCAATTCACGGGTCGGCACCGTGGTGGCCTGCGTCCGGGTCAGCCCGGAAATAACCACCCGATGATCGGTTAAGGTGCGCCGTTGTTCATCATCCAGTTGTGACTGCGGAAAGGGCTGAATGGTCTGCGCCTGCAAGACCCCGCTGCAGCCCACCAACCCCATCAGTACCAACATCCGTACAAGTATCCGCCCTATCATCTCATCCCCTTTCTGTTCAATGGCCAACCGCTGACGCGCAAGACTACCACAGCCCGGCGTGGTTCCGGCCCTGCCTTGCGCCATCAGGTCAGCCTGATACACTCCGCCAGCCTTTTGACTGATGGAAGCCTGTCTGTGTTAAGAATTGTCTGCCTGCTGTTAGTACTGCCTCTGGTCGCCTGCCAATGGCAAACCAAACCCACCAGCGCGGTAGAATTGCGCCCGTTAAGCACTGAAGAGCGGCAACAGCAGCAGGCGCTGGCGGAGCAATTATTTGAAGAGTATTACCAGTTTGAGCTGGAACAAAGCCCGGTGCTGCGCAGCCAGCTGGGCCTGCGTGGCCAGTTTGAATGGGACGACCTGAGCCAGGAAGCCCGCGACCAGCGCACCGCCTATTATCAGGAACTGCGCCAGCAGCTGCAGGCCATCCGCGAAGACGCGCTGGATGCCCCCACCTTAGCCAGCTACCGCACCTTATTAGCCCAGCTGGAACATGAATTACTGCTGCTGCCGTTTCAGCAGCACGGCTACGAATTCAGCCAGCTGCACGGCTGGCACACCGAAGTGGTCGATGTCTTAATCAACCACCACCCGGTCAGCAGCATTGCCGAAGTGCAGGACTACATCACCCGCCTGCAGGGCATTCCGGCTTTATTTAACCGCTGGCAGGAAAACATCAGCGCCGCCGAAGAACAGGGCATTGTGCCACCGGCCTTTGTGTTTGAGCCGGTACAGCAAAGCATTGCCGCCATTACCCGCGGCGTTCCCTTTGATAACCAGGGCGTCTCGCCGCTTTGGGCCGATTTCAGCCGCAAACTGGATGCCCTGCAGCTGTACCCATCCACCCGTGCCCTGCTGGAACGCCGTGCCCGCAGCGCCCTGCAACAGCAGGTATTACCCGCGTACAAACGCCTGCAAAAACAGCTGCAGGAACTGGCTCAGCGCGCCCCGGCGCATCAGTCGGCTGCCGATCTGCGCGACGGCCTGCGTTATTACCAGCTGCAGCTGGGCTGGTACAGCGACAGCAACGCCGATGCCAACCAGATTCATCAGCTGGGCTTAACCGAAGTCAGCCGTATTCAGCAGGAAATCCGCCAGCTGATGCCGGCACTGGGCTATACCGGCGAACGCCAGGACATCAGCGCCTTTTTCCGCTGGATGGAAGAGCGCAGCGAACGTTTCAGCAATGACGATCTGGGCCGCGATGCCTTTCTCGGCCTGCAGCGCACGCGCCTGCAACAACTGGCCGAACGCCTGCCCTGGTATTTCACCCAGCTGCCGCAAACCCCGCTGGCCATCCGCATGGTGGAAGACTACCGCCACAGCAACACCCCGGTGGCCTTTTACCAGCCGCCGTCACTGGATGGCAGCCGCCCGGGCCTGTATTACGTTAACCCCACCCGCCTGAACGACCTGCCGCGCTACCGGCTGGCGGCGCTGGCCTTCCACGAAGCCCTGCCCGGCCACCACCTGCAGATTTCCCTGGCGCAGGAAAACCAACAGCTGCCGGCTTTCCGCCGTATTCTGCACAGCCCCGCCTTTACCGAAGGCTGGGCGCTGTATGCGGAAAAACTGGCCGGCGAAATGGGCGTCTATGAAGGGCCACAGGAAGAATACGGCCGCTTAGTGCAGGAACTGTGGCGCGCCGTGCGCCTGGTACTGGATACCGGCCTGCACGCCAAAGGCTGGAGCCGCGAGCAGGCGCTGCAATACCAACTGGATAACACGCCCTTCTCACAGGCCGATACCGACGCCATGATCAGCCGCTATCTGGTGCTGCCAGGGCAGGCGGTGGCTTACAGCATGGGCGAACAGCGCTTATGGTCGATCCGCCGTGCCATGCAAAACCGCCTCGGCAGCCGCTTTGATCTGGCGCACTTCCACACCGCTCTGCTCAGCCAGGGCAGCATGCCGCTGGATGTACTGGAAGAGCAGATGAAACTCTGGGCCGGGCAACAGCGTTAAGGTAAACTCGCGCCCGGTTCCCCGCCCGGGCAGCCACAAGGTTTTCAGATTCAGCACTACAGGAAGCAGATCATGCGACTCAGCGACGGCGATATTGAACAACGGCTGGCCGACGGCAGCATTGTGATTGAACCCGCGCCCGCCAGCGACGACATCGCCGGCATCAGCGTTGACCTGCGCCTCGACCACCGCTTCCGGGTGTTTAACAACAACTCCGTTACCCACCTCGATTTATCCGGTGACCGCGCTCAGCTCGACCGCGACATTAACCGCATCATGAGCAAAGAAATCGAAATTGCCGAAGGTGACGCGCTGTTTATTCACCCTGGCGAACTGGTGCTGGGCGCCACCCTGGAAGCGGTAACCGTACCGGATGATCTGGTCGGCTGGCTGGATGGCCGCAGCTCGCTGGCACGGCTGGGCTTAATGGTGCACGTCACCGCCGGCCGCATTGATCCGGGCTGGCAAGGCCAGATCGTGCTGGAGTTCTACAACAACGGCAAACTGCCACTGGCGCTGCGCCCCGGCATGGTTATTTGCGCCATGTCGTTTGAAATGCTCAGCAGCCCGGCCAAGCGCCCGTATAACAAACGCGAAAACGCCAAGTATCGCGACCAGAAAGGTGCGGTGTTTTCCCGCATTGCCAAAGATTAAAAAATAAAATTCAGTAAAATCAAACAGATGCTTGACACCCCGGCAGGGGCTAAGGATAATGCGCGCACTTACTGATGTTCCCTGATAGCTCAGTCGGTAGAGCAGCGGACTGTTAATCCGTTGGTCGCTGGTTCAAGTCCAGCTCGGGGAGCCACTAATTCTAAAACCCAGTGCCAACAACACTGGGTTTTTTTATGCCTGGCAGGTGCTGATTTGTTATCCCGGTTATCGCAAAGTGCTTTTATCCGCCTACAGCAACGCGGTGAACTGGAACTGCTGTGCGTGCAGCATCCGCTGTTCAGCGCTGACCTGTTACTGCAGGGTGCGCAACTGCTCCGCTTTGCCCCTGCCGGTGACAGCAACTGGTTATGGCTGAGCGAGCAAGCGGCCTACCTGCAGGGGCAATCGGTGCGCGGCGGTATTCCGGTGTGCTGGCCCTGGTTCGGCAACGCCGCCATGAACCCGCCGGCCGTGCAGGCTCACCTGACGGATAGTAACGCAGCGCCCGCCCATGGTTTTGCCCGCGCCCGTCGCTGGGCGTTAAGCCACTGGTACGAAGCCGCCGACCGGGTCGAACTGACCCTGATGCTGGAAGATAACCGCCACCCGCTGTGGCAGGCCAATCTGCAGCCACAACTGCGGCTTATTTTTTCTGCCTATGCCCTGCAGCTGGAACTGACTACCCGCAACCAGGGTAGCGAAACCGCTACTTTCAGCCAGGCGCTGCATACGTATTTTCCCACTGCCGATATTAATGCCACCCGCGTACAAGGCCTGCACGACTGTCGTTACATCGACACGCTGGAACAATGGCAGGAGAAAACCCAGACCGGCGCTGTGGCTTTTCATGGTGAAACCGACCGCATTTATTACCCCAGCCAGCCAATACAACTGCACAGCCCGCAGCGGCGTTTAACCCTGCAGACCGAAGGCAGCCGGAGTGCGGTGGTATGGAACCCGTGGATTAACAAATCACTGACGCTCAGCCAGTTTGCTGCCGACGCCTGGCAACGGATGTTCTGCGTGGAAACCGCCAACGCCGCCGCCGATGCCGTTACCCTGGCACCGGGGGCAGAACACCGGCTGGTGTTGCGGTTAAGTCAGGATTAAAGACGTAAAAAGGGCTGAAAAATTCAGCAGTACTGCGCCACATCGACAATGGTGCGGCGCAGCCAGCGGTGCGCCGGATGATGCTGCACCAGCGGTGACCAGGCCATTTTCAGCTCGAAGGGCGGGATTTTAAACGGCGGCTCTTTCACCACCAGCGAGGCCGATTCAGCCTGCATATCCGCCACTTTGCGCGGCAGCGTAGCGACTAAGTCATTATTCAGCGCCAGCAACGCCGGCATCTGATAATGACGGGTAAAAACAGAGATTTTGCGCTTATGGCCAAGCTCAGCCAGCGCGTTATCCACCCAGCCAAGGCGGATCACCTTTTCCGGGTCAATGCCCACGCCCGCCCCCATACCGGTTTTACTCACCCAGATATGCTTGCTGACCAGATAGGCCGGTAAATCAAAATTACCGATGCCCGGATGGTCAGGGTTTACCAGGCACACAAAATCGTCCTGCCACAACGTGGTCTGATGGAACGACTGCGGCATTTCATCAAAGCGGTTAATGGCCATATCGACCTTGCCGGCTTCCACATCTTTAAAAGTCACGTCCGAGGGCGTCAATACGTCGAGAATAATATCCGGCGCGTCGGTCCGCAGGCGTTTTACCAGCTCGGGCACCAGCGTCGATTCCGCGTAATCGCTCACCATAATGCGGAACACACGATTACTGGTACGGGCATCAAACTCCTGCTGCGGCTGCAACGCCACCTCAAGCTCGCCTAACGCCTTACGGATAACCGGCTGTAATTCCCGCGCCCGTTCGGTGGCGGTCATACCATCGGAGGTGCGCACCAGCAACGGGTCGTTGAATAAATCGCGCAGCCGGCGCAAACCGTTGCTCATGGCGGGCTGGGTAATGCCCAGCTGCTGGGCGGCCTTAGTGACACTGCCTTCGCGCAGCAGCACATCCAGATACACCAATAAATTCAGGTCAATACGGTCGAGATTCACAGCAGGCACTCCGTAATATAGGCAGGCATTATCACAGCCTTTAAGGTATTCACCAAATAAATAGCCTATAGCCTGTCTGGTTTTTCAGCAAAAAAAAAACGGAGCCGAAGCTCCGTTTTCAGTGCCCTTACCGGCTTAGTTGAGATGCTCAACCCGGATACGGGTGATATTACCCACGGTGCTCGGCAGTGCCTCAATGGCAGCGATGGCCGCGTTCATCTGCTTTTCCACCACGGTGTGCGTCAGCAGAATAATCTGCGCCAGCGACTCACCAGCCTTGGGTTCTTTCTGAATAATGGCTTCAATATTAATGCCCTTCTCACTCAGAATGGTGGCAACGCCGGCCAGCACACCGGTACGGTCTTCCACTGGAATACGCAGGTAGTAACGGGTTTCCACCTCATCCATCGGCAGCACCTGTTCGTCCTGAATATCATTGAACGCCAGATGGTTCACGCTGGCCTGCGCCGGCGCATCAATCAGACGGGCCAGATCAATAATATCCGCCACCACGGCAGAAGCCGTCGGGCCGGCACCGGCGCCGGCGCCCACATACAGCGTGTTGCCCACCGCATCACCGTTCACCATCACGGCGTTCAGAACGCCATCGACGGTGGCAATCGGGCGTGCCACCGGAATCATGGTCGGGTGTACGCGCAGGTCGATGCCCTTGTCGGTACGACGGCTGACGCCCAGGTGTTTAATGCGGTACCCCAGCTCGGTGGCAAACTCCACATCTTCCGGAGTAATGCGGCTGATGCCTTCGGTGTAGCAACGCTCAAACTGCAGCGGAATACCGTAGGCAATGGACGACAGAATGGTCAGCTTGTGGGCGGCGTCGATACCTTCCACGTCGAAGGTCGGGTCGGCTTCCGCATAACCCAGCGCCTGTGCTTCGGCCAGTACGTCGGCGAAGTCGCGGCCTTTGTCGCGCATTTCGGTCAGAATAAAGTTACCGGTGCCGTTAATAATACCGGCCAGCCAGTTAATACGGTTGGCGGCCAGGCCTTCACGGATGGCTTTAATAATCGGGATACCACCGGCGACGGCGGCTTCGTACATCACGCTCACGCCTTTGGCTTCGGCGGCGGCGAAAATTTCTTTGCCGTGCACGGCAATCAGCGCTTTGTTGGCGGTCACCACGTGCTTACCGTTGGCAATTGCGCCCAGCACCACGTCTTTGGCGATGGTGTAACCACCGATCAGCTCCACCACGATATCGATGTCGGGGTTATTGATAACGTCGTTTACGTCGGTGGTAACGGCCACGTTACCGGTGTCGACCGCGGGGTTCGGATGACGGGTAGCCACCTGGGCAATAATAATGTCGCGACCCGCCCGGCGTGCGATGTCCTGAGCGTTACGGGTGAGCACATTAAAGGTGCCGCCACCCACTGTACCTAAACCACAGATACCTACTTTTACCGGTTTCAAGGCCGTCTCCTTTCAGATAGAGAATGGTTGAGTTTGCCGCACCATCCGGGCGCCAGACACAAAGGCCGGTATTCTACGCTAAGCCCGCGCCGATGCCCAATAGCGCGGAAGCCAAAGCCCTTACCCAACCACGGCCTGCCCCAGCAGCCACAGGCTGTTGATGGCCAGCAGCCACATCATGATGCGGAAAAACAGCTCGCCGTCGATTTTACGGCTGAGCCAGCGGCCAATCTGCACCCCCAGCCAGGCCAGCGGCAGCAACACCAGCAGCAACGGCGACAGGGTAAATTCCAGCAACCCCAGCGCGCCGTATGGCACCAGTTTAATAGCGTTCATACAGGCCACCGCCAGCGACACCTGGGCCAGAAAGCGTTCTTTATCCAGCCCCTGCAACAGGTAATAGGCCTGCAGTGGTGCGGCTCCGGCATGCGCCAGCGTGCTGCCAACCCCGGCAATCCCACCCAGACTGAATGCCGCCGTACCCTGCAGGTTAACGCCACGCCCGGCCAGCCAGGGCCAGCGCCGTTGCGCCAGCACCCAAAATCCCATCAGGCCGATTAACGCCTGAATACCTCGCTCGCTCACCACGCCCAGCAGCAAGCTGCCGAGCACAATGCCAATAACAATGCCCGGCAGCAGTGGCTTAAATAACGCCCAGGACAACTGCCGGCGAAACACCCGCAGGGTGAGTAAATCCATTAACAACAACACCGGCAGCAAAATACCAATGGCTTCAGCACCACCAATAAAAGGCGCCATCATCGGTACCGCCACCACGCCCACGCCGCCGGCGAAACCGGATTTGGCAATGCCGGTTAATAACACCCCCAGCATCGCCACCAGTACAAAGGTAATATCCAAGCCGATTCCTTAAACAATCAGGGCAAATCAAATAACAGCGCTTCCGCCTCGTCACTGCTTACCGCCCGCAACGCCGCCTCATCTTTAATGGCCACGCCATCGCCATCCTGCAGCACCAGGGTTTGCTCACCGGCGCTCAGGCTTAATGGCCCGCGAATGCAGTGCACATAATAAGTACGTTGCGCATCCAGCGGCTGCTCAGCGGCTTCACTGTGCAAGCGGATATGCAACAGGCGCGCATCCTGCCGGATTTTCAACGTGCCGTCACGACCGTCCGGGGTAATCACCGGCTGAATGGCCTGAGTACGTTCAAAGCGTTTTTGCTGATAACCCGGCTCGGTGTTTTTCTCATTGGGCTGAATCCAGATCTGCAGAAAATGCAGGCCATCGCGCTCCGACGGATTAAATTCGCTGTGCGTTACCCCCCGTCCGGCCGACATCAGCTGAAACTCGCCCGCCGGCAAATGCGCCACGTTCCCCATGGAATCACGGTGGGCAATGGTGCCGTCCAGCACAAAACTGATGATCTCCATATTGCTGTGGCCGTGGGTGCCAAAGCCGGCGCCCGGTTCCACGCGGTCGTCATTAATCACCCGCAAAGCGGAAACGCCCATAAAGCGCGGGTCATAATATTCCCCGAACGAAAACGTATGGGCACTTTTCAGCCAGCCAAAGTGGGCCCGGCCACGATCCTGGGCGGCGCGTAAAATCATCATCTGCAGTGTTCCTCTGTTAACTATTGGTGTACAGACAACCGGCAAAGGCTGTGAAATACTGCGCGGCTTGTCACTTAAGCTTGCCGGTGCCCTGCCGTGTCGTCCCCTGCTGTTGCCCATCAGGCGCAATTATTGCGCGCCGATTTAATTTTATTGCTGGTCACCGTATTGGCGGCGGTCAGCTGGATGTTTTCCAAAGAAGCGCTGGCCGAATTTCCGCCGCTGCTGTTTATGGCCTGCCGCTTTACCCTGGCCGGGCTTATTCTGGCCATTCCCGGTCGCCGCGCCCTGCGCCGCTTAAAAGCCGAAGAATGGCGCGCCTCGGCCAAAGTGGGCGTGCTGTTCGGGGTGGCCATGAGCTTCTGGATTATGGGCCTGTTCAACGCTCACACCCTCGGCGAAGGCGCTTTTATTACCAGCCTGGCGGTGGTGCTGGTGCCGCTGCTCAGCTGGTTAATCTTTCGCGAACCGCCGGCCCGGGCCATGTTTCTGGCGTTACCGCTGGCCATTGGCGGACTGGCGTTGCTGTCATTACGCCAGGGATTTAACCCCGACCCCGGCCAGATCTTTTTCTTTATTTCCGCCCTGCTGCTGTCGCTTACCTTTATTCTGAACGGCCGCGCCGCGGCGCGCATTTCCGCCCTCGCTCTCAGCGCTATTCAGTTGGTGCTGGTTGGCATCGTGGCCTTCAGCGCCTCCGTGGTGCTGGAGAGCTGGCCCGCCACGTTTACCCCGACCATGTGGCTGTGGTTATGGCTGAGCGTTATTGTTGGCACCGCCGCCCGATTTTTACTGCAAACCTACGCCCAGGGCTTAGCATCCCCCAGCCATGCCGCCGTCATTATGATTCTGGAACCGGTCTGGACTGCGGTATTCGCCGCCTTCTGGTTCGACGAACGCATGGCCATTGCACAAATCGCGGGCTGCGGCCTTATTCTGCTGGCCTTACTGGTAAACCGCTGGAGCGTGGTAAAAGACTGGTTCCGCCGTTAATGGGGTGCAGTTTAAATCGCCCGGTGTTATAAAAAAGCGCATAATTTCGCCATAACTGTTCGATTACAACGAAAGAAACACCCAAAGAAAAACCGGCGCAAATCTCAGCACCACAAGGAGCGGCAATGAAAACCACCCTGGAACAATGGCGTATGTTCAGAGCCGTGGTCGAGCACGGCGGCTACGCCCAAGCGGCCGAGGCCATCTTCAAAAGCCAGTCCACCATAAGCTACGGCGTACACAAACTGCAGGAACAGCTGGGCGTACAACTGCTGGAAGTGGAAGGCCGCAAAGCCGTGCTGACCGAACATGGCCGCATTTTGCTGCAACGCGCCAACCAGCTGCTGGACCAGGCCGAAAATCTCGACGCCATTGCCAGCTCGCTCAGCAGCGGCATTGAAGCCAAAGTGCGACTGGCGCTGGACATGATTTACCCTTACGACCAGCTGTTCGACGTACTGGAAGAGTTTTCCCGCCGCTTTCCCGACACCCGTATCGAGCTGGAAGAATACGTACTGAGTGGCGGCATCGACATGCTGGAAGAAGGCAGTATTGACCTGCTGATAAGCCCCACCGTGCCCAAAGGCTGGCATGGCCAGCATATTGAACGGGCGCGCTTTTTGCCGGTTACCACCCCCGACCATCCGCTGCAGCAACTGGGCCGCGACGTCACCTACGACGATCTGACCCAACACCGCCAGGTGGTACTGCGCGACTCCAGCCGCAAACAACGCACCGATGCCGGCTGGCTGGGCGCGCACCAGCGCTGGACCGTAACCCACAGCAGCACCAGCCTGAACATTGTGCGGCGCGGGCTGGGCTTTGCCTGGATACCGGAACACTGGATTGCCACCGACCTGCAACGCGGCACGCTGAAAGTTATTCCTCTGACCCCGGACGGCACCCGTTACGTGGATTTACACCTGATCGAAGCCCACCCCGACAGCGCCGGCCCCGCCACCCGCGAACTGGCGCAGTTACTGAGCAGCCGCTAAGGGTAAGCGACTTGTGCGGTTTGATCATTGCCCTGTCGGTTTGGGTTTGCCATCATGCCAGCCATAACAAACCAGACTGAGAATCCGCATGTATCAGGACATTCACTACCAGCAGGAAGACGGCATCGCCGTTATTACCATTAACCGCCCGAAAGTGCTGAACGCCATCCGTCGCCAAACGTATTACGACATCATCGACGCGCTGCACAAAAGCAACGCCGACGACGCGGTAAACGTAATAGTAATGACCGGCGCCGAAGGCCGTTTCAGTGCCGGTAATGACCTCAGCGACCTTCTGCCGGGCGCCGACCTGCAAGCCCTGAATCAATGCGTGATTGATATTTTTGACGCTCTGGCCGGGTTGGATAAACCGCTGATTCTGGCCCAGGAAGGCGTGGCCATTGGCATTGCCTGCAACATGCTGCTGCACGCCGACATCGCCTACGCCGGCAACAGCATCCGCTACAGCCTGCCGTTCGCCAAAATCGGCGTCACCTCTGAAGGCGCCTGCTCGGTGCTGTTAAGCGAAGCCATTGGCCCCAAACACGCCAACGAACTGCTGTACACCGGCCGCTTCTTCACCGCTGCTGAAGCGGAAAAATGGGGCTTAATCAACGCTGCTGTCGAAGATGGTAAAGCACTGGAAACCGCCATGAACACCGCCCGCGAACTGGTAAAAAACTCGCAGGGTTCTATTCGTGCCATTAAAAAACTGGCCAAAGCCGAAGGGCACCACGAACGCGTTAACCGCGCGGTCAAAGCTGAGCTGGCGTTATTTACCGACCTGCTGCGCACGCCGGAAACCCAGGCGCGCATTACCCACGTGCTGAAAGGCGGCAAGTAAAGTTCAGCACGGAGTGCTGAATGCCAGACGAACGGACGGGAGCAAACGGGGCCATCTATTGCACCACCCAATAAATATTGGTTAGATGTGCCCCCTAAAAAGAGCAGCAATCCGCCGTACATCACATATAGCGTTACTGCGTGTGCTCATAAGGACGCATAAAAAATAAAATGATCATCCTCGTAAACTCCAAAGTGACCGGAAGCAGCATTCAGGCGTCACTCGGCAAAGCAGAATACAGCTATTACTTTCTACTGAAGCTTTTTATGCCGGCATTGCAGCAAATTGGACAGGTCATTGAAGTGTCCTCGGTTGCTGAAGTAGACCCGCTGTTCGCACAGCACAGAGATGCTGGCGAACAGGTTATATTCCTGAGCATCAGTCCTCCGCAACAAACCCCAACCGACCTGCAGTGCCCAACGGTATGCCTGTTCGCCTGGGAGTTTCCCGATACGCCGAACAAGGCCTGGGAAAATAATCCCGCTAACGACTGGCACTATGTGTTCAGCCGCATTGCCGGCGCTATTGCTTGTAGCGAGGAGTCTGCTCAAGCGGTGCGCAACCTTATGGGGGAGGACTACCCAGTAATAGCCTTACCGGCACCGGTTTGGCCGCAGTTTCAGAATCTGCACCCTGCCGAAGGCTGGCTGCCCATACAAGCTGAACGAGTATTCTCACTCAGCGGCCATATTATCGACAGCCCGCTGTTGGGTTTATCGGCCGATGGCCTGGTACAGCATATGCACCGCCCTGTGGCTCAAACCAGCCAAGCAGTAAAACCCACTGCCGAGCCCAGTGCGTTAAGAAAAAGCTACCGGCTATTGCGCAGCTGGCGACAAGCTTTGCGCCAGCGTAGCCAGGCCATCGCAGCCAACGCAACAGAAGAAAATCAGCCGGCGCCGAATCAGGCCGGTCTTCAACCCGTCGATAACTGTCAGCTGTCCCTTAACGGTGTGGTTTTTTGCAGCATGTTCAGCCCGGTTGATGGGCGAAAAAACTGGACCGACATTGTCACTGCGTTTTGCTGGGCATTTCGTGACACCCCAGATGCCACCCTGATTCTGAAGATGACACATCATGATCTGGAGTCTTACCGGATATTCCTGCTAACCATGCTGTCACGTCTGGCCCCTTTCCAATGCCGGGTTGTGGCGTTGCACGGCTATCTGGATGATGAACAGTACCGTAACCTGATTCAGGTAACAGACTTCTACGTAAATGCATCAACCGGCGAAGGTTTGTGTCTGCCATTAATGGAATTCCTGTCGGCCGGCAAGCCCGCCCTGGCCCCAAAGCATACCGCCATGCTGGATTATCTGAATGAAGATATTGCCTGTGTTGTGAAAAGCTCGGAAGAACCAGCTTGCTGGTCACACGACCCCGCCGGAACGTTATGCAGCCGCCGTCACCGTATTAACTGGCAATCGCTAATGGAAGGGTACCGTCACTGTTACCAGATGGCTCAGACTCAACCCGAGGAATACCAACACATGTCCCATCGCGCCTGGACAGAAATGCAAACATTTTCAGACCTGCCCACAGTGGTAACGGCATTACAGAATCTGTTCAACGGGTGCAAAAAATGAAGTTTATTGTCTATTCAGCAATGAACGCTGAAACCGTAGTACAAAACTTCGGCGAGCCAGAATACAGCTACTATTTTGTACTGCGGGAGTTCCTGCCACTACTGAACAAACTGGGTGAGGTAGTGACAGTACAAGACCCGGCCACGGAAGTAGACCCACTGTACCAGAAGGCACAAGCAGCCGGACAAAACTGTGTATTTTTAAGTTTTTCGCCTCCACACCTCACCTGCCTTGGCTTGCAGTGCCCAACCATTCCGGTATTCGCCTGGGAATTTTCCACCATGCCCAATGAAGCCTGGTGGGCAGACAGACCAGAACATAATTGGCAGTGGTGCCTGCAACAATGTGCCGGCGCTATTGTCCACTCTCGTCAAAGTGCCGATATTGTAACTCAAATGATGGGGCCGGATTTCCCTGTTATTGATATTCCGGCACCGCTCTGGGATCGCATGGAAAATACCCGCAACCGCGCAACCATGGCAGACAACCAGCCTATTGAGCTGCAACGCGGCATTATCTTTGACAGTCACGATCCGGACTTCACCCGCTGGCTGCCAACCGAAGAAGATATTATCCGCGCCGTTGCTGAAGCACGGGGACAAATTACGGTTGATCTCAATCGCGGCTTTCAGCGCACACCAAAAAGCGCCAAACGCATAACACTGGAACATATAATTGCCTGGTATCAGCAAGTACTAGCCCCCATATTGCCCAAATGGATGCGCAAAACACCTGACCATTGGGCACAACGTGCCAACCCGTGGGAGCCAGGCCATTGCCAACTAACGCTTAGCGGTGTGGTGTTTACCAGCTTGTTTAACCCGCGTGACGGACGTAAAAACTGGCTGGATATGCTCACCGCCTTTTGCCATACATTCAAAGATGAACCCAATGCCACATTGGTTTTCAAACTGGGGCACCGCGACCATCGGCAAGCGTTGCATGATGTATTAATGGCCTTCCCAAGACTGGAACCATACCGTTGCCGTGTTGTACTGCTGCACGGTTTTTTGGATAACAATGCCTACCAAAGCCTACTGCAGCAAAGCCACTTTACCGTTAATGCCTCGTACGGCGAAGGCCAATGCCTGCCTCTAATGGAATATTTATCCTGCGGCAAACCGGCGGTTGCGCCCTGCCATTCTGCCCTGGCCGACTACATTAATAACGACATTGCCTTCGTTATTGACAGCTGGGCCGATGCCACCACATGGCCACACGATCCACGGGTTGCCTACCGTACCCTGCGCCAGCAAATTGATTGGACATCGCTATGCAAGGCCTATCGTGATGCCTATGAATGCTTCTGTGCGGATCAGCAAAAATATCAGCAAATGAGCAACGCAGCCATACAGCAAATGCAGCAGCATTGTTCAATAGACATCGCTGAAAATCGGCTGAACAAACTGGTACAACAAATCATTAACGAGACATTCCCCGTATGATTCCAACATGGCTACAGGTTCCCTCATTAGCAGAATGGGAAAAGAAGAAGTTAAACCCAGAATTTTCTGACTCCCGCGATGTTGGTTTGAAAGATGCAGTCAGAGCAGGCTGGTACCAGAACGATCAGAACGAACTATTCCGTGGTTTTCCGATCAGTGCTGGAGATACCGTAGTGGATGTAGGCTGCGGCGCCGGTGGTGCCACCTTATTTTGCGCCAGAACCGGAGCACACGTTGTTTACTGTGATATCGGTCAGGACAGCATTGATAGGCTTACCGAAAAAGTAAAAGAAACACCAGCCCGTAGCCACCAGGGCGTTGTAACCAATTGCATGCCCCTGCCACTGGAAAGCAATCTTGCCACCCGGGTTATCTCCATGGAAATGCTTGAGCATGTAGACGATCCGGCGGCTGTTATGGCGGAACTGGCGCGTATTGGCAAACCAGGCGCCCTCTATCTGATTTCGGTTCCTGATGCAGCATCAGAAAACCTGCAAAAACCTTTTGCGCCACCAGAATATTTTCAGAAACCCAATCACATTCATATTTTTAGTAAAGAAAAACTGGCCAATCTGGTGACAGAGGCTGGCCTTGAGGTTATAGACCATACAGGCTATGGATTTTTCTGGAATATTTGGATCTGCCTGTTGTGGGCTTGTGATAAAGCAGCAAAAACACCTGCCAGAGAAACCTCTCACAACGGTGTTCAACCGCCTTTTTATCCGATCCTAGATGACTGGGCTTCAATATGGGATCGCCTCATTAGCCTTCCTGAAGCAGAACCCATCCGAAAAGCGCTGGATGAGGCATTACCCAAAAGCCAGATCGTTATCGCCCGAAAGCCATAATCGAGCCACTTAATGAACAAGTTCCAAGCAATAGTTTATTCTGGCATTACTTACTTACAGCCACTATCTTAATTATCGTTTCCAGTGAGCTTAACTATCGGTTTATTGAAATGCCATTGCGCAAGCGTGGCGCCCGCATAGCGGAGCGTTTTGAGAACCAAGACCAGAAAATTAAACCATCAACATCCGAATATAAAATCATTCAAAAGTAATACCGGGAATCTAAATGCTGAGTCGTATCAAAAACTACCTGTTCGGAAAACAAGACACCACAATGCCATCAGGGCAAGAAATATCTGCTGACTGCAGTTTACAAGACGCCTGCCTTAGTGGCTGGTTTCAAAATGAAACCAATGAACTATTTACTGGTTTCGATATAAAACCCGAGCATCATGTTTTGGATGTTGGCTGTGGCGAAGGTGGAAACTCTAACTTCTGCGCCAACCAGAGAGCGGAAATCACTTTTGTTGACATTGACCCATTAATGGTTAATTCAACGCTCGAAAGATTAAAAAATAGCAAGGCGCGAGCACTCCATGGCTTAGTAAGCAACTCTGCCCCCTTAGCTCTATCTGATAACAAATTTGATCGAATAGTATGCACTGAAGTAATTGAGCATGTAGAAAATCCGGTCATCTTTATTCAAGAGCTTGTTCGTGTCGGCAAGCCCGGGGCGCTCTACTTATTGAGTGTTCCAGATCCGCTGAGTGAAGAAGTACAGAAGAAAGTAGCACCTGCACTTTATTTTGAAAAGCCTTTCCACATAAACATCTTCTCAAACGATGATTTTTCTAAACTTATTACAGACGCGGGATTAGTTATAGAAAAGCGCAGTAGTTATGGATTTTATTGGTCAATCTTCTGGTCCTTTTTCTGGACCTGTAACCAAGATCTGAATTCTCCCTTGCACCCCTTGCTGAAATACTGGAATAGCACGTGGGAAACACTACTAAAAATGCCTGACGGTGAAAAAATCAAAAAAGCACTGGATGATGCAATGCCGAAGAGTCAGATCATCATTGCTCGTAAGCCCCAAAATGAATTAGCCCTCAACAACCATGGCCACCGCAATGTTTAAATCCCTCTGGCAATACCGGGGCTTCGTTATAGGCAGCGTACAACGGGAGTTCCAGACCCGCTACCGCAACTCGCTATTGGGAGCCGTGTGGACAATTCTTAACCCGCTGGCCATGATCATTGTTTACACCGTCATCTTCTCGCAACTGATGCAAGCAAGACTGCCCGGTGTTGCCAACGATTTCGGTTATGGTATTTACCTATGTGCTGGCCTGCTTACCTGGGGGCTTTTTGCCGAAATTATCGGACGCAGCCAAGGGGTATTTCTTGAGCACGCCTCATTATTGAAAAAGCTCAGCTTCCCCCGCATTTGTTTGCCTATTATCGTGGTACTGAATGCCCTGCTTAACTTCACCATTATCTTTGGGTTGTTTATCGGTTTTCTGGTTATTACCGGTAACTTTCCTGGTTGGGTGGTATTGGCCATGCTGCCGGTGCTATTAATACAAGTTATCTTTGCAGCCTCACTGGGCATTATTCTGGGCATACTGAACGTATTCTTTCGCGATGTAGGCCAGCTAACCGGGATTGTGCTGCAATTCTGGTTCTGGTTTACGCCTATTATCTACCCACCCAGTATATTGCCAGACAACATTGCTAGCATACTGGCATGGAATCCTATGACTCCGCTGGTACAAGCCTATCAAGGGATCTTTGTACAAGGCGTAGCGCCTGCATGGCACTCACTGTGGCCAATGGCAGTCGTATCGATAGTTTTAAGTTTGCTGGCGTTATCAATGTTCCGCAAACGCGCGGGTGAAATGGTGGATGAACTCTGATGGGAACAATTCAGGTAACAAATCTTGGTAAAGCCTACCGCCAATACCCAACCCGCTGGTCACGGCTTGCCGAATGGCTTCTCCCTTTTACCGGCCCACGCCACCAGCTGCACTGGGTGGTACAAGATATTAATTTTCAGGTTAACCCTGGAGAGGCACTGGGCATTATTGGTGTTAACGGTGCGGGCAAAAGTACCCTGCTTAAAATGATTACCGGCACAACCCAACCCAATAGTGGCCACATCCGTTTTGAAGGCCGGGTAGCAGCGCTGCTGGAACTGGGCATGGGCTTTCACCACGAATTTACCGGCCGTCAAAATGTCTTTATGGCCGGACAGCTATTGGGCATGACCGTAGAAGAACTGCACCAGCTGATGCCCGATATTGAAGCTTTTGCCGAAATCGGTGAATACATGGATCAACCTGTGCGCACCTATTCCAGCGGCATGCAGATGCGGCTGGCATTCAGCGTAGCGACCGCCAGGCGCCCGGATATTCTGATTGTGGACGAAGCCTTATCGGTAGGTGACGCCTACTTTCAGCATAAAAGCTTCGACCGCATACGTGAGTTCCGCAAACTGGGTACCACACTGTTAATTGTTTCGCATGACCGGCAAGCCATACAAACAATCTGCGACCGCGCCATATTACTGGATAAAGGCCGCCTGAAAATGGAAGGCGCGCCCGAAGAAGTAATGGACTACTTCAGCGCCATGATTGCAGAACGCGAACAAAGTACTATTCGCCAGGAGCGTCTGGCCGACAACAAAATCCGTACAATTTCGGGCACAGGCGAAGCCAGTATTGCAGATGTGATACTGCTGAATGCCGACGGAAAGCAGGTTGATGTAATAGAAACCGGAACAGCCGTCACGCTGCAAATAACGGCAGACGTTAACCAGGACATTGACCGATTAGTGCTCGGCTTTATGATTAAAGACCGCATGGGCCAGGCTATTTACGGCATAAACACCCATCGTATCAATCGACCGTTAACAAACCTTAAAGCGGGCGACAGAGTAGTATACCGGTACAGCTTTAATGCCAATATCGGCAAAGGCAACTATTCGGTAGCGTTAAGCCTTTCTCGGCTGGATTCTCACCTTGAAAAGAACTACGAATGGCGTGATTTTGCGCTTATCTTCCATGTAATAAATACTAAAAAGCCGGATTTTGTTGGCTATGCATCACTGGATGCCACACTGGATATTCAGCAAGAGAAGGCCAACGGGGTACCCGTTACTTCCTGATTTGCATAATCGGTCCCTGCGGGGCCGATTATTATCCAGGCGGCCTATAGGGCCGATTCGCGGGCATGGACCGGTTTTTGCTCCGGCAAAACCGGCATTCACACCATCCATGGCGATTCCCGCTCCCACAAAATCCTAATCCCACAAAACCCAGCGTCCCTGACGGTTTTCCCGGCCCAATCGATTGGCCGTTCAAGGTTTGGCGTTCAAAGTTCGACGTTCGGCGTTAAGGGTTCAGCGAGCAATGTAGGAGCGGCATTTCTGCCGCGATGCCCGCCAACGGCGGGCCAATGAACAGCAACGCTGCATAAACGGGCCTGGCAGCCCGATTCGTGACAAAAATGTCACTCCTACACCCCGAGCACGCCCAACGCCTAACCCTCAACACCCCACGACAGCAGCGTCTCCCATCCAGCGCAGCGAGCTTCAGGCAACAAGCATCAGACATCCAGCCCAGCACGCAGGTATTGGTACTGCTGATTCAGCTGCTGCTGTATTAACCGGGTAGTTTCCGGGCTGACGCCCAACGCCTTAGCAACATCAGAAAAACCTGCCAGCGCCGCCAAAACACCGCTGATTTGCTGGCGGGCTTGTTGCCAGTCGGCGTAGCCTGCTTCGGCAGCCAGACGTTGCAGGGCTTTTAACGGCGGGTTTTTACCGTAACCGGCATAAGCGGTGCTGTGCTCACCAAAGCGGCCAGGGCTGAAGGTAATGTCGTAGAACGGAGCCGGCTGCCAGTCGCCGTTATCCATCTGCAGAAACGCCCAGTTTTTGCTGTGGTCATCCTGGTTCAGAGCGAACAAATTAAAAACGGCGCGCAAAAACTGCAGCTGCGCGGCTTTTACGCTACGGCACAACTGGCTGCTGGCTTTAATGAGATCCTGATAATCCAGGCTGGGAGTACGAAAATCGGCATCCAGCAAACCGCAAGCACTGTGCAGATGCAAACTGCCTGGCACATCGTCTGGCCGCCATACCCGGTCAAACCGCTCCACAGCAAGCCATGCTTGTGCCCCGGAAGCTTGCGGCGCTGGTAATAAACGCCAATTGGGAACCTGCAACCCCGCCCGCTGGGCCAGCGTTAAATAAGTGGCTTCACACAGCCCCTCTTCATGGCCCAGGGGTAAATTGGCCGAGGTGAATTTCACCAGCCAGGCCTCATCGCCAGCAAGCGGGCGGGTACGGCAGACCTGTTCGCTCCCCTTAGCAAAGTACAGCTGGGCTTTGGGGCGAGCACCGCCAGAACTGCCAGCCGCCACCAATTCGGCCAGGACATCGGTCGTTTGTCCATCAAATACCGCCTGAGCCTGCAAGCCGAGGTTAGCGATATCAACCGGCTGCTGGTCTGCTGCCGGGGCAATAGGGGTTGCGGGGGTATAACTTAAGGCACCGGTACCGCTGTTACCGACAAAGGCTAACCGATCCATAGCAGTTACCTGTGCGGGTAACATGCCATGCTGACGAAACACCCGATCCATCAGCAATAAGCCCCAGCCATCGGGCAAAGAGTCGGCGAACACGCCATGTAAACCAGCGTGAGGTTGCGCAGGTGCCAACTGAACGCTGGAATCGGTTTTCAGAGTGAACGGCGATAACGCCGGGTACTGCTGCAAATAGGCTTCATTGTATTGAAAAAACACGCCCTGCCGGTTTTGCGCCAGGCCGCCCGCAGCAACCTTCAGGCCATCACTGAACGTGCGCCATACGGTTAACTGCCGGATCGGTTCCATACTCATTCGGCCAGTACCTCAGCCAGACTGCGCGGCATGGCTTTTTGCGCAGATTCTTGTGTAAGAGCATGCAAGCGTTGCAGGTTATCGACGCACTGCCACAGCAGTAACAACTGGCGCAGGGAAATCTGACCCGTGGTTTCAAATTTTTTAATAGTAGGGGCCGGCACGGTACTGCGTACAGCCAACTCAGCCCGAGACCACTTCAGGGCTTTGCGCCGTTGCTGCACATAAGCAGCCAGTGCGGTTTGTACATCATGGGCGGAGAGCAGCGAGACCATAAGACACCCCAATATCTAAAATTGCCGTAATTATACGCCGAAAAGATACAATGGTGTCTTTTTTATTCAGAACTCGGCGAGCCTACCGGCCCGAATCGAATAGCCGTTCAAGGTTCAGCGTTGAGGGTTCCGCGAGCGTTGTAGCAACATACCGGGCACGCCCAACGCCCAACGCCCAACGAATTTACTGTACGAGCGGCATTTCTGCCGCGATGCCCGCCAACGGCGGGCCAATAAACATCAACGCTGCATAAACGAGCCTACCGGCCCGAATCGTGACAAAAATGTCACTCCTACACACCAAGCACGCCCAACGCCCAACGAATTTACTGTAGGAGCGGCATTTCTGCCGCGATGCCCGCCAACGGCGGGCTGCTTGCGCGTTCCCGTCTCCCGTCTCCCGTCCAGCGCAGCGAGCGTCAGGCATTTAGCGTCTTAACCTATTCCGGTTATCCCGGCTGGCCATTATCAACGCATCCCCCGCCTGTATACCCGCCGCCGGCCCCAGCTTCGCCAGCCGGTCGTACAACAGCACATTCACCGTGGCCGCCAGGTTCATACAGCCCACCGTCGGGATGTACACCACATCATCCGCCGCCTGCACCACATCGGCCGGCAGGCTGGCATCCTCCGGGCCGAACACATACAACGCATCCTGCGGGTGCTGATACTCCGGTAACGGCACCGCCCCCACCACCAACTCCACACACACCAGCTTCGTACCTGCCGGCAACTGCGCCAGCGCCTCCTGCATACCGGATACCTTACGGATATTCGCCTGCTCACGCAGATTCTTGGTATCGGTATGATGCCGCGCCGCAACATCGTAACGGGTGCCGGTATACACCACCCCATCCGCGCCATAACAACCCAACGCCCGCAACACCGACCCCACATTCGCGGCATCTTTCGGATTTACTAACCCCAGCGTAACCATGCAAAACCCTGTTAAAAAAACACTGTTAAAAAACCAGACCATAAAAACACAAAAACCCGCCGAAGCGGGTTTAAAAAAACGGCATTCCTGCCACGATGAAAATGTACGAGCGGCATTTCTGCCGCGATGCCCGCCAACGGCGGGCCAATATAAACGGCCCTACCGGCCCGAATCGTGACAAAAATGTCACTCCTACACAGCCGGCGCAGCCGCTACTGTTTTCCCGGCCCAATCGATTAGCCGTTCAAAGTTCGGCGTTAAAGGTTCCGCGAGCAATGTACGAGCGGCATTTCTGCCGCGATGCCCGCCAACGGCGGGCCAATATAAACGGCCCTGCCGCCCGAATCGTGACAAAAATGTCACTCCTACAACCCGAGCACGCAGAACGCCCAACCCTTAACGCTTAACCTACCCGCTGTACGAGCGGCATTCCTGCCGCGATAAAACCGTACGAGCGGCATTCCTGCCGCGATGCCCGCCAACGGCGGGCCAATATAAACGGCCCTACCGGCCCGAATCGTGACAAAAATGTCACTCCTACACAGCCGGCGCAGCCGCTACTGTTTTCCCGGCCCATTCGTTTCAGCCCGTAGCTTAAAACAGCCGGTAGGCCCGCCCGGACGGACCGGGCGAGGATCGTGGCGCACGACGCGCCTTACGATCCGTGGCCGTTGGCGGCTGTTTTCAGCAAGGTTAAGCTGAAACGCGGGCCAGAGGGGTTCTCAAGGGGATACCTCCCCTTGCAATACCAGCGGCCGAAGGCCGCAATAGGCCAGCCGCACAGCGGCGGCCCATCACCGAACCCTATCACCCGCCCCTTTCCCGGTAACCGTCTGCAAAATAAAGCGGAAATAATTCCCCACCGACATCTCGGCTATCATCTTCGCATCGGTCTCCGCCAACAGCTTCGGCATCGACATATCAATCTCATTCACCTGCGCCAACCCGGTAATACCCGGCCGAACCGCATACACACCCAGCGCATCACGCTCGGCAATCAACTCATCCTGGTTAAACAAATTCGGACGCGGGCCAACCAAACTCATTTCACCTTTCAGCACATTCCACAACTGCGGCAGCTCATCCAGCTTGGTTTTACGCAAAAAACCACCCATACGGGTAATAGACGCCGTAGAGGCCAAATGGCTGGCCACCGACGCGGTATCCACCGTCATGGTGCGGAACTTAACCAAGGTAAACGGCTTTTTATTCCGCCCTACCCGCTCCTGCCAAAACAACGGCGACCCCGTATCAAACAACCCCAGCACATAAATAACCAACAACACCGGAAAACCAAACACCAGCCCCAACAGGGCAAAGGTAAAATCAAAAATGCGTAACACGTTATTTGTCCTTATTCATAAAATCGGCCACAGTCGCTTCAACACCCTGGCTTACCGTAAACGGCGGCACCCACTCCAGCAACGTACGGGCCTTGGAGGAATCGACCTGTAAATCACCCACTAAACGATCCACCACACCCCGCTTACCCGTTAACGCACCGGCCAGCTTAAACAACCCTACCGGCACGGGTAGCAAACGCGGCGAACAGCCCAGGCACAAGCGAATATAAGTAACCAGGTTACGCAGTGAAACATCTTCACCGTCCGACACCAAAAAGGTTTGGTTAGCAGCCATAGGGTGCTGAATGCAGCGAATAATAAAACTCACCAGGTTACCCACATACACCATACTGCGGTGGTTATTCACTGCTCCAAAAGGCAAAGGCAACCCAGTAGCTGATAACTTAAGCAAACTCAGAAAGTTAGCTTTAACACCCGGCCCATACACCAGCGGCGGGCGAATAATAACTACCTCTAAACCGGTTTCCTGCGCCAGTAAGCGCAAACCTTCTTCGGCTTCGTACTTAGAAACACCGTAAGGATCTTCCGGTTTCGCTGCATCGGCCTCGATAAAGGCTGGCAACCCGGTTGTGCTTTCGCCATTAACCTTAATAGAACTGATATAAACAAACCGCTTTACCCCCGCTGCAATTGCCTGCTTAGCAAGGTTCAGCGTGCCTTCTACGTTTACCTTACGATATTCCGCCAGTGGGTCGGCTACTTCATCACGCATAATGTGCGCACGCGCAGCAGAGTGAACCACTACATCAACACCGTTAAGTGCCGAGGAATAATCCGTAGTGCCATCAATATTGCCAACCACAACAACATCATCGGAAGCAGGCGAAACAGCAGAACGAACCGCAGAAACTACATGAAACTCAGGTAACTTTTTAAGTTCAGCCAATAAAGCAGAGCCAACAAAGCCGCTAGAGCCTGTCAGCAGAACGGTATTCATAATTGGTTAACTCCCGTAACCATTGGGATTATTTTTTTGCCAACGCCACGCATCGGCCATCAGCCGTTCTAACCCCAACTGCGCCTGCCAGCCCAACTCAGCAAACGCCTTAGACGGGTTGGAATAACACACCGCAATATCCCCCGCACGGCGGTCAACCAACTTGTAAGGCACTGTTACACCACTGGCCGATTCAAAGGCATTTACCATATCCAGGGAAGGTCTGAATAACTGCCAATTTTCACCAGCATCGGCATAAACCGGCAAAAATATGAAATTCAGACGCTATTTTCCCGTTGCTTGCATATTTTTTGCCCATTCCCCGCCATTTTGGCGGAAAACAGGCGCACTGGCCCTATGCCAGAAGGTATTTTCCACCAATAAGCAGGTTGCTGAACGCGGCCAGCAAATGCAACCGGTTGTTGTTCTTGGCCAAGCCGCGATAGCGAACTTTGCTGTAGCCAAAGACCTGCTTTATGTACCGGAATGGATGCTCGACCTTGGCACGAACGCTGGCTTTGATTTTCTCGGCTTTAAGCTTTTCAGCATCCAGCGTTTTTCGTGCCCCAGGGCGCGTAGCGATGTACCACGATACATTCTGGCGGTGCTTATGTTCAGACCGCTTTTGAATACCGAGGTAGCCGGCATCGCCGAAAACCCGTTGCTCTTCACCATGCAGCAGCTTGTCCGTGGGCACAATGTCGTGCACGTTGGCAGCGGTGGTATCAATACTGTGGATGAGGCCCAGCGTGTCATCGACGCCGATGTGCATCTTCATTCCGAAGCGCCACTCATTGCCCTTCTTGGTTTGATGCATTTCCGGATCACGCTGGCCGGTCTTGTTCTTGGTGGAACTCGGTGCAGAAATGATGGTGGCACCGACAATGCTGCCTTCACGCAGCATCAGGCCGTTTTTCTCAAGATGCTTATTCACTTCTTTGAACAGTACCTTGCCAAGGCCATGCTGCTCCAGAAAATGGCGGAACTTAAGAATGGTGGTTTCGCCTGGCAGACGATCCAGCTTCAGTCCAGCAAACTGGCGCATGGATTCGATCTCGTACAGGGCGTCTTCCATGGCGGGATCACTGAGGTTATAGAGCAACTGCATGCAGTGAACTCGCAGCATGGCAGACAAAGGATAAGGAGGCCGTCCGTTCTGACCCTTGGGATAATAACGGGCTACCTTTTTCTCCAGCTGATTCCACGGAATCAGGTTGTCCATCCGATCCAGAAAGATCTCGCGACGTGTCTTGCGCTTCTTGGTCTGGTACTCGGCTTCGGAGAAAGTGATCTGATCCATAAAAGCACGGAATCCTATGCAGTTGACGATGGCCGTATTATCGCTGATTTTGAGGACTTATTCAGAGTCTCCTTAGCTATATCTTTGTTAGCTATGGGGTAGTTTGCAAGTTTGTTTATCTCTCTAATACGAGTTAAATCAAAGCTGCCATCATTTATAGACATTAATTGCTGGTTGAATTGGCCAGCCGATACGGTACAAGTAGATCTCTGGCATCTGCTTGGCTGGTCGCCAATAATTAAACTGTGCATAGTTCAGATCATACTGTTTACAAAAAGCGGCTCCGGATAAACCCGATGCCTGCCATGTTTCAATGTGCTGCCGCCAAAATTACTGACGCTCTTTTGATTTCATAATCCAATACCTCCCTTAAAAAGACAGGCATCAGCGTGCTGTATAGGTTGGGTTAAAGAAGAACCGCGATGGCCAGAAGTGCCGAAGCTGACTCGTTGTGCGGGTATAAAAGCATCGGGGGCAATTGAATAGAAAGCGTTAGTCCATGTACCAATCAAAACAGCCTTCCTTAGTCGCTACCAAACAAGTCACGGGTATAAACCTTATCCACCACATCTTCCAACTCAATAGACAAGCGATTTGAGATAATTACATCAGCTTCTAGCTTAAACGCGGATAAATCTCGAATCACTCTTGAGCCAAAAAAGTACGCTTCATCGAGTACGGGCTCATACACAATCACTTCAATGCCTTTCGCTTTAATGCGCTTCATCACACCTTGCATGGCGCTGGCTCGAAAGTTATCAGAGCCGGTTTTCATAACTAAGCGATACACACCAACAACTTTAGGCTTGCGCTTTAATACCGCATCGGCAATAAAGTCTTTACGAGTACGGTTGGCATCTACAATTGCGCGAATAATATTATTAGGCACCTGTTCGTAGTTAGCCAAAAGCTGCTTGGTGTCTTTAGGGAGGCAGTAACCACCATAACCAAAAGACGGATTGTTGTAATGATTGCCAATACGTGGGTCGAGTCCTACGCCTTCAATAATTTGTCGACTGTCTAAACCATAAGCTTCGGCGTAGCTGTCCAACTCGTTAAAGTAGGCCACGCGCATAGCTAGATAGGTATTAGAAAACAATTTTATCGCTTCGGCTTCGGTGCTTTCCGTGAATAACAGCGGTACATCTTTCTTAATTGCACCTTGTAGTAATAGCTGAGCAAATTGCTCTGCTCTTGCTGAGCGTTCACCAACAATAATACGTGATGGATGCAGGTTGTCGTATAGTGCCTTGCCTTCACGTAAAAACTCAGGCGAGAAAAGTAGATTCTGCGTATTAAATCGCTGTTTAGCTTCTTCAGTGTAACCCACGGGAACTGTAGACTTGATCACCATCACAGCATTAGGATTAACCGCTAGCACTGCCTGAATTACAGTCTCGACACTGCTGGTATTGAAGTAATTAGTTTTTGGATCGTAATCGGTAGGTGTAGCAATAATTACAAAATCAGCGTCTGCATAAGCAGTAGCGCCATCGAGCGTAGCAGTAAAATTAAGATTGCCTTCAATTAAAAAAGCTTGGATTTCTTTGTCTTCAATCGGTGACTGGCCAGCATTAAGCTGTTGAACTTTTTCAGCAATGATATCTACTGCTATCACCTCATTGTGCTGAGCTAATAAAACAGCATTAGATAGCCCCACATAACCAGTACCGGCAATAGCGATTTTCATATCAACTTCCTTAAATTAACTTTGGTATACACAATATAATCACTTCAAAATGCCTAAGGCTCTAGCAACGCCTGGATATTTTGTACGTAACAAGCCGCGAACAGCATAGTGTGAGAAATAATAAATTGATTTAAGCAAGTTTATTTGCTCAACTTCACGGTATAAGCGCCAAGTAAACAAAGCAGCACTTTTTTTATTCGCTGAAATTGAATCTGAACGTACTTTATACAAACCTAATGTCTCATTAAGACCATAGGCATACTTAGTTTTCTTAAGTAGTTTTAACCACAGTCCTAAATCCTGACGCTTTCTTATTAGCGGCATATAAACTTTGCCAAAATACTCAGTATCGTAAATAGCAGTTAAACAGCCTATCGAGCAGGATTTAAGTAAATCTGAGTAAGCTACTTTACTTGGCACACCAACATTACCAAATACCTCGTCAGATTCATTCACCTTGTCATAAGCAGCGTAAGTAAATGGGTAATTATTTTCTTGCATAAACGCAACTTGCTTTTCAAGCTTATTAGGCAACCAAGTATCATCACTGTCTAAGAAAGCTATATAACGGCCTTTCGCAGCTTCGATTGCAGTATTGCGGGCAACAGCAGCGCCTGAGTTCTCAGCCAGTTGAATCAGCTTAATTCGCGGATCTTGATCTACAAAAGACTGAATCACATCAACGGAGTTATCAGAGGAACAATCGTCGACAATGATCATTTCCCAATCTGTTACTGTTTGAGCTAACACAGATTTAATAGTGTTAGAAATAAGTAAGGAAGAGTTATAGGAAGGAGTTATTATAGAAATACTGATTAGATTCAAGTTGCTAGCCGCCTTTTTTAATTTCCGTAGAGAATTTCATTCATTATATTCTCATTCCAATCGCGGGACTTACAATATGCAATTAGATTCAAAAGCTCTAAGTATGCGCGTTGTTTAACGGCTCTTGGGGCTAGCTTCTTATCAATAGCGAGTACAAATTTAGCAGGGATGATTTTTGAAATTACCCCGTTACTAAAGTCCACTGGATTAATATCAAAATACAAATCCACTCCTCTTTTTTTCTGCTCCCAGTTTATTTTTTCTTTTAATAAGTCACGAAGCAAAATTTTGTTTGTTAAAGATTCGAAGCAAAACTTACTAACTATTGGTAAGTTGAACACATAATGACTTAAGTTTTCAGTAGCCCATGGAAAATATACATCTGACCCCGCGGCACGTGCGGCAACCATAGTTTTTCCCATCATGCATTGACGATCATTATACTGCCCTCTGGAGAAGGCTCTAAAATCAACAAATTTTAGGGGTAGCAATGATGCATTAAAGAACGAGAAGTATTTGTTTAAATCGTATGCTTTTGGAATTGGAAAAAAATAAGAAAGGGCTGAAAGACCACCATGCGATTCAAAAGGGGATCTTATGTACCATCTAAAGCTTCCGTACGAATGTGGTATTAATCTCCAAAGCTTTGCCTTGGAAAGCTTAAATGATTTTAGTTGTTGTGCAGTTGGCAAATGACCAAAGGTCTCATCGTTTCCCATGCCATCAATAATCACATATTCGGATGCTCTTTTTGAATGGTCTTCAAAAAATTTTTTTATTCCAAAAACAAAGAATAGTAACGCTTGATCCATTACAGGATAAGTAAGATGTTTAGAAGCATTAACAAAGTAGTTTTCATCAAAAGTACTAAGTATATCGTTAACATCTAAGAAAAATGGAGTATGCCCCATTTCTTCAGCTGATATTTTTATATATTCACGCAACTCCAAATCATCTTTTCTAAGAAATGTAAGCGTAGTGACTGATACGCCTAGCTCCTGGAATGCAATAGCCAAACTCATCGAGTCTTTGCCATCGCTCAGAAGAAGAAGTGGCTTTTTACCTGATTCTATAACAACTTTTAAAGTATCTTTAATTTTCTCTATGAGGGTATCAGTAGTTGGCAAACTATCGGCTGAGTAATGATTACTTAAGTGTTTATAGGGGTAACTTTCATAGTCCTGCAAACCAAGAGAACTCAAGTTAGCGCTGCTTTTATTTCGAACACGCTCAGGGCAAATCATATGCCGAGCAAAAGTAGAGACTTCCATGGAGGTTAAACTCATTTAAAACCTGCTCCCGGTAATATTAGACTAGCTATTGATTGTAAAGGCTAGTCACATAATAAATGAAATTCAATCAATTATAAAATTTTTCAAGCTTTAAATGTCGCTAGAATTCGATTAGCATAAAATTTTCATCGTAACCTTTCCTGAAAAAAGCTGTGAATATTTTTAGGTAATATAGGCAGGGCAAGATTACGAAACCCCTTGCCCTGCAAGGACTCGCAATAGGTAATCGTTATTTCGTCCTGCCCGTTTTTGTTTTCGCTTAATGCCCGCTTTAAAACTCGTGTCTGCGTTAAGCAGATTCAATGCAATATGACGTAACACAGCGAAGTTTTCACCCGCTTGCGTCTGGTTCAAAAATATCTTGGTATTTAAATGCCGCACAGTCATTGTCTAACTCTATTTTTAACGCAGCCTGCACAGCGGCAATAAAATCTCGGCCTGTGTTCATATCTTTACATAAAGTAGATGCCACATCGTTTTTTTTAACGCCTGATGCTTTTTGCAATTCAGTTTTTAACTTATCTTGCAGTGCATTAAGCTCCTTTACTAATTTGTCGTACTCAGCTTTTTGGGCTTGGTTAACCAGTAAACTAGTCATTGCCTCTGTACGAGTAGATATATCCACCTCGGAATCTAAAACATAAATCTGATCTGGTTGAATTGCAGCACCATCCCACAACACCACTGCACTTGATGTTCGGTTAAAGCGTTCTTCTTTAGGCTGCTTTCCACCTGCCAAATCGGTAAAAGTTTTAGCAAAAGAGGTTTTCATTAAACCGTTAGGGGCATAAATGGCATAGGCTTGTTCAATACGCCTTCCTTTGTGGTTTTGGTTAGCGAATTTAAACTCGTAATCTAGACTGGGGATTCCGTAGCAGTTTTGAAGGTTTATAGAAAGATTAATCATTATGTTTTCTAGGTGTTAAAAAATGCTAAAGCTTCAGTGATGCGCATTATTTGCACCTGCTTTTTGCTCAATACCGCTTGGTGTAACAAGCCCGATAAAATAGCGCTTCTAGTAGAAGCAGGTATAACACAAGGGCTTAGCACACCTCTTGATTGCGGATAATCCCCCCAGTGTGCGCCTAAGGCTTTTTCGCCTTTTGCATGCTGGTTTTTATGGTTGTAATAACCAACGATTAACACCATACCATCATCCGTGTGTATTTCTTTAGGGCTGTTGCCTGAGTTGATCTAATAGGAGATGAGCTTCATTTTAATAATATATCTAAGCAGCGTGGTTTCTAAACCAAAAGCGGGCAAACAGCCTAAAAGCTTGGGGGGATATTTTAAAAAGCAGTAAAGATAAACCTGCCTTCTTTTCTTTTTTAATCATGAAAAAAATATTTTTAAAAGTAAATTTATCAGCGTCTATTTCAACTTTAAGTTTTTTAATATCTTCTGAATAGTTTTTGGAATAGCGTGAAAATGTTTTAATACAGAAATAAATAAAGGTTTTTAAATACACATGAAGAAGATATTTAGCATCATCAACACCATGTTCTTTTGCAAATTCTAATTGTTTGTTTTTAACAGCCACTCTATCTTGTAAATAGCTTGGCTTTAAATCATGACTGGTTGAGCCTTGGTGCTGAATATAGTTATACAAATACTCATGCACACTGGTTAATTTATTTCCATATACAACACGGAACAAAAGATGAGCATCTTCAAAGGTTCTTACATTTAAATCAAATCTATGATGAGAAAAAACATTTTTTCTATATAACTTATCCCAAAACCAGTTAGATATAAAAAAGCCCGAGTTTAAAATATCATTTGTTTCTTTATATTTATCAACCAAACTAACGAATTCCTTCTCTAAAGAACCTTCAGGACTCAAAAGCCTAACATCACAAGTACAAATATCTGCATCTTCTTCAGTTATCTTTTCATACATAGCTTGTAAGTAACGTGGTTCTACCCAATCATCACTATCTATAAAAGCAATATAATCACCACGTGCATTGTCTAAACCCAGGTTACGAGCAGAACCTTGGCCGCCATTTTCTTTATGTAATATGATAAAGCGTTCATCGCCAGCAATCGCATCTTCTGCAACTGCTACAGAATTATCTTTAGTGCCGTCATTAATTAAAATCGCTTCAAAATTAGTAAAGTTTTGATTTTTAATGCTTTCGATACACTTTGCTATGTACTTTTCAACCCCATAAACGGGGATAATTACAGATATTTTAGGATTATTAGACATTTTTACTCTGAGAAAATAGTTTGATAAGGGTTACGTTTTGGGTCTGCGTAACTGGTTTCAATACCAAACCCATCTTTAGTGAAAGACAAGATAAGAAATAGCATGAATATACTAACTACCAGTCTATTAAGTTTTTTATTGCGGGGTAATGTCCACAGCAAATATGCGCCCAAAATTTGCGCAACCACAAAAGTGTCTGCCATCCTACCAAATATAATAATTTGATTTGCAAGCACTACACCTAAAGCATAAAGGGCTATTAAAATTATTAATAACCAGTAGTTTTTATTGATGTCAACAAAGCTTTTAATATTAGATATTATAAAAATAGAGAATAACACTTTAGCCAGCACACCCAAGCCCGTGCCAAAACCTCTTGGAATAAAGTGCCTAGTGCTATTAAAGTAATTAGCGTATTTTGTTAAGCCTATTAAATTTAAAATTTGTTCCATATAACTAAGTAGAAGACTCGTAGAAAATAAAGCAATTGCTAACACGCCTAAAATAACCAAAGGTGAAACCTTGTTTTTCAAAAAATTTGGCAAGGGTATTAATGCAATAACACCTGCTAAGGTTATTAGTAGAGCACTTTGGTGAAAGAAAGAAGCAAGAACAGTTAAAAAAGCAAACCATAAGTAACGTTTATCAAAATAATTAAATAAAGCTAACAAACAAAATGACAAGGCAATTGCTTGCCTAATACCATTAAAGCTAAAAAACCACAACATCGAAAAAAACAAGAAGTGCAGTAACCAAGCATTCTTTTTTGGGTATGCTTTAAAAGCTACAGCCGTAAATATAAAAGCGAATGTGGCAAACACCCATTGAAAATGAGCGTCAATACTTTGGTAAAACCAATTAACAAAGTAGAATAAAGGCTCTTTAAACTTATAAGGCTCAAGTGTTTTTGTAGCTGACGTGCCTTCATATATTGCTAAGTAATTAACATAGTCTGTACCTATGTCATAACGTATTGCCGCAGGCACAAACACAAGCAAAAAGGCGATACCTAGCAGAAACCAGCGGTCAAATCGCGTGCGTCCTTTCTCGCTTGCCCACACAAAAAAAGTGCTGCTAAGTAGTATAAAGTTATAAAAAATTACGGTTGCCATTAGTTATTTTACTTTTTTAAATTTTGTGCGAACAGCTAAAAATATTTATGTTTAATATTTCAAAACAACTTACATCAGCAAGAATATATGTGCTGGATTATACAGCACCGTAAGCCAGATATTATAAAGGCTCAGCTATTTTACTTCCCATCCCCCAACGCCTCACAAACATACACATAATGCTTCCGTAGCAAACGGCTTATTGATGCAATGAGGCTTTGTAGCTATAACTATATCTATCTAGTAGGCAGCGGCCTCTCATCGCTACGTAAACGCTGGTTGTTGCAGGCTAGTAATAAGCTTGAAATAAGAATGAAGATAGCAAGGTTTTAATGCCGTTTCTTACTGCTTGATTTCGATGGCTTACAGTGCTTTTTTAAGTACTTCTTTTGAATGACTGCGCAGAGCGTCCAGCTTCTGGTTTACGCCATCATAAGCAATAGCTTCTTCTATAAGTGCTTCAATGTACTGTTGATCAAAATCACTGGCCAGTCTTTGCATAAGATCAAACTCACCCAATATGGACTCAAACCTTGATGCACCACGGCTTACATTAACAAGGCTGATAAAGGGCTTGTTGAAAATAATTGAGAAAACCGTGCCATGGAATGAGTCTGTTATAACAAAATCTGCATCGGCAAAGCCTTTTATCCAGCTTTCTATGCTGGGTATTTTTTCGCTGTTTATGGTGTGTTTATTGTGCTGGTTGCTAAACTGCGGCAAGCCAAGTGTTTCTTTTGCAGTTTCTACTACTTGGGTTTTCCAGTCGCTGTCATCGAGTATATAAGTATATATTCCTTTATTGTCTGGTAAGTTTTTTCCAACAAATAATTCAATGTAGTCTTCTTTGCTTAAGAGAAGAGTAGGGTCCAATACAAACTCGGCGTCTTTGTTGAGTTTTTCTGTAACAAGGTTAACGGCTGCTTTTTCACGTACTGTGACTAAGTCAAACTGTTGAATTAACTTTTTGCAACGCGCTGTTTGTTCTTCGGTGTATTCCCATTGGTCTGTACCAAATGACGCTGCATAGGCAAGTTTTTTTATTTCTTTATTGTCTTTCAGAAAGTCTAGGTAGTAGGTATAAATATTAGGCGAATATTTAGGACGCCAGCATTGGTCACTGCCCACGATCACTGCATCAAATTTATTTTGTTTGAATACAGCATGAACGGCGGCGTTAGAATATAGACGCGGCGTTTTATTAATATAGGTATCAATAAAAGCAGTGATATCTTGGCGAAGATACGCCTGCTCTTTTTTGGAAGAAAAGTAGCTTTTCCATAGTGGTTTAGGTGTGCCTTTTAAAAAATGCATAAGCAAATTTTTAAAGTAGCCTAGCTTTAGTTTTGTACGTAACTTAACAGTATGGTGCCTATCAATAGTCACCGGTTCATGCCCCATGTCTGTAAGCACTTTTTGCAGGGCAAAGTTTTGAAGGTTGCCGCCGTAGTTGGTATGTAGGGGCTGGGTAAGGATTGCTATTTTCATTTTTCTCTCATAATTCGTGCTGTTAACCGTTGTATAAAATGCTTAAAGCCCATGCGCCTAATATGTGTAATCTTTGTTGCAACTCTTAAGTTAAATAAAGCACTCTGCATTTCTTTATCAAACTCAGCGGCTGTTTGTGTCTGACTCCAAACTTCTAGGCTTTTTTGTCGAGTCACGCGCCTTAGCTTTTGCACTAAGGCCACATCAAGCGTGACGGGCTTCTTTCCATATCTTTTTTCAGGAATAGCCACACCCATTGCCTGCGCTTCTTTTACTCTGACATAAAGTCCGTCGTGGCGATGGTTATAGCTGCCTTGCTGAGAAGCGCGCATGGTGTCTGGGCTGATAGGCTCAATAACAATAGCCGAGCTGTTAGCGCCTTCTTGTATGATGCTTTCAGCCAAAGGACTGCGGGTTACAATCACACTGGTACCACGACCGTCTTTGCTATAGGGCTCAAGCCAGGCATCGCCTAAAGAGATATCGGCCAACTCAGTAACAACATCATCACAGAAATCACATGCATTGGCTTTAAAAAGACCTGTACCCCACATGTCGCCGACTTCGCGCATTTTTATCTTTTTATAATCGTCACTCGCAACGTCTTCGCAACCAAATGCATAGTCGCTAGCCGTACTTGTTACATCTTTTATTCTAAAGTTTGGTGACTTAATATTCTCATGATCTGCTCCTGCTTTTGAAGCAAGATACTCAGTGAAAAATTTACTTTTCACCCCCCCCCACAAATAATGCCAGCAACAAAAGGGATTTTTTCTTTCAATACTGGATCGTAGTGCTGCGCTAACCGTACCGCTTTTACAAAACAGGCAACACCAACAATAGCAACCTTACCTTCAAGCTTTTCTAATTCAGGTAGTACCGTTGCTAAGGTCACAGGATAATATTTTGTTTTTGCTGAGTCTCTTAGTTCAGTTTTATTACTCGCGACTTTGTACTCATAGTGCGGGCCACTTTCATTTGGTGAACGCACTGAAAACACATGGTCAATGATGCCTTTATCAAGCAACTGATCAAATACATACGTGGCAATACCACCAGAGGATGAAGTTTCGCGGAACTCATTTGAGTAAGCAGCATAAATACCGGTCAGCCTGCCGAGCTTTTCTTCAGTTTGTGTACCTTCGGTAAGAAAGATTTCAGCTAACGCCGTTTCATCTTTTACAGGCTCAAGAGGTAGTGGATTAAACGGGCACACACTGATACAAGCTGCATCGTTATCACAGGACCCCGTTAGCTCAGGAACAAGAAAGCCTTCTTTATTCCAGCCCATAGAGAGGGCATTCGATGAGCACTTATATGTACAAAGCCCACACCCTGTGCACATGTCATTATCAACAACTTGCACTATAACTTAATATTTACTTGTCATATTACTGCCACATTCTTTTTTTTATATTTAAAAATATTCGACCTAATAAAGCGCGTTCGTTTTGCTTTAAACCAACAAAAAAAACTGCAACAACAATCAAAAAACTTGATGCTAGTGTAGAAAGAAAAAAATCTAAGAGTGAGGCAGTAAAAAAATCATTAATAAATCTATTCGCAAGAAATACAAATAATGCTACAGCGATCACAGGCACTAGCGTATCAAATATATACTTGCGCTTTTTCATATTTATCAATGATGATGCTAATTGAATCCTTGCTAACAACGCGGAAACTGACAAAGAGATAGTTACATAAAAGACTACTTCAGGTGCACTTCCTGCCTTGAGAATAGCATAGGAAATTGGAATATTTAGGAGTAATATTCCACCAACAACAAACTGATAAAGCTTAACACGCCCAGTAGCTTGCGCAGCAGTAATAAATGTACGAGAAAGGCTTTCAATCAAGATACTCAATATAATCAACCTGGTAAAAACAACTGTATAGTCAGGAACATTTCCGAGCCATACTGACAAAATAAAACTCATATTATTTAATACTGGAACGGATAATAATAACAATACAAAAAAACTATACTTAGCGCCATTACATACAAGCTTATGCATATACTCCATATCCTGTGTTGCATAAGACTTTATAATCTGCGGGCTAATCGCCACCTGCAAATTACTTATAAAACTGTTTAACGCACCCGAGACTTGCATAGCAATAGCAGTAGCAGCATTAGCTACTGGCCCAAAGAAAATATTTAAGAGTACATTTATTCCCTGACCAGTCATAACAGCAGAAAGATTACCCCATAGACTCCAGCCGGTAAAAGAGAGCATAATATTGAATAGCTGTTTATCCCAATACAGCCTAAAACGAGACTCCGTAAAGCGAATTTTACAGTAGCTGCGATACACCATAAATACGATAAAAACTACAGCCAAGCTGAGTACTGCATATAGGATCAGCTTATCCATGCCGAACCAACTGAGCATAAACACAATTAACAGTTTCAGCGTTACATCAATGATACTGACCCAAGCAAAGACACTCATGCGCTCATGAGCAATGATTAGGGCGTTATAGGGCACACTCACGATGGTGACCATAAATGACAACAGTGCGAAGTGAAATACCCACTCTGCGGCAAGCATTCTATCGGCAGGTATGGTCATTTGCGTTTTTACAAACCACAGCCCAACAGTTTCGCCCAATACCAGCACAAATACAGCAATAAGGACATGGATATTCAGACTCATGCTGAATATTCCACGCATATCTTTATCGCCTGGCTTACCCAACTCAAATGAAAGAAAGCGCTGAGTAGCTGACGACATAGCGCTGTTTAGGAAGCCCAGCATAGTGACAAAACCAGCAACCACACTGTAAATACCAAAATCATCAACGCCAAGCGTCTGTAACACGACCCTTGATGTGTACAAAGTCACTGCCATTGTCAACAGCATGCGGATGTAAAGCATCCCCGCATTTTTGGCCATACGTTTGTATTTTTGATTTGAGGTATCTACAGTCACTGTGGTTTATCACCCATAGAATTGTCACCTAAAAACTTTTCTCTTATACCCTTCAACGCCTGCTACGCCTTCTCACTCAAATACTGTTCTAACGCCACAGCCGGTAACAAGGTACTAAACACTTCTAAGCACTGAGTAATCTTAAACAGGTAGGCTATCGACTGTTGCGCTGGGCGGTTAGCCACTATAACGTCGGCAAGCTGTTTAAATTCCGTTAAATCGTTTATTACCCGTGAATTAAAGAAGCGTTCTTCTTCCAGTACAGGTTCGTACACCACTACCTCAATGCCTTTGGCTTTGATGCGTTTCATCACGCCCTGTATGGCCGAGGCGCGGAAGTTGTCTGAGCCGCTTTTCATTACCAGCCGGTATATGCCCACGACTTTGGGGTTACGGCGCACAATGGATTCAGCAATAAAGTCTTTGCGGGTGGTGTTGGCATCGACAATGGCGCGAATCAGGTTATTCGGTACTTCGTTGTAGTTGGCCAGCAGTTGTTTGGTGTCTTTCGGCAGGCAGTAGCCGCCGTAGCCGAAGCTGGGGTTGTTGTAGAGGCTGCCTATTCGTGGGTCTAACCCTACCCCTTCAATAATTTGTTTGGTGTCTAACCCGTGGGTTTCGGCGTAGGTGTCCAACTCGTTGAAGTAGGCTACGCGCATGGCCAAATAGGTGTTGCTGAACAGTTTTACCGCTTCAGCTTCGGTGCTGTTGGTAAACAGTACCGGTATGTCTTGTTTTATCGCACCTTGTTGCAGCAGGTTGGCGAAGGTTTCGGCACGCTGGCTGCGTTCGCCCACAATAATGCGGGAGGGGTGCAGGTTGTCGTACAGGGCTCTGCCTTCGCGCAGGAATTCGGGCGAAAACAGCAGGTTTTCGCATTGCAACAATTCTTTAATCCGCTGGGTATACCCTACCGGCACGGTGGATTTTATTACCATCACCGCCGCAGGGTTAATGGCCTGTACGTCGTGTATTACCGCTTCGACACTTTGGGTGTTGAAGGTGTTGGTGTACGGGTCGTAGTCCGTTGGGGTGGCGATTATTACGAATTCTGCGTTTTTGTAGGCATCTTCTTTGTTTAGCGTGGCGCGGAAGTTGAGCGTTTTGTGTTGCAGGAAGTGTTCTATTTCGGCATCGGCAATAGGTGACTGCCGGTTGTTGAGCATGGCTACTTTGCCGGGAACAATGTCTGTTGCCACAACCTCATTGTGCTGCGCCAGCAGTATGGCATTCGATAACCCTACGTATCCTGTTCCTGCAACCGCTATTTTCATTGTGCTTACCCTGCATGTCTGTTTGGGACGATGCTAGGTAAGCTTTGTGACAGTTCGGTTTCTGGCCGTCACTGCGTGACGGCTTTTTGCGGGCTGTAACGAATGGGCCGGGAAAACATCAGGGGCGCGAGTTTTGTAATTCATCGCGGCAAAAATGCCGCTCCTACAGTAAATTCGTTGGGCGTTCCGGGTTGGGCGTTGGGCGTGCTCTGATTGTAAGAGTGACATTTTTGTCACGATTCGGGCCGATAGGCCCGCTGTTAGCGGGCATCGCGACAAAAATGTCGCTCCTACAGAACGCCCAACCCTCAACCTTTATAAGCTTTTAATCCATTCACTGAAGGCTTTCCCTTCGGTGTTGTGGCGCATGCTGTATTCTACGAAGGCTTTCATGTAGCCCAGTTTGCCGCCGCAGTCGTGCGATTTGCCGGTCATGCAGAAGGCGTTGACGGGTTCTTGTTTCATTAAGTCGAAGATGCCGTCGGTCAGTTGTATTTCGTCGCCAACGCCCGGGGGTACGTGGGCCAGCAGTTGCATGATGTGGTTGCTGAATACGTAGCGGCCCACCACCGATAAGTTAGACGGTGCTTCTTTGGGGCTGGGTTTTTCAACAATGCCGGTCAGCTGGGCGCTGTGGCCGGGCGGCAGGTCTGCACCGCCTACGTCGACGATGCCGTATTTGTTTACGTCTTTTTCCGGTACGGGTTCAACCAGAATCTGGCTGGTGCCGGTTTGTTCAAACTCGCGCACCATGGCGGCCAGGTTTTCCTGTTCCAGGTTGGCGGCGGCGTCGTCTATTAATACGTCGGGCAGCACCACGACAAAGGGGGCATCGCCCACCAGTGGTTTGGCGCACAGTACGGCGTGGCCTAAGCCTTTGGCCTGGCCCTGACGTACGTGCATGATGGTTACGCCTTTGGGGGTAATGGCGCGCACTTCGTCCAGCAGCTGGCGTTTTACCCGCGCTTCAAGCGTGGTTTCCAGTTCAAACGAGGTGTCGAAGTGGTTTTCGATGGCGTTTTTGGAGGAGTGCGTTACCAGTATAATTTCGGTAATGCCCGCTGCCGCGCATTCGTTCACCACGTATTGAATAAGGGGTTTGTCGGCCAGGGTGAGCATTTCTTTGGGAATGGCTTTGCTGGCGGGCAGCATGCGGGTGCCAAGGCCGGCGACCGGGATGACTGCTTTGGTGACTTTTGGCATGTGGGTTCCTTGGTGTTTGCTTGACGCGCGCTTCGCTGGATTTTGTGGGAGTGGGCCATGCCCACGAATCGGGCCCGCAAGGGCCGCTTATGCTGTGTTGATGTTCATTGGCCCGCCGTTGGCGGGCATTCGCGGGCATGGCCCGCTCTTACATTGCGGGCTTCGCCCGCTTATGCGGGGCTCTGCCCCTGCGCCCCGGATGCAAGGGGAGGTATCCCCTTGCGAACCTCTCTGGCCCGCGTTCCAGCTTGTCCTTGCTGAAAAATTCCGGTTACGCCAGCGGATCGTAAGGCGCGTCGTGCGCCACGATCCTTGCCCGGTCCATCCGGGCATGGCTACCGGATTTTTTCAGCTGCGGGCTGTAACGAATGGGCCGGGAAAACAGCGGCGGCTGCGCCGGCTTTGTAGGAGTGACATTTTTGTCACGATACGGGTTGTTAAACCCGCCTATACGGCATTGATGTTCATTGGCCCGCCGTTGACGGGCATTCGCGGGCATGGCCCGCTCCTACATTGCGGGCTTCGCCCGCTTATGCGGGGCTCTGCCTACCGCCATGGATGGCGGAAATGCCGGTTTTGCAGGAGCAAAAACCGGCCCTGCGCCCCAGTGCAAGGGGAGGCATCCCCTTGCGAACCCCTCTGGCCCGCGTTCCAGCTTAATCCTTGTTTACCAAAACCAATTAAGCATACGCGGCCAAGGGGCGGTCCCTGCCCCTACCCGCTCGTTTGGAGTCATCCAAACGATGCTATTGGTTTTGGTAACCTTCGGGCTGTAACGAATGGGCCGGGTAAAACCGCAGCGGCTGCGCCGGGTTTGTAGGAGTGACATTTTTGTCACGATTCGGGTTGTTAAACCCGCCTATATCGCATTGATGTTCATTGGCCCGCCGTTGACGGGCATCGCGGCAGAAATGCCGCTCCTGGCACCCTATGTATTCAGTAACTAGCCAAGACCTTTTGATAGTAGTCGGAGATCTGTTTCTTTTTCTGCCTTAAGGCATCGATTTCGGATCTCGTCAGCGGTTTTAAAGCCGACAAGGTAGCTTGCTTCGTTGGCTGTAAGGGCGCTGGTGTGAATTCCGAAGATGGTTTTGATTTCATTTTCAAATCGCTCCTGTAAGAGACGAATGTGCTTTTTATTTGGCTTAAATGCCGTTGTTCTTCCGGCATTCACTAATGTGATACTTCCAAGCACTTTACCATTATTAAGCTGAATGAAGTTTGCCAGTTCTGCCAAAGTTCCACCCATGCTGACAACATCATCGACCAGAACATAGCTTGCATCCGGGGTAACCCAACCCTCAAAGGATGGCCTTAATCGCAGCCTTTCCATTGGATCTGCGCCTGTATGGTAAACACGCTGCTGCTGAACAATGTCGGTTTCATTACTGCCATTCAGCACCTGGGCACACAAAATTGAAAGCAACAAAGGTATGGCGTTATCACCTGTTGCTTCTTGTGCAAAGGGGGCTACATAGATAACCCCTGGTGGAAACTTACCTGCCAGGGCTTTTATGAATTCAATAGAAAGTTCTGTTACCAACCTGAAGGCTGCTTCTGCATCACCTGCTTTGGCTTGTTTATAGGCAGAGTGTTCTTTAATTCGTTGGTCCGAATCGAATTGATGAAAATGTTTGGAGTTGTCGGGAAATGCGTAAAGTCTTTCCATAGCAACTCCTTATTAGTTTTCAACATCTGATTTAAAAAACGGATTAAAAATCATCCAGAAGCTGAACGCAGTAGCCTTGAACGGTCAATCAATTGGGCCGGGAAAACCGCTCGCTGAACGTCTGGCGTCTGGCCTCAAGCCTCAAGCGTCGAGCTTCAAGCGCCCCCGAATTCCATGATGTACGGTCTGCCAGTCTTTCGTTTGCAGCTGACCATCTTTGAACTGCTGATATCGGTTATCCAGTTCTTGTGCATGTTCCGGTGATACTGCTGCCTGATGGGGTTGCAACGATACCCAAAGGCTATCCAGTAGCTGGATTTGTTCAGCAACCGGCAGTTTTTTTATTTCTGCAGACAGTTCTTGAGTGTCCATAGGTCACCTCACTGGAATTATATTTACCAATCCACGTTCTGCGTGGGGGATAGTCATAACGCTGATGGTAACCGGCCCGCCGTTGGCGGGCATCGCGGCAGAAATGCCGCTCCTACAGTAAATTCGTTGAGCGTTCTAGGTTGAGCGTTGGGCGTGCACCGATTGTAGGAGTGACATTTTTGTCACGATCCGGGTTGTTAAACCCGCCTATATCGCATTGATGTTCATTGGCCCGCTGTTGGCGGGCATTCGCGGGCATGGCCCGCTCCTACATTGCGGGCTTCGCCCGCTTATGCGGGGCTCTGCCCCTGCGCCCCAGTGCAAGGGGAGGTATCCCCTTGCGAACCCCTCTGGCCCGCGTTCCAGCTTAACCTTGCTGAAAAATTCCGGTTACGCCAGCGGATCGTAAGGCGCGTCGTGCGCCACGATCCTTGCCCGGTCCATCCGGGCATGGCTACCGGATTTTTTCAGCTGCGGGCTGTAACGAATGGGCCGGGTAAAACCGCAGCGGCTGCGCCGGGTTTGTAGGAGTGACATTTTTGTCACGATTCGGGTTGTTAAACCCGTCTATACCGCGTTGATGTTCATTGGTCCGCTGTTGGCGGGCATTCGCGGCAGAAATGCCGCTCCTACAGTAAATTCGTTGAGCGTTCGGGGTTTAGCGTTGGGCGTGCCCGGTATTTTGCTACAACGCTCGCTGAACCCTTAACGCCTAACCCTCAACGGCCTCTGGCCACCAAAAAGTTACGCTGCCGCCCGAGGGTTCTTCGCGAGTAGTCCCTGTAATCGCTTCGATAATGCCGAATTGTGCGTGTCTGGCGGGCTTTGGGCCATCATGGCCGGGCCATTAGATGCACCATTCACAATAGAGGTGCGCATTATTAACAACGACAGGGCAGCAAGCAACCTGCAGCTTCTAAAAGTCAGTCTGCGCCAGAATATTTTTTTGGCGCCAACAAGCTCTTGTATAGCCCTGCATAGCTTTTTGCCATCACCGCTGATGTAAACTGCTGTTCAAACCTTACACGGGCTTTGTTACCCATTTGTTTACACTGCTCCGGGGCACTCCATAATCTGACCATGGCCTGAGCGAGCGCGGTAGGGTCTGCCGGGCCTACCGCCAAACCGGTTTCTTCATGAATGTTAATGAAAGTGGTGCCGGTACCGATTTCACATGAAATCATCGGTTTGCCGTACATGGCGGCTTCAAGTAACGATATGCCAAAGGCCTCGGACGGCAAGTAAGAAGGAAACACAAAAGCGGTACACAGCTGTAATAAGACTACTTTGTCAGTATCGGCCAGGGCACCGGTAAATATTACATTGTTCAGCCCCAACTGCCCGGCTTGTTCGTGCAATTCGGCCTCTACCCCGCCACTGCCCACTATTACGACCGGTAGTCCAGTCTGAGCGGCGGCCAGAAGTAAAAAGTGCAACCCTTTGTAGTAACGCAATGCTCCTACAAACAGGAAGAACTTTTCTGGTAGCTGGCTACGCCACTTTTCCAATGCACTGGCTTCAGGCTTGGGATAAGTACTCTCATCCAGTCCGTAGGTTATTACCCGGGTTTTGTTTTTGTAGTGTTTAAGAACCGGGCTGTGCTGTATATAGGCCGGTGATGCCGCCACAATCACATTTGCCTGGCGTAAAAACAGATGCATCAGCGGTTTATACAGTTGCAGCAGGTACTTTTGCTTCACTATGTCGGAGTGGTAGCTAACGACTATCGGTTTTTTAATACCCGCAAGGAAGTGCACCACATCCATAAAAGGCCACGGAAAGTGATAATGAATAATGTCCGCTTCGCTGGCCAGTTTGCGGAAGCGTGATATTACTTCCCAGGAAAACCCAGTAGAGGCTACTTCAAAGTTAAGACGTGAACTGTGTACTCTGTGCTGCCCCGATGTTACATAGCTACGCTCTTCGCTTTGACTTAAAAATAAAACATCGGAATGTATACCGTGCTCTGCAGTTCCTTCTGCCAATTGGTAGATAACCTGTTGTATACCACCGTAACCATCGGGGTAGTAGGTTTTATAAAAATGCAGAACTTTCATTACAAATCAGCTGCCAGTTTTTTATATACATGAGTGGTTTCTTCGGCACAACGCTGCCAGGAAAACGTAAGAGCATGCTTTAGCCCGTCACTGATCGCCTGGTCACGCCACTGCTGGTCTTCCAGAGCTTTTTGCAGATGTTGCTGCAAGGTGTCGGTGTCTTCAGGAAGATGGAATAATCCTGCACCGCCAGCAACTTCGGGTAAAGAGGAGCTATTGGAACAGACTACTGGCACACCGCTACACAAGGCTTCCAACACTGGCAAACCAAAACCTTCATAATGTGACGGGAATGCAAATAACCGTGCACCCGCGTAGATGTAAGGCAGGTCTGTCGCTGACAAATAACCGAGGTATTTTGCCCAACCATGCTCTTCTGCCCGCTTTATTCGTGCATGTATACTGGCACTGTTCCAGCCATGGTAACCAGTCAACACCAGCGGCCAGCGCTGGCGTACAGTCAACGGTAGCTGTTCATAGGCCTGTAACAAGGTAATAATATTTTTGCGCGGCTCGATGGTTCCCACAAACAATGTATAGCCTTGGTAGCTAAGTCCGTAGTGTTGTAAAAATGGCTGCACCTGAGCGGACGGACGTGGGTGAAACTCCGGAGCTGCTGCCAACGGTACAGCATAAATTCTGTCCGCAGAAATACCGGAGAACGAGACCAACTCCTGGCGTGTGTATTCTGAGTCAGTGATTAAACGATCAGCATTCTGCAAAGTGTTACGCAGTTCTGTCTGCAGATAATGCACCTTGGCCGGCTCGTGGCAATGCGCCCAGGTGAATGGTGAAAGATCATGAAAGGTAGCGACTTTAGGGCCAGAAAAACGCGGCAAAAAGAAATTGGGGCTGTGGTAAATATTATCTTCATATCCTTTTAAGCCATTGGCTCGTACCATGCCAAGCAAGCGCCGATGCACTTCTATAGCTAATGAGCTTTTTTGAACCCAACGTTTAATTAATCCCAGATTAATTTCTTTGCTCGAAACAGAATCGCCACTAAGTACTTCTGCAACCGGAAGGGCCTCTGAAAATCGTCCCGATGCGAAGAAACGCAACGAATCGATTTCTGGATGTTCCTGTAATGCTTTAGCCAGTTCATAGCTATAACGGCCAATCCCCGTCAGAGGGGAACGAATTGCTTCTGTATTCAGAATCACATTGACAGTCATTCGGCCAGCATCCATTCCAGCGTTTCTCTCAGCGATGGTGATTTCCATTCTGATAGTAGCTGGCGTAACAAGCTGGCATCACCACACAGGGTTCTTACTTCGTTGGCACGCACAAAAGCAGGATTCACCCTTACGTTCATAGCATGCCCGGTGATGGATTCACACATAGCCAATACTTCACGCAACGATGTCGCCACACCGGATGCTACATTAATAGTCTGGCCCGCAGGACAGCGTTCAATTAACCCCCGATAAGCCGCCACAACGGCTCGTACATCGCTAAAATCCCGCCATACATCAAGATTACCAAGCTCTACAACGTCAGCCTTACGCCGGAAGTGTGACACGATTTTAGGCAGCAGAAAGTTCTCTGCCTGCCCCACTCCGGTGTAATTAAATGGCCGGGTAATAATAATGGGGAGCTTGTGCATCCATGTACGGGCCATATATTCCATGGCAATTTTGCTCACGGCATAGTCGTTAGCTGGTTCTGGTTGTGTATTCTCTGTCAGCATCCCACCGGCCTGATTACCATACACATTGGCACTGCTGGCCAACAGCACACATTCTGGCGTCTTACCACAACAAGCAATAGCTTCCAGCAGGTTTCGGGTACCGAGTAAATTGATCTGATAAAAAGCATTGGCATCACCATGCCCGACAAAGGCCAAGGCTGCCAGATGTATCACGACATCGGGCTGAACCTCGTTCATTATTTGCTGTAGTTGAGCAGGATTTTGTAAGTCAGCCTGGAAATAATCGGCAAGACTATTATGGTGTATATCCTCGGGCTGGCTACCTAACCCGGTAACCTTATAACCGGCGGCCTGTAGCTCGGCACACATATATCGACCAGTAAACCCAGAACTGCCGGTAACCAGAACATGCTTTCTCATCAAAATGAAAATCCGGCTTTATTACGACGAAGGTCAGCTTCTACCATCATTTTACACAGTTCCTCAAGGGTGGTTTTTGGCTCCCAGCCCAGTACGGCTTTAGCTTTGGCCGGGTTACCAATAAGTAAATCAACTTCTGCCGGGCGATAAAATTTAGGGTTAACTTGCACTATCACTTTACCGGTAGCGACATCCACTCCCTTCTCTTCTTCGCCGTTACCTTGCCATTCAATCGTTATATCTGCTGCTCTACAGGCAAGGGTTACAAAATCACGTACAGTCTCTGTGCGGTTTGTAGCCAATACAAACGTATCAGGCTCATCTGCCTGCAGCATACGCCACATACCTTCTACGTAGTCTTTGGCATACCCCCAATCGCGCTTGGCGTCCAGGTTACCCAGCTCTAATACATCCTGCTTACCCAGTTTTATTTTGGCTACAGAATCAGTGATTTTACGGGTTACAAACTCTTGTCCACGCAGTGGCGATTCATGGTTAAACAGAATGCCACTGGTGCCAAAAATACCGTAAGACTCACGATAGTTAATGGTCATCCAGTGGGCATATAACTTGGCAACACCATAAGGACTGCGTGGGTAAAACGGCGTATCTTCCTGCTGTGGAATAGCCTGTACTTTGCCAAACATTTCCGAGGTAGAAGCCTGATAAAAACGGATTTTTGGGTTAACAATACGGATGGCCTCCAGCAGATTAACCGGGCCAATACCTGTAATTTCAGCGGTGGTTAAGGGCTGCTCAAATGAAACCCCAACAAAACTTTGTGCCGCCAGGTTATAAACTTCGGTTGCGCCTGAGTGTTGTAATAACCGGATGCTGGAGGACAAATCAGTTAAATCATATTCCACAAGGTGAAGATTTGGGTGTTTGGCAATACCCAGCTCCTCTATGCGCCAGAAATTAACCGACGCCGTGCGACGGTATGTGCCATAGACGATATACCCTTTCTCCAGCAGCAGTTCTGCCAGGTATGCGCCATCCTGGCCGGTGATTCCTGTAACGATTGCTTTGGTCATGCAAACTCCATCATAAAGACTATGAAAAACATATTTTTAATTATTAGGACTAATCATCATTTCAACAAGCCCAATTCCTAACTTACGATCATCAGAACTTTTACCAAGTTCTTTAGGTGAAGTTGGAAAAGGAATGACGACCGTCAATAAATTTACTTTATTTTTATTTTTAAAAGAAAGCTTGATGACCTGGCCATTTTCAACAATTGAAAAGGGAACTTCTTCATCACCAACCACCATTTTAAATTCCGAATTAAAATTCGGTCCATACGCATTAGCTTTAAATATAACATCAAAATCATCAGGAAGTGGATCAGAAAAAATCAACTCGATACTCGCTGAATCAGACCATCGCCCCCAAGGTTCAACAGAAGACAACCCACGGACTGAATCAAGAAAGAATGAAAAATCACCTGAAGAAAAATCAATGCGGATATCTTCACGAATTCTTATAAGCGTAAAACCATTCATTATTATAGTTTTATAATCAGATCCTGATATTTTGTGGTCACCAACAACCAGCACCCAGTCTTTATCTTCCGGAACTGTTTTAAGATCAAAATATGCCCCCTTATCCAAAAATCTTAGCATCATACCCTCGGGTACTGGTGTATCGAGATGATATAGCGTTCGAAACAGCGCTCCAGGCTCAGAACCAACCAGCAATAGCTTTGATATGGAATCAGAACTCAGATAAGAATTTGTAAAATAACCAGCATCATCGTACATATCAGGAGTCATTCTTGCGCGTAGCTGATATGTAACACCACCAAGAGTTGAGGCCACAAATATCGGCAATACAAAATATACATAGTAACGTGACGCCAGATTAGCGGACTTAAATATAAAAATAATGAAACACCAAAAAACGAAAAAACTGAAAAAATAAAACAAGCCACTTTTATTTCTACTAAGGATTCCTCCTATCTCTGGATTATCAATAATACTGTTAATATATGGATTGAACTGCGCATAAACAGCAAAAATGAAAATACACAAAAAAACAACACCACTAAAAACTCTGAAAATATCAGACTTCAATGATTCCGACACAGAATAAAATCCCGCCACAACAATGTAAAACATTGGTAAAGCGAAATTGTAATACCGCAGATGCAAGCGATAAGGGGTTTCATAAATACTGGTATTAGCAATTGACGCCGTAAAAATTGCAACAACAAAAATAAGATTGAGAATTACAAATAAAGAGAGAAATGCGAGCCTGCCATAATATTGAGACCTCTTATCAGCCCGAACAGCATAATCTCTACGAAACAGGCTAACCAACACAACATAAACAGCTATAATAAAAGGAATTGCATAAATATAAGATATAGACAGAAAGTGCCCACCTAAACTCACCAAAACTAGCTTAATAAGATTTACAACCTTATCAAAATCCATCCCTGATGATTCAGCCATCGAACCATAAAATGAGCCAAAAATTGTAATCCCTTGCTTACCAGCAAATAGATAACCAACACCAAACTTAAGGAAAAATACAGTACCCAGAAATATTGCCAGAACCTTTATAAAATATCTGCTAAAAAACTTGTCTCCAACATGAAAAACATAACCTATATAGCAAACAACCGCCGGCAAAAAGAAAAACGAGTGTGGCTTTATAAATGATGTCAAAACAAACAGTGATGACGCCATCATCCAAGAATAAAGCGGTGATGCTGCATCAAGTGACAATATGAACCAGGCAAAAACCCAAAACGATAAAAAATAAAAACTTTCTGGCATAAAATATGCCGTATAAGAACTAACCGGACTCAATAACACTAAGACACACAGTAACAGTGATGTACGCCCACCAGTTACCCGCCTAGCAATCATGTATATAAAAGGCAACGACGAAACATAGAAGAATACATTGAACAACCTGGCACAACTTAAGAATGCATCACCACAAAGATCAGTAGCCCTATATACAGACAAAAATAAATATCCAGGTATAAATGAATCCCCAACATCCATAAGCCTTGAGAGCTTACTGTATGTATATTCATCAGCCATAACCACAGGATACAGACCAAGGCTTTTAAAGAGCAATAGAAAAAAAACGAAAAATGCTAATCCGAATAAAATAAGCAGATTCTTATTGTTATAAACCAATGCAATCACCCCACATAATTGTTACTGACACACTCCAGAAAAATCATCGATGCACCCAATGCTTAATCAATAGAAATCCATTTACAGCCACCACTGGTAACGAAATCAATTTACCCAAAACTGGCATATCTACAAGATACTGGAAAACTGCGATGGAGATTAAAGTCAAAATATAGTTAGCAAAAACGACCACAAGATACCGGCCAAACGCAGAATGAGAATATTGTGCGTTAAATGTTACCCATGTATGCAGAAAGAAATTAAGGATTAAACCAGCCACAAAACCTACTGTTGCAGCGATCAAATAATTTACCCCATTAAACATGAGTAGTTTCATCAAGCCGATATCAACCGCAGCACATACGACCCCTACGGAAAGATACACAATAAAACGCTTTGAAATCATCAATTGTTATTCTTCTTTATAACCCACCGACCATGAATAGGACGCTTAGGAACCGATGCTATATCATAAGAAAGAAAGGCAAAAATAAACTGTAATCCAACCAGCGCTGGCATTGCAGCAAGCATTACGGTACCAGCAGGTGTTGCCATGCCAGTAGCAACTGAGTTCCACCAATGGTAACCACCAAAAACAAGACTAAACATCAGTAGCACAACCCCCACAGGTAGCTCTATTGATGCAAGAGACATATCCCTTAAGTAGTAATTATAAAAAATTCTTTTGAAAAAATTTCTTATATGCTTTCTGAGAAACTCACCAACAATATCGGATATTTTAAGGTTACTGACCTCATCACCATACTTAGCATCCATTGGCACATCAACAACGACCGCGTGCAATGTATTCAGCCTGAAAAGAATATCCGTTTCAAAAAAATAACGCCGACTTATTTTATCAAATGGTAAGTGCCTGGCTGCATCAGAATGTATAGCGGTGTACCCATTGGTTGGATCGAAGATATTCCAATAGCCAGAGGATAACTTACACATCAGCGAAAGTACGGCGTTGCCAAAAAGTCTCACTCCTGGCATTGCGCGCACTTTTTCAAGATCAAAAAAACGATTTCCCTTGGCATAATCCGCTTCGCCTAGAATGATGGGAGTAACAAAATCCATCAACAAGGAAGGGTCCATTTGACCATCGCTATCAATTTTTACCAAAATTGTCATGCCATCATTAATAGCTGCGGCATAACCAGTCATAACAGCACCGCCAACCCCTTGGTTTTCGGCATGCTTGATTACTACAACACGGCTATCTGTACAATTATTTGATACATACTCACCAGAACCATCAGGACAACAGTCATCAATAACGTATATCCGGTTAACTTCAGGGCCTATTCCACCGATGACATCGAGAATATGGTTTCTGGCCTTGTAGGTTGGGATGACGACAGCAATCTTGTCTTTAAAATCATCCGGACTAAGTATTGTCATTGGATTGTCCTTTTATGCTGAAATATTTCGATTCAGCATTGAGTATTTTTTGTTGTAATTCTTTTGAACTTTTCTGCCATGTAAGCCATGGCATCTTATCTGAGCGTGGATGCTTGTCTAGCTGATAACGTTCCAGCCATTCTTGCACAGATCTGACTAATGCTCCTGGTTCTTTACTATCGAAATAGAAGGCATGCTCTCCAGCGACTTCGCGGAATACAGGAATATCACGAGCAATGATCGGAATTTTATGTTGCGCAGCTTCAATAAGAGGCAAACCAAAACCTTCACCATAAGATGCTGCAATTAAGCACGTTGAAGCTTCATATACTTTTTCAAGATACTCATCACTGATACCTTCCAGCCAGAACAGTTTCTTGCCGTTTTCCGGGTGATTGCGCAGCCGATTGACTAAATCATCGACCATCCAGCCTTCTTTACCCACGACTACCAGACTTACATCAATGCCATTAGCCCACAATTGTTCGAATGCAGCCAATACCTGTGCATGGCCTTTGCGTGGTTCGATTGTACCCACCATCAGGAACGCAGGTATGCGGGAAAACTGACTGATTAACATTGCTGCATTTTCATCGAGACCTGAAGAAGGCACAGATTCTGCAACATCAGCACCTAAGTGGAACCATTCAACCTTAGCGGGACGCAAGGATTTAATATCATCCTGCTCTGATAGCCATTGCTGAAACTCTGTAGCCACCGCCTTTGATATGCAGGCTACTCCATCAAACCCTGCTATGGTGTGCAACCATTGTCTGTGCATGATTTCAGAACCCGGAGGAAAACATTGGCTTTGCAAAATGGGGAGTAAGTCATAGATAACAAACCAGACGGAAACGCCATCATTGCGCCATTGTTGTAATACAGGTTGTTGAGCAGGAATGATAACCGGCTGTAAATCCAACCCTACGAACACATCACCTTGCCAAATATCGACAGCTGAGTCCTGTATATCCGCTTCCGACATTCCCAGAAATTGGTTGGTAAAGCGCTTGGCATACCAATACCCTTGTTGGTCTGCCTTGGCGTAAACTGGCTCCACACGATAGCCATCCGGTGGATTTTGCAACCATTGCTGTAAAATTGCGCGAACAACCCGTTGAATTCCACTCCTGGCATCTCTTTCGACAAGCTCAGATACATCAACAAGCAGCTGTTTAGGTGCATAGTTTTGCTGCGTAAGTACCGTTTTAAGTTGTTCAGCACTTTGTTGCCAGGTATTCCAGTGCATTAGTCCAGAATCAGGTACCGAACTGGTTTTATACAGTTGAAGCCATTTCTTCATTGATTCAGCCAGCTCTTTGCCGGTATTACCACTGAAGTAAAATGCGGCGTCACCTGCTACTTCACGGAAAACAGGGATATCACGGGCAATAACAGGAATTTTATGCCGAGCTGCTTCAATCAGTGGCAACCCAAAGCCTTCGTTTATACTAGCCGCTATCAAGCAGGTGCTGTTCTGATACACCTGTGTCAAATACTCATCACTAATACCTTTCAACCAGAACAAGCGCTTTAAATTTTCGGGATGGGTATTTATACGATTGACTAGCGCATCAACCTTCCAGCCCTGCTTCCCGACAAGTACCAGATTTATATCAACGCCTTCTGCCCACAACTTTTCTACCGCATCCAGAATCTGTTCTTGCGCTTTTCTTGGCTCTAGTGTTGAAACACTTAAAAATATAGGTCGGGTAGTTAATTTTCCCAGCACTTCTTTAGCATCGATCGTTATACCACTCGATGGTTTTGAGCCTTCCAAATCTGCACCCATATGTACCCAACTGATTTTCAATTGCGAGTTTTTCTTAATTTTTTTTGTTGTAAGCCAACTCTTAAATGCATCGGCAGTTGCCTTGGATATGCATATTGCTTCATTTTGCTGGGCAATCATGCACATTAGCTGCTCGTGCAACTCTTTAGCATTGTCATCCTTAAACAGATCAGCCAACTGGATAGGCAGTAAATCGTAGACAAGAAATTTTACTGTGACTCCATCATTTCTCATCCGATCATAGAGAGCCGAATGAGCTAACTGCACATGGTGCTGCATATCCAGGCCAAAAAAGATGTCGCCCCTCTGCCAACGCATGGGAAAATCTTCAAAATTTTCAGGATCCTTACCTTTCAATCGAGCAAGAAACTGGCTCGCATAGCGATAGTTTTCCGTTTGTGTGGCATATACCGGATAAACAGTAAAATTTTCTGGTGGATTAAGCAGCAAATGATGCAAATAGCTGCGTACAACACGCTGTACGCCTGTTGCAGCATCGTTCTGGCAAAGCTCAGATACATCCACCAATAGCTGACGCTGCGTTCCAGCCCCTTCATTGTGAGCAAGATGCTTGGCAATTTTGACAAGATTTAATGATTCGTCAGCCTTAATTGTATTCGCAATTTGGTTGATAAGAACCTGATGCCGGACCTCTATCTGTTCACTGACGACATAGTCTTTCTTTTCGGCGATGATTTTTTCCCAAGAGCTTATGGCGATCGTTGCTGTTTTATCCCAAGAAAACTTCTTAACCTGTTGTTCTGCATGTTGAATCAAGGTTTTTCGAAAATTCTTGTCTTCTAATGCCAACTGAATTTTTTGAGCAATAGAAACCACATCAAAAGGATCAAACAGTGCATCGTCTAGGCCAATCACTTCTGGCAAGCTGGTTGTATTGGAACCAATTACCGGTGCGCCACAAGCCATCGCTTCCAATGCGGGCAACCCAAAGCCTTCATGCCAGGATGGAAATACATAGAGTTTGCAGAGATTATAGAGTGCAACCAGATGATCTTCGCTGATATAACCAGTAAATATCAGATCTTCTGCACTAAGGCCATGTTCATGTGCAATCGCACGGAATTGCTCCACATGCCATGCCGGCATTCTACCGGCAAAAACCAACTGATGCTGTTTACGAAGATCGGTGGGCAGTTGTGCATAAGCCTGAATCAGCCTTGGAAGGTTTTTCCGATCATCAGCGCCGCCGGTGTAAAGCACAAACGATGATTGAATACCATAACTACGGAGTAGATATTCGGCATCTTGCCCGGATATTTCCTTTTTAGTAAATCTATTCTCAATTGCTGTTGAAATGGTGACAACTCTGTTTTTTCCAACACCAAGAGTTTCCAGTGTTTCATGCATAGCATAGTCAGAAATTGCCAGCATTATAGTGGCATTCTTCAGCCATTCGACTTTACGATAATAGTATGACTGATATCGTGGATTTGGTTTTAAGTATTGCTCTGGATTAAGCAGTGGAATTAAGTCGTATAGTGTAACGCTGACGGGGGGGGCAGAGACTGAGTCTCTGATACTGGTTACGGCACAATCTACGTAGCCTTCAAACAGACTGGTAATGTGTACGATGTCTGGATTCAGGCTGGCAAGAAAGGCTTCGTAAATCAGCTCAGCAATCTCACGCCGGGTATCATTACCGGGCTGCTCTTCCCTTACCGGACCGGACGCATACCAAACGCGGATATTTTCTTGTGGTAAGTAGTTTTCAAAGGCGGTACGTATAGGTTCGATAGTATCTGGGAATAAGCCATTCAGCGCCAGAATAATGTCATGTTCACCACGATTACGCACGACTGCCTGCGCAAACTCGATGGTGTAACGGCCAACACCCCGAAATCGGCTTTCTGTTTGCGCACCCTGCATATCGATGACAATGCGCATTATTGATGCTCCTTACTTTTTTCTAAAGCATCCAGCAAATCTGAATATATCTGATTTGCCCTTGAACTTATTGTTGCAATACTTGCCGGAATAATTTGTGTTCCCTGATTAATATTTCTCTGACCAGACCAAACCTTAAGCACAACATCAGCAACAAAGCCATGTAATTTCGGGAATTTTATTAACACACCAACTACAACTTTCTTTAATCGAGGACGTTTAACAACAACCTTCAAAACATGCATCAATGTTTTTTTAATTAACAACTTCAATAATCGAACTAAAAGATCATACTGTCTTTTTATTATTACTGTTAAATTCATGAAAACCATAATTCTACTATTTATTAAAACGGTTAATTTAGAAAAATACCATCAACTAATATTTATAACGTGCTCTATTTCTTCAATTTTTTTCTGCAACAATTCCGGATTCCCTCTGGTTTCAATGTTCAGGCGCAGCAAAGGCTCGGTATTAGAAGCTCGCAGATTAATGCGCCAATCGGAAAACTCCATACTCAGGCCATCGGTCCTGTCGATTATCGGTTTCTGGTTGGCATACAGGGCTTCTACTTGCTGAAGAACAGCTCCACTATCAGGGACGGTGAAGTTAATTTCACCACTACAAGGGTAAGCCAACATACGCTCATCCACTAATTCAGCCAGTGTTTTGTCGCTGATACTCATCAGCTCGGCGACCAGCAACCACGGGATCATGCCACTGTCGCAGTAGAAGAAATCGCGGAAGTAATGATGGGCACTCATTTCACCGCCATAAATAGCGTCTTCAGTGCGCATACGTTCTTTAATAAAGGCGTGGCCGGTTTTGCTTTGTACGGCAATACCATCCGCCTGCTGCACCTGATTAATGGTGTTCCAGGTTAAGCGCGGGTCATGAATGATTTTGCTGCCAGGGTGTTTTTGTAACAGCATTTCGGCCAGCAAACCCACGAGGTAGTAGCCCTCAATGAAACGACCTTTGGCATCAAAGAAGAAGCAACGGTCAAAGTCACCATCCCAGGCCAACGCCATATCACACTGGTTTTCCAGCAAGGCTTTTTGGGTTAGTTCACGGTTTTCCGGCAACAGTGGATTGGGAACACCATTGGGGAAGTGACCATTTGGTTCGCCATTGATTATTACCCATTGCAGGGGTAACAGATTTTGTAACGCCATAATAACCGGGCCAGCGGCACCATTACCCGGGTCAGCTAATATTTTCAGAGGTTTTATATTGGCGGTATTTACGTAGCCCAACAAATGCTGCAAATAGGCCGTTTTATCAGTTTTGTGCTGAACCTGGCCTTGCGTGCCTGCACGTTCACCTAGATTGTTGGAGGCAACCCGGTCGCGAATGGCATTCAGGCCGCTGTCACCACTGATCGGGCGTGATCCTTCACGAACCAGCTTCATGCCGTTATAGCCTTTGGGATTGTGACTCGCAGTCACCATAACACCGCCAGATGCCTGATAATGACTGGTGGCAAAATAAACTTCTTCCGTGCCACAAAGACCAATATCAATAACATGGGCGCCAGCATCGGTAAGGCCATTGATCAGAGCCTGAGCCAATACCGGACTTTCTAAGCGCATATCACGACCGACCACGTAGCTACTACCACCCAGTTCGGTCGCCAATGCACGGCCAATGCCGTAGGCGATGTCTTCGTTCAGTTGTTCAGGTACTTTGCCGCGGATGTCGTAAGCTTTGAAACAGGTGAGTTCTTTCATTTGGTATCTGCACGGCCATAAATATCTGCGAAACGGACGATGTCATCTTCACCCAGGTAATCGCCACATTGCACTTCAATCAACACTAAATCGACAACACCAGGGTTTTCCAGACGGTGTTTGTGACCAGCACGTATAAAAGTAGATTCGTTGGTATCCAGCAGTAATTCACGATCATCGTTAATAACTCGTGCCATACCACTTACAACAACCCAGTGCTCGCTGCGGTGATAGTGCATCTGTAACGATAGTGATGCACCAGGTTTAACAACTATGCGTTTAATTTTAAACCGCTCACCTTCTTCCAGGGTAGTGTACGTTCCCCATGGACGATGCACAGTGCGATGATATAAATGTGCACTATGTCCTGATTTTTTTAGTTGACTGACAATGTGCTTAACATCCTGAGCATGATCTTTATCGACAATTAAAATAGCGTCTGGCGTATCGACCACAATCAAATTATTTACACCAACCAGAGATGTTAATCGGTCAGAGCTTCTTACAAAATTATTGCTGGATTGAAAGGTTAAAACGTCACCATCGAAACGATTTCCACTGTCATCACAAGGAGTAAGTTCACTCATAGCCGTCCAGGAACCAATGTCACTCCATCCGATATTACAGGGAATAGTCGCAACTCTTTCCGAGCGCTCCATTAAGGCATAATCGATAGAGATGTCGGGTACTTTTCCGAAGGTTTCGGCATCCAATGATAAGGCACTATAACGAGGCGCCTCACTCAAACGCGACGTTGAAATGGTTGTATTAACAGCAACCAGGACCTCCTGACAATGCTGCTCCATTTCCTCCATCAGTGTACCGATACGGAAGCAGAACATTCCCGAATTCCACAGAAAATTACCCGCATTTATGTATTCCGTGGCAGTAGCCAAATCCGGTTTTTCTACAAAACGATTTACTTTAAAGCCGTCTCCTAATGGTGCTGACTTATTGGCATCAATATACCCAAAGCCGGTTTCAGGAGCTTCTGGCTGAATACCAAAGGTTACCAGCCAGCCTTCGGTGGCCAGCTGTATTGCACTATTTACGGCTTCAGAAAATGCTTGCTCATTCTGAATAAGGTGATCTGCCGCCAACACCAGAACGATGGCATCGTCGCCGTGGTTTTTTTGGATTTGAATCGCGGCAGCGGCTACAGCAGCCGCAGTGTTGCGGCCAAAGGGTTCCAGGATGAAGCTTTGAACAATAGAGGAGGTTTTTGCCGCTTTATATTCATCTTCTGTTTTGAACAGCAAATCTCTATTCGTCACTGTCATTATTTCGGTTACGTTATCAAAAGCAGTGGCTCGGCGGTACGTTTTACGAATTAGATTATCGCCATCAGGTAATGACATAAATGGTTTTGGATTAGTTTCACGAGATTCAGGCCACAAGCGACTGCCTACGCCGCCAGACATAATGACAGGGATAATTTTCATCAATAAACCTTTCGTTTTTATTTTTGATCCTCAGGCAAGACACGCTGCCGCCCAAGGGTTCTTCGCGAATAGTCCCTGTAATCGCTTCAGTCATACTTAATTTTACGCGCAGCAGGTACTCGAGATCTGCTTTGGTTTAGGGTTCGCCAAGTTCGCTCAGTTCCACTACCAGTTCATTTTGCTGTCCTAAAAGGCCAAGCAATATTATGGCGCGCTCATTGCCATCATATTCCTTGAAAATGGCTTCATAGTTCCTGAATGGGCCTTCTCTCAGACTTACCTTCTGCCCACTTTTGAAAAGTGGAACATTATGAATAACGCCGCAACGCTGACGCAAGTCGTTGATCAGTAAATCGTTTACGGTTACCGGCTGATTACCAAAGGTTAACAATTGGCGCGCGCCGATGGTGCTGCGTACTTTGCTCAGCAGGCCGCTGTCGGCGTGGGTTTGCAGGAACAGGTAGCCCGGAAACAGGGGTTCCTGGCGCTTACAGCGCTTGCCTTTGTACATTCGCTCTACTTCAAACAGCGGTAAAAAAACCTCGCCGCCCTGCTGTTGCAGGCGTTCGGCGGCGAGTTGTTCCTGTTTGGGCTTGGTCAGCACCACATACCATTGCGGCGTGTTCATAAGCGTTAGTTTTCGTGGTGCAGGCTGGCGAGAATCTGTTCACAGGCTTTGGCGGGGTCGGCTGCCTGGGTAATGGGGCGGCCAATCACCATGTAGCTGACGCCGGCGGCCTGGGCTTGTTGCGGGGTCATAATGCGGCGCTGGTCGCCCTGCTCGCTGCCCGCCGGGCGAATGCCGGGGGTGACGGTTAAAAACGGTTTGTCTGTAGGAGCGACACTTTGTCGCGATAATTCGCTAACTTGCCGCGATAAACCATTAATAAGAGCCACTTCCTGCGCCGAACACACCACGCCGTCTAACCCACATTGTTGGGTTAGGCGCGCCAGGCGTTCTACCTGTACTTGCGGGTCTGTATCCAGCCCTATTTCCGCCAGATCAGCCCGTTCCATGGAGGTAAGTACGGTTACGCCAATCAGCAGCGGCTGGTGTGTTTTGTTGGCCAGTTCGTTGCGGGCGGCTTCCATCATGCGGCGGCCACCGCTGGCGTGGACGTTTACCATCCATACGCCTAAGTCGGCAGCGGCGCCCACGGCTTTGGCGCAGGTGTTGGGAATGTCGTGGAATTTAAGATCCAGAAATACTTCAAATCCCAGTTTGTGCAGGGCTTCGACCACTTGCGGGCCGGCGCTGGTGAAGAGTTCTTTGCCTACTTTTACCCGGCATTCAGCGGGGTTAAGACGTTGCGCCATGGCGATGGCGTCGGCCTGGGTGGCGTAGTCGAGGGCGACCACTACCGGTGAGCTGATCACCGGCGAGTTGGTTTCAGAATGCATGTTGGTGTCCGTTACAGGTCGAGCCTGGAGCCAGTAAGCTGCGGTATAAACGGCCCGATGGTGGACCAGTCTTTGCAACTTGGGCAGCGCCAGTGGAACTCGGTGGCTTTGAAGCCGCAGCTTTTACACAGGAATTTGGGTTCGTGTTCAACAATGCGGCGCAGAATACCATACAGCGTTAACAGCTGCGACTTGTCGAGCTGCAGCCGGTGCTGCACCACCAGTTCGACCAGCGCGAAGAAGCCCTGGTTAGAGGGCGTTTTAGCCAGTTCTTTTAATAAGGCGGTAATGGCTTGTTCGGGGCCGTTGGCATCGGCAATGCACTGGGTGCTGGCCATCAGTACCGGTACGTATTGGCTGGCTTGCCATTGTTTGGAAAGGTGGGCCATTAAACCGGCGCTGTCGCCGACTTTGTTGAAGCTGTCGCGCAGTGGGGTTAGCACGCTGACCACGGCTTGCGGGTCGACATCCATGGCTTTTAAGTAGCAGCGGATGGCTTCGTTGGGTTCGTCCTGGCTGAAGGCTAAATTGCCTTGTACCACATAGGCGCGGGCGCAGCGGTTGTCGATGCGCAGGGCTTGCCGGCACAGGTTCTGGGTATCGAGGTAGTTGCCTTGCTGTACGGCTTTTTCGGCCAGTTCACAGACGGCCTGGGCGATGCGTTTTTCCAGCAGCTGGCTGTGTGGCAGGGCTTTTTTGCGGTACAGGTCGAGGATGTTCTGCCACTCGCCTTCTTCTTCGTACAGTTCTACCAGGTAACGGGCGGCGCGTTCACCAATGCGGCCGCGGACGTTCAGCAGGGCCAGCAGCAGGCGTTCGGCGCGGTCTAACAGGCCGGCGCGCGAGTAGTCTATCGCCAGTTCCAGTTCCAGCTGTTGTTGGGTGTTGCGGTTCAGGTCGTTGCGGGCAAACAGGGCCTGGTGCAGGTGTATGGCGCGGTCGGTTTCGCCTTTTTCGCGCAGGCTGCGGCCGAGCTTCAGAAATAAATCCAGCGCGTCGTCGTCCAGCTGGGGAATGTTCAGCAGGCGCTCTAAAGCGGCATCGTTGGCTTCGGCCAGCAGGTATTCCACGCTGGGCACCCAGTTGGGGTGGGCCGAATTTTTACTCTGTTTGGCAAAGCGGTAACCCAGCAGCCATCCGGTGGCAACGCCCCCCAGCAGCAGCAGGTACAGCAGCGCGGAATCGAGCATAGTAAGTGGGCCTACGAAATTTTACTGAGCCGTTGTTGGGTGTCGCGCAGTTCTTTGTGCAGACGGCGGATGTGCAGTTTTTGGCGGGTGTAAATAAAAGCGCCGCTTAAAATGCCCAGCAAGGTACCGCAGAGCAATACCAACCCCAGCCATAACGGCGCCGGCCAGCTGATGGGGCTGCCGATTAAGAAATCGAGGGTGATGCTTTGGTTGTTGTGGGCGGCAAAGGCCAGCGCGTAGGCCAGCACCAGCAGGAAGAACACAACACTAAGGATGGTTTTGGCAGTTTTCATAGGGCGTCCGGGTGGTCGTCGTTTACCTGATCGCGCAGTTCTTTACCGGGTTTGAAGTGCGGTACAAACTTGCCTTTCAGGTCGACCGTTTCGCCGGTTTTTGGGTTACGGCCCAGCCGTGGCGCGCGGTAATGCAGCGAAAAGCTGCCGAAGCCACGGATCTCAATACGCTCGCCTGAGGACAGGCTTTGCGACATGTGGTCGAGCAAGGTCTTAACCGCCAGCTCCACGTCTTTGGTGGACAGTTGTGGCTGACGGCTGACGATTTTTTCGATCAGCTCGGATTTTGTCATAGCTATTCCCTCCTTGAGAACCAAGCCTGGCAATAAACCTAGCCAAATCATGCAGTTAGGGTTTTGCTTTTGCAAGCATTGTTTATTTTTCACTCGGTGGGCCACTGCGTGGCGGCTTAATGCTCGCTTCGCTGGACGGGAGACGGGGGACGGGAGACGGTTGCCAGCCTTGCATGCTGTACGCCAGCCCGCTGGGCTGGTACCGCTGTCGCGCAGCGGCAGCTTAAACAGCGGCTGCAAGCCGCAAAAGCCGTCACGCAGTGACGGCCAAATCCAGGGCGCGGCAGCGCCTGGTTACCAGTCGTTGGCCGACAAGGCCGCACGCACCGTCCGCATTTTTTCGGTTTCTTCCAGCCGGATCAGGCTTTCAAACACCGCCCGGGCATCGTCACTGGTGGTTTCGCTGAGTATTTGCCGGTACAGGCTAATCAGGTAGTCGTCGATGCGCAGGGCCACTTTGACCAGTTCATCAAGGCTGATATCGGGATGCAGTTCGCGGGCATCCTGCAGCGCTTCGCTGATGGAGCCGGGTTCAAACTGGTGCCATTCCTGCAGCACTTTCTGGCTGGTGTGTTCCTGCATACTGGCCATCGCGTCGGCCAGGGTGTTTTCATGGGCGGCCAGCAGCGTCAGCATCATATCCACCCGCTCGCGCTGGGTCTGATCGCGCAGTTGCTGGTACAGGTTGCGGGTGTGTTCATGCAGTTTGCGGCTGTAATCCAGTACGTCTTTTACCGTGGAATAGCTCATGGTGTTCTCCTTCTGAGCAGCCGGGTTATTCTTCGTTATCACCAAACTGGTCAACCAGCTGTGGCAGGTAGGGGCGCACGCGGTCTTTGTCGGCGGCGGTTACGTTCGCCAGTGAATCGAGCATATTCAGGGAAGCCTGCAGCATGTTTTCCAGCATGGCTTTTTCTTCGGCCGGAATGTTTTTAGCACTGCGGATGGCTTGCATCTGGTTTTCAATTTCTACCCGGGTGGCGGGCTGTTCTTCCATGGAAATCGCAATGTAGGCCATGGAAATTTGCTGGCTGACGCGCACCCAGTCTTCCACACTTCTGAACCCGGCACTTTTTACCTGTTGGCTGAACTGGTTATACAGGCCGGCTTCGCGCAGCTGGTCAATACCGCGGGCGAAGGCGGCATCCATGCTGTAATCGGCATCGGGAATGTCGTTATCCGGCAGTTGGTCTTCACGTTCATCCAGCCAGCCCTGCAGGGTGGGCATGGTTTTGATCCACAATTTTATTTCGCTGTCGGTAAGGGTAGCGGCCTGGGCCGCCATGGTAAGCAGGCTGCACAGCAGCAGGGTTAACAGACGCATGGGGATCTCCCTGAAAGACGGTAGGTAGTGGCTACAGTAGTGGAGAATCGGTGGCGCGGCAATAAATCTCCACGGGTACGGCCTCGTCAAAATCGCCTATTGCCGGCAAGGTAGAGGTGGTGTTGGTGGCCAGGCATTGCAGGACAACAAAATCCGGTTTTTTGTAGCGGCTTTCAGCCAGCAGCCAGTGTGGAATGGTCAGCATTAAGGTACGCAAATCGGTGCTGCTGCTGATGTCGTACAGGACGTCGCTGGCCAGCAGCACATCCACCTCGGGCCACTGCCCGGCGGTTACCGGGTGCAGGGTTACGTGATTCAGTGCGGCGTTGTGTTGCGCGGCGAGCATTGCATTGGGGTCCAGGTCGGCTACCCACACTTCCCGCGCACCAGCGCGGGCGGCGGCGATGCCCACCAGCGCCGAACCACAGCCGAAATCCAGCACCCGTTTACCGCGCACGGCCTGCGGGTTGTGCCGTAGCCACTGCGCCAGCGCCCTACCCCCGGCCCAGGCAAAGGCCCAGTACGGCAGTTGTTGCCAGAAGTCGGCGATTTGCCCGGCATCCAGTTGCAGCTGAGTATCCTGCAGCTGCAGCAGCAGTAAGTTCAGTTCAGCGTCGGGCAGATACTGCGTTTGCAGGCTGGCGCCGGGCAGTTTTAACGCCTGTTGTAGGCGTAACAGGTTACCAGTGGGCATAGCGTTGCTTGTATTGGGTGACTTTTTTCAGGTAGTTGCGCGATTCGTCTTTGGGGTGGTCGCGCACTATGCGCCGGTACACTTCGGCGGCCGACAGTTTATTAATACGCTCGACGGCTTTTTTGCGGTCTTTATGAAAGGCTTTCAGCAAATTGCCGGTGCCACCGTTGTAGGCAGCGATGATGCAGTATTCCCGTGCCAGCGGGTCGCGCACGTCGCGCAGATAGGTGTCGCGCAGAATGGTTAAATAGGCGGTGCCGATGTCGATATTGCGCGCCGGGTCCATCAGAAAATTGCGGTCGGGCTGGCCGGCGCGGCGATAGACGCGCTGGAACACATCCCGCCCGGCGGTGGCCCGCATCACCTGCATCAGGCCAAACGCCCCGGCCGGCGAGACGGCAAAGGGGTTAAAGCTGCTTTCGGTTTCCATAATGGCCAGTATCAGTGCTGGCTGTACGCGATAACGCTGCGCCGCCTGATACACCAGCTGACGATATTGTTCGGCGCTGCGCTGGCGGTAGCTGCGCACCATGGGTATATCCACCCAGTAACGGGCACCGCGCCGTTGCACTTTGTGTTGCAGCAGATACTGGGCGTAGCGTTCAGCCCGCCACTGGCTGGCAATGGCCTGGCCTTCGTGGTCCTGCACCAGTCCGGTTAAAAAGGGTTTGCCGGTTAAACCCATATCAGCGGCGGTGAATAAATCCACGGCGTTGGGGTCGGCCGGGGTTAATAAGGTGGCGACAATGGCGTGCTGCAGGGCGCCCAGTGGCGTTTTGCTGCGCTCACTTTCGACCCGGATATGGCCGCGGCTGAAGTCGATGTTGACCCGGGTGTGATAGTCGTCCAGGTATTTCACCATGCGGTGTGCCGAGGGCGCGGCGAAATCTTTGCCCCAGACCTGCGTGGCTTGTTCGGGAAAGAACAGGTATTCCAGAATCACCGCCTGTACATCGTCGGATAATTCGGAGAAATTTTCCGGCAAGGCAGCCTGCAGCGTCTGAGCCTGCAGCAACGTCACAATAAAAAGGAATAAAAAACGAATCACGGGCTTACCGGGCAGCGATTTGGCTGCCCAGTGTAGCCAGTGGGCCGGCGCTTGTCAGCGCACGGCCTCGCGGCGAATGGCGTTGGGCGAGAAGTCTTTGGGGTTAAAGTCTTCAGCGAAGTTGATGGTGGCACCGCGTTCGTTATCCAGGCCTTCGGCGTAGTAACGACGGTTTTCCAGATCGTAGGTGACTTCCAGGGTTGGAAAGACTACCTGCATATCGTAATAGTTGATGGTGTGCGCTTCGGTTACCTGCAGCAGCTCACCGTCTTCATCGTATTCTTCGGCGTAGACAATGGACCAGGAATCTTCATCCACGTAGTAACGACGGGTGGCGTAACGGTGGCTGAAGCCGATGCGCAGTTTGGCTTCCACCACCCACACCCGGTGCGCTTCATAGCGCAGATGTTGCGGGTTGATGTGCTGGGCCAGCAGGATGTTATCCAGTTTCAGGTTGCCCTGATGCACACGGTAGGCGTTGTAGGGAATGTAAATCTCCTGTTTGCCTTTTAATTCCCAGTCGTAATAGTCGGGCGCGCCGTTAAACATATCCACCTGATCAATCGTACGGATGGAGTCGGTGTTGATGTCGGCGGTGTCGTAGGCTAAATCCGGGGTACGGCGCAGACGGCGCTGGCCCTGCATGTAGATCCAGGATTTACGCGGTGACTGCACCTGATCCAGGGTTTCGTGTACCAGCGTAATGCTGCCGGAGAGCTTGGCCGGGGCCAGGGTTTTACGTTTCAGGAAGAAAATATTGTTGTTCAGATCCTGGGGACTGGCGCCGGGGACGCTGTAGTTCATAAAGTACTGATATTCGCGCAGCACATCCATGCGATTGCCGTTGGCGGTTACCGACGATGCTACGGCGGTGTAACCCAGCGAGTGGCCACGGAAACGCAGCGTATGGTTCCACAACACTTCCAGCCCTTCGGTCGGAATCGGGAACGGTGACGACATGGTGGCACCGGTCACACCGGCACCGTATTTCATCAGGTTGGCGCGGGTGGCGTTGGTTTTAATGCCGTCGTACACATATTGCGGATACGAGGCGGAACGCCGGGTGGGGTATACCTCGAAATACAGTTCCGGGAAGCGCTGCAGCAAGGCCGCCTGGCCGTCGGTCAGACGGTTGCGGTGTTGCTGCATATTGGCCGCAGTAATGCGGAACAGGGGCTTATCGGTGGCAAAGGGGTCTTTGTGGTAGGCACCGGGAACATGGCTGGTGTCTTTCGGCAGGCCACCGGTCCAGGCAGGGATATCGCGGCCATTGCCGGACTTTTCTGCCCCTACCGGGGTAAGGTCATTGCCCAAACGGGCCGCTTCCTGGGGGCTTACAGCCGCCAGGGCAGGCATCGACAGCATTAAACACGCCAGCAATACACTGAACATTTTCATCGCATCATCCAGAGCAAATATGGGAAGGCAGTGAGGCTACTCACTGATGAAAGAATGATCAATCTGTTGTAACAAAATGACAACAATCGGCACACCGGTCCGGCCACAGACCGATGTATTTATGCCACTTCAGGCGGGTAACCAGGCCATTCCGCCCAGCCACACCAGTGCGATGATCGCCAGACAACCGATAAGTGCCGCCAGGCCCGCCACCACAATCGCGATGGCGAATTTCGCCCCCTGCTGCGGAGTAAGATCCATAAACACCGGCAGGCCCACAAACAACAGATACAGACTGTAGGCAGACGCCGCCAGCACCACCGGTATATTGAACAGCAACATCGGGTACAGCCCGCTGAGGCCGGCCAGAAACAGCGGAACTGAGGTGAAAATGGTAAACACCAGGCAGCGTTCAAAATCGGGTTCGATGCCGAAGTAATGCTCCATGCCAAACATGATGTAGGCCATCATCACCACGCCCACCAGCAACAGCAGGTAAAACACCAGCGCCATGGGCACAGCGGTTTGTACGCTTAACAGCAAAGGGGCACTGCCGGCGACACTCCAGCCCACCAGCGTGGTGCCCAACAACAACGCCAGCGTGGGAATTAACGCCAGCATCAGCAAATAGCGGATAAAGACTTCGACAATCGAGCTGCTGTGCTGCAGCCGCAGGGTTTGCCATTGGTGGCGGGGGTTGGTGAGCAATCCCAAGACATGGTTCAACATCATAAACACTCCCTGGTCTGATGGTGGTACTGCAGCTGGTTACGGGTGAGAGCTGACTTATTGATCAGTTTTTTTAATGCATGGGCCGATTGTGACGAACAACAGAAGGCTTGTCCGGCTCTCAGGGCCGCTGCGATAAACGCGCTTCTCAGTCAGGATGACTGGCCTGTATTGCGGCAGACATTTCCGGCCACAAATTATGAATAGTCGCCATTTGCTGCCGCCGGACATGACCAAGGTCGGATTGCTGCAGTGCCGCCAGGCAGGCGCCCAGTAACGGAATGGCGGCCGGACTGTTGACCGGACCGGCCCAGAACGCCGGTCGCATATCCGGGCTGTCGGTTTCCAGCAGCCAGGCATCCGCCGGTAAGGCGGCGATGGTACGGCGCAGTTTGTGCGCCCGCGGATGCGTCATGGCACCGCCGATGCCAAGTTTAAACCCCAGCGCCAGCCAGGCCCTGCCCTGCTGTTCGCTGCCACTGAAGGCATGCACGATACCGCCAGCGGTAAAGTGCTGGCGCCGTAAAAACGCGCAGGCCTGATCGTGCTGGCCACGGATATGCAGAATCAGCCGCTTGCCATACCGCTGCGCCAGTTGCACCTGGGCGCTGAAAAAATCCCACTGCTGTTGCAGCCGGCTGGTATCACCGGCAACCAGGACGCTGTCCAGGCCGATTTCACCCACGGCCAGTACGGCTGGGTCTTCACGCAGCTGCTGTTCCAGCCAGTGCAGGTCGGCCGGTTGATGCTGATGCAGAAAATACGGGTGCAAGCCTTGCGCGTAGCGCCAGGGCTGACCGGCACAGAAGGCCGGCAGTTGTTCGCCCTGCAGGCGGCTGACGCCGGGGATGATAAGCCCGGCCACCCCCAGTTGTTGCGCTTGCTGCCACAGCCGTTCGCGCTGACCGGCAAACACCGCAAAGTCAAAGTGGCAATGGCTGTCGATCCACACAATAACGGCCTTAACCCAGCTTCAGCAGCGGCCGCACCGTTTGCCACAAGGCCCGGTAGTTGCGGGCCATGGGGGTAGCCGGCTGCTCCAGCACCACCGGCGTACGGTTTTGTGCCATGCGTTCAGCGGTGGCTGACCAGGCCACAAAGGTAGGTAAAAACTCCGGATGTTCCGGCAGTGTGTCGCGTATCCATTGTCCATGGGCGGGTTTACGGCGGTCGATCAGGTTGGCAAAAGGCAGCCACTGGGCGCTTTTCACCCAATCGCAATGCTCGCGCAGCTGGTGATAAGCCCGCAGCGATAAGGCCGAGGGCTCCACCGGCAGCAGAATCCGGTCGGCGGCCTGTAACACGCCGTCCATAGTCGGGCTTAACAACGGCGGGCAGTCCAGAATCACCAGCCCGTAGGTTTCACTCAGCTGGCTTAGGGCATCGGCAAGAAAATCACGGGTTTGTTTGCGTTTGGGAAATAATTGCAGCAGTTTGCGCAGCGACATATCACCGGGCAGCACGTCCAGCCGCTCTACCCCGGTATGGCAAATAAAATGGTTGATCGGCTGTTGCTGCTGCCACAGCTGCAGCTGCGGCTGGCGCGCTTCGGCATTCAGCATCCAGCCGGCGGCACCCTGCGGGTCAAGATCCCACACCAGCGTGCGCAACCCTTCCTGTGCGGCCAAAGCGGCTACATTGACGGCGGTGGTGGTTTTTCCAACCCCACCTTTTAACTGATAAATCGCCAGCGTTCGCATGGGTCTTCCTTAATGTTCTGCAAAACTGACCGGGCAACCACCCAGCCCGCAATAACCACCGGGATTTTTGGCCAGGTATTGCTGGTGATAGGTTTCGGCCAGGTAAAATTCAATACCGGGGCAAATTTCAGTCGTAATGTCCGGGTAACCGGCCTGGCGCAAGCGCTGTTGGTACTGTGCTTTACTGGCCGCGGCCCGCTCCATTTCCTCCGCACTGGCCAGATAAATACCGGAACGGTATTGGGTACCGATGTCGTTGCCCTGGCGCATGCCCTGAGTGGGATCGTGATTTTCCCAGAAGACGATCAGCAATTCTTCCAGACTGATGTGGGCCGGATCATACCAGACGCGCACCAGTTCGTTGTGGCCGGTTAAGCCGCTGCACACTTCTTCGTAAGTGGGGTTGCGTGTATGCCCGGCGCCGTAGCCGACGGCGGTGGAATAAACACCCGGCAGGCTCCAGAACTTGCGCTCCGCGCCCCAGAAACAGCCCATACCGACCATTAATTCGGCCAGCCCGTTCGGGCACGGACCGGTAATACGGTTGCCGTTCACATAATGCGTATCGGCCACGCTGAACAAGGGCTGCTCACGCCCCGGCAGGGCTTCTTCGGCGCCTGGTATGGACATCAGTTTCGGACGCCACATAATGCTTCTCCTGTTTTTTTGTTGGTGAGCCACCATGACCCAGCCCACAGCACAATATTCTTTGGTTTTTCATGGTACCGGCAGTGGCGGTGAGCTGGCTATGGGATGTTCGGCGGCCACGCTGTGTGAGCATAACCAGCCCCGGTTACTGATTGATTGCGGCCCGGGTACGTTAAACGCCTTTCAGCAGCGTTTTGGTGAGTTGCCGAAGGCCGTGTTTATTACCCACGGCCACCTTGACCATATTGCCGATCTGGAAATTCTGACGGTGCGGGCAAAACTGCAAAATGCCGCCCCCATTCCTCTGTATGTACCGCTGGGGTTAATTCCGCTGCTGCATCAGCGGCTAGCCACCTACCCCGGCAGCATGGCCGAAGGCGGGCATGATTTTTGGCAGTCTTTTCAGCTGTTGCCGGTGACCGAAACCTTTACCCACGCCGGGCTGAGTTTCCGCCTGCACGCCACCCGCCACCACGCCCCCGGCAGCAGTTTTGCCTTACAGGTGCCGGGGCTGTTTTTTTACAGCGGTGATACCCGCCCGATTCCGGAAATTCTGCACCACGAACTCAGTGGCCAGGAACCGGTGTTTCACGATTGCGGCCTGGTCGCCAACCCCTCTCACACCGGGCTGGACGATCTGGCGCGGGAATATCAGCCCGACTTACGGCAGCGGCTGGTGCTGTACCACTACGCCAACGAGCAGGCAGCGCAACAGTTACAACAGGCCGGTTACCGGGTCGCCCGCCCCGGCGATGAATTTCCGCTGAGCGCTCTGTGAGCCGCTCACCTGTAAACGGAGGCTCTGTGAGCCGCCCCCCTGTAAACGGAGGTGCTGTGAGTATGAATAACGCTGACGAACAGGCTTTGAACAGCGCCATTGGCCGTATGCTCAGCGACGCCACGGTTACCGCACAAACACTGCCGCAATGCCCGCAGATTGCGCTGTGGCTGGTGGAGCCGGAAGCCATGCGTCGTCCGTTCAGCGCTGACGAAATCCGTACTATTCAGGATAACCCCGCCTACTGGGCCTTTTGCTGGGCCAGCGGTCAGGTACTGGCGCGGGAAATACTCGCTAATCCGCACTGGGTAGCCGGTAAAAAAGTAATGGATTTTGGTGCCGGCTCCGGCGTGGTGGCGGTGGCCTGTGTGCTGGCCGGCGCGCGTGAGGTAATCGCCTGCGATATCGACCCGGATGCCTTACTGGCCAGTGCCGCCAATGCGCGCTTAAACGGCGTGAACTACCGCCTGCACGGCGATTTGTTTGCCTTCGATGAACCACTGGATCTGCTGATTGCCGCCGACGTGCTGTACGACCGCGCCAACCTGCCGCTGCTGGATATTTTCCGCGCCAAAGCCAACGCAGTATTGGTTGCCGATTCACGCATTAAAGACTTTGATTTTCCACCCTATCAGGCGCTGGGCCGGCACGAATCCTTTACCGTGCCCGACCTCGATGAGCTGGATGAATTCCGCTGGGTAACGTTATATCGATGTTGATAGATGGGTACTGGCGCCACGGCTGGGGAAAGTACCGCTGCTGAGATTGCCTCAGCAGCAGTGATTAGTTATACCAGCTGCAGATTTTCCAGTATGCGCTTGCCATAACCTGCTTCCACCCGCATTTTTTTCTTGATCACAGCGGTGTAATTGCGAGACGCGATAGTATCAACAAACACCCATTCACAGGTGGCATTAGTTCTGTTGAAATCCACCAGCATATAGCCACGATCAGCAGAGTTAAGATATTTCAGATCATCCACCAAAAAACTTACGGCCTGTTCAAAACCAGCCTGCTGATTAGCACGATTGGTCGGATCGGTAATGGCATTAAACCCTACATAGTTTTCAAAACCCGGTGAAGTAACCGAGGGCGTTGCGAACTCAACACCTGCCGAACCGGCACTGCGCTGAACTGCACCAGTGTCATCGGTTATGTACAGATCACTGGCCCAGGCGTTGTGTGTATCACCCGCCAGAACAACCAGATTCTGATCCGCCTGCTGTGCTGTACGCAAAATCGCTTCCCGGGCTGGCGAATAGCCATCCCAGGCATCCAGATTATAGGGGGCCGTGGTTTCAACACGCGCTCGCTCTGACGCTGTTACGCTGTCATCACCCTGTAAAATCCGAATTTTAATACCCGCCAGCGCTGCCAGTTTTTCGGCTATCGCTAACTGTGCGGATGAAGCATCCTGCCCAGAAGCAAGCAGAGCCTGTACAGCAGCCAAATCCTGTAATAGTTCTACTGGAATAAAAATTCGTCCCATCAAGACCTGCTGACCCAGTACCTGCCAGGTTGCCTGATCGGTGGCCAGAGCAGTTAATACCTGTTGCTGCTGCTCAGCTCCCAAAAGAGTACGGTTAGTGTCTGACATATCGCTCAAAAAGCCAGCATAATCCAGACCCGCTGCAGTGATGTAATTGGCAAAGCTGAGCGGTTCATCGCGGGCAACTATACGGGTATCTAACATGACCAGGTTGACCAGATCACCGAAGGCAAAGGTGCGCCAGATCTTTGTCTGATCTTCATTGCTTCGGATGGGCAGCCATTCATGATAAGCCTTAATTGCGGCGGCCCGGCGCTCACTAAACTCACCTTCATCTTGCTGATGATTTTCAGCACCGTTTTTCCAGGTGTCATTGGCCAGTTCGTGGTCATCCCAGACGCAAATAAAGGGCTTAACACGATGCACCTCCTGCAGATCGATGTCGCTGCGGTACTGAGAGTAACGTGCACGGTAATCACTCAGGCTCAGAATCTCTTGCGATGGCTCAGGTGCACGCACCTGAGCATCAGCTTTCGGGTATTCGTTGGAGCCGTATTCGTAAATATAATCACCAAGATGCAAAACCACAGCAGCATCGCTGTTGGCAATATCTCGATACACATTAAACAGACCGGCCGGGTAATTAGAACAAGAACACACCGCCAACTTCACAGAATCAATATTGCCGGTTGGTAGAGTACGGGTTTGGCCAACCGGAGAAACCTCTTTATCCTTACCAGCAAACTGATAGTAATAGGTGGTATCCGGGCTTAAACCAGTCACGTCGACCTTTACGGTATAATCATGACTAGCATTCGTATACACCGTGCCAGACGCAACAACGCTGGTCAGATCTTCATCTGTTGCCACTACCCAGGCCACCTGAGCATCCTTGCTGATTCCGTATTCTGAAGGGGTGACACGAGTCCAGATGATCACCCGATCGGCCAGCGGATCACCGGAAGCCACACCGTGACCGAAGACAAACACGGTCAGATCACGCTGATCGTCATCGTCTTCGCCAAAACAACCGGTCAGCGCAGCCGGTACTGAGACCGCACCAGCACCTGCTGCCATACTTTTCAGAAATGAGCGACGGCTCAGTTCATTGCGGATTTTCATATACAGCCCCTTCAGTAGTCTGTGTTTATTGTTATCCATATAGGACCATCAAAGTGCGACAGAAGTATGACAAGCCAATATAGAAATCCAGTGTTTTCAACCACTTGTCTCAATACGATACATCACTGTCCGCATCGGTGAGTCAACACAGAGTGAACGCTGGCGGTAGCCCCGCCGCCGCCCTTCCAGTACACTTCCGCACCTTTCCTTTTGCCCATGGTTTCTGCGGATGCTCGATAAAAACGCCCTTGCTCAGCTTCAGTCGTTGAAAAAAGAAATTCACGACAGTGTTCCGCGCTTCAGCGGGCGTGTCCGTGCCAGTAACGGCCGCTTTGGTTTTGTGAATACCGATGACAATCAGTCTTTTTTCCTGACTCCGGAAGAAATGGAAAAAGTGCTGCCCGGCGATGTGGTGGAATTCCGGGTGGAACCCGCCGGTGAAGGCAAAGAACAGGCGATTGTGGAAAAGCTGCTAAGCAGCGATATCCGGGAATTTTTTGGCACTTATGTGGTGCGCGGTAAAGGCCATTTTATTGAAGCCGACCACCCCACCTTAAACCGCTGGATTTTTGTGCCGCCGGCCAGGCGTAATAACGCCGCCGCCGGTGATCTGGTGCAGGCCCATATCAGCCAGCACCCGTTTCCGCATGGCAAAGCCCAGGCGGATATTGATGCCGTAATCGGCCACCCCTCTGATGCTGGCATAGAACAGCGCTTTACTCTGGCCAAATGGGCGCTGCCGGACAGCTTCAGCGCCGCCGTCCTGGCCGAGGCCAGCGCGTTGGCAGCAAACGGACTGGACAGTGTGCTGGCCGGCCGTACCGATTTATCGCACCTGCCCTTCGTTACCATTGATTCGGCCAGCACCCGCGATATTGACGATGCTTTATTTGCTGAAGCACACAGCGAAGGCTGGACCTTATGGGTAGGCATTGCCGATCCGTCGGCTTTAATTGCCCCCGGTTCGGAACTGGATAAAGCCGCCGCTGAACGTGGCACCTCAGTGTATTTGCCCGACCTGGTCATTCCGATGCTGCCGCCGGAGTTATCCGAGCAACTGTGTTCATTACAGGCGGGGGAGTTGCGCCCGGCCATGGTGGCGGAATTACGCATTGGCGAAGACGGCGGCATGCAGCAATTACACCTGCATGAAGCCAGCATCCGCAGTCACGCCAAACTCAGCTACCACCAGGTAGCGCAATTTATTGACGGTGAAGAAGCCGATATCAGTGCTGAACTGCGTGGCCCGTTGTTGCATCTGCATAACTGTGCGCAGGCACTGGCCAACTGGCGCAAAACCCATTGCCTGATTATGGAAGACCGCCCGGATTACAAGCTGGTGTTCGATGACAACGGCAAGGTCAAAGACATTGTCCGCATTGAGCGCAATGCCGCCCACCGCCTGGTGGAAGAATGCATGCTGGCCTGTAACCGCAGCGTCGCCGGTTGGCTGGCGGCGCAGAATACCGGTTTCTTTATTGAACACGGCGGTGTGCGTACCGAACGCCACGGTGAAGTGGCTGCACTGTTAAAAGAACAGCTGGGGCTGGAGCAAAAGCCGGAATTGCACAGTCTGGCCGATTATGTCGGTTGGCTGCAGCGCGCCGGTGAAGCCGCCAGTGAATTACCGCTGCGGATGATTATCAGCCGCCAGCAGGAACGCAGTAATTTATCGCTGGAAGCCAAGCCGCATAAAGGCCTGGGGTTTGATTACTACACCACCTTCAGTTCACCGCTGCGCAAATACAACGACCTGCTGATTCACCGCATTGTGCGTGAATTGCTGCAGCAACAAACCCCGACGCTGCCGGACAGTGATTTACTGCTGAGCATTCAGGCCGCCCAGACCAATGCCCGTATGGCGGCCAACCAGGCCGAAGCCTGGCTGAAGCTGCAGTGGTTACAACAGCTGCAGCAACAAGACAGCGAACTGCTGTTTGATGCCAGCATCGTGCACATGAATTCAGCCAGTATCACCGTACGGCTGGAAGACTGCGGCATTGAAGGCAGCATCGACCGCCGCAAAGCCGGTAAAGAATGGACTTTTGATACCAAAACCATCAGCCACCACAGCGATGCCGGCCGCTTTGTGCTGGGCCAGCCGGTGCGGGTAAAAGTGCTGGAAGTACAACCGCAGGCGCGTATTGCGCGGTTTGCGTTGGTTTAATTCAATAACTCACACCTATAAAAAAAGGAGCCAACCGGCTCCTTTTTTTATGGATTAAAAGACAATATCAGTCTTTTTTCCAGGTCCGCACCACGGCGAAACCGAACTCTTCGATCCACTGATCCAGTTCACGCGGGTTGCGTTTTACTTTGGTTACGCGCTGATGTGACACCGGGTGCTCGTAAGTGCCCACCGCCAGTTTCGGTTTCGGCAGGCTGGAGGTTTTTTCTTCTTTAGCCGCACGCGGACCACGCGGTGCGGTGCGGGCAAAATGCTTACGCAGGTTCTGATAAATAGAAGACGGATTATCCTGCTTAGCCATGCCGACAATCCAGTTCTCGATTTGCTCAGAACGGGATACGTACAGTTCTTCTTCCGTCAGGTTGTTCTGGTTGCACAGACGCTGAATCTGTTCGGCAAATTCTTTAACGCCTTCCAGTTTCTTTTCATGGGTAATACGCAGGGCTTCCAGTTCCTGGATTTTCTGCTGGTGTTGTTTAATTTGCTTATCAATATCGAGATCGAAAACGCTCACGGTATAACCTCTTGGGTAAATATCAATAATATGGCTTCGCCGGTTATCGCAAAGTAATGTAATAAGGCGAACGCCATATCGGGATAATAGATATCGGTGTTTTTTCCGGGCGCTAATATACAACAATGAATGAAATATGTAATGACCCACACTGCGGCAATGTGATTTTGATTATTCCTGTATAAACAACAGTCTGTCTGCAGACAGCCACTACCCCTTCCGGACCCGGCACACGAGCTTGTACTTATAAATGATAAAGATTAACATTCGCTCTGACATTCATCCCAGAAAGCAGCGTCCAGCATGACTCTCCGCACCCTCGACCAGCTGACGGCCGGCAGTAAGGCCCGCATTGTTGGTTTCACTACCACGGCCACCAACTTCCGCCGTAAGTTACTCGCCCTGGGCCTGATGCCCGGCACCGAGATCGAAGTCAGCCGCTTCGCCCCGCTGGGCGACCCGATGCAGATTCAGCTGCGCGGCGCGTCGGTCAGCCTGCGGAAACAGGAAGCGTCGATTATTCAGGTGGAGGTGCAGGCATGAAACCCGCGGTGATTGGTGTTATCGGTAATCCGAATTGCGGTAAAACCACCCTGTTCAATGCGTTAACCGGCTCGCGTCAGAAAGTGGGCAACTGGCCCGGCGTAACGGTTGACCGTAAAGAGGGCGTATTAAACCTGCGCGATGTCGCCCATACCCTGGTCGATTTACCCGGCACCTATGCACTGGACAGCCACGATGATGAATTATCCACCGATGAAAAAATCGCCCGTGAATTTGCCTTAAGCGGCGAAGCACAGCTGATTATTAATATTCTGGATGCCAGTAATCTGGAACGTAATTTATTCCTCACCTCACAATTACTGGATATGGGCGTACCGCTAGTCTGTGCGGTGAATATGCTGGATGTGGCCGAGCGCGAAGGCATTCATGTTGATACCGTGCTGCTGTCGCAACAGCTGGGCGTACCGGTGGTACCCATTGTCGCCGCCAGTGGTCAGGGTATTGAAGAGTTATGCCGGGTACTGGCGCATAACCTGGAACACCCCACCGTCGCCACACCGCTGCTGCGGCCGGATGCCGGTTTGCAGCAGGCCATTGACGACCTGAAAACACAACTGCACGGGCTGGTACCCAACCCCTTCTGGTCGGCCACCCGTATTCTGGAAAACGACCGTTATGCCGGTGATGTATTACCAGAAGCCCGCCGTAACGATATTCTCACCAGCGCCCGCCAGCACCGCGAACAGCTGGAACAAGAGGTGCAGCAACCGCTGGATGTGTTGCTGGCCAATGGCCGTTATCAGGCGATCCGCAGCATTTTAACCAGTGTGTTAACCATCGGCCGCCGGGGCCGCAGCCTGACCGAACGCATTGACGATTGGGTATTAAACCGCTGGCTGGGCATTCCGTTCTTTTTCGGCGTGATGTACCTGATGTTCTTATTCGCCATTAACGTCAGTGGCGCCTTTATTGATTTCTTCGATATCGCCTTTGCCACGGTATTTGTCGAAGGCCCGCGCGAATTATTAAACGCCGTCGGCAGCCCCGGCTGGCTGACCACCTTATTAGCCGATGGCCTGGGTGGCGGTATTCAGCTGGTCGCTACCTTTATTCCGGTAATCGGTGGCCTGTATTTGTTTTTGTCGGTCATTGAAGATTCCGGTTATATGGCCCGTGCCGCCTTTGTGATGGACCGGCTGATGCGCGCCGTGGGCTTACCCGGTAAAGCCTTTGTGCCGTTAATTGTTGGATTCGGCTGTAACGTGCCGGCGGTGATGGCGGCGCGCACCATGGATACCGAAAAAGACCGCTTATTAACCATCGCCATGGCGCCTTTTATGTCGTGCGGTGCGCGGCTGTCGGTCTACGCCTTATTTGCCGCCGCCTTCTTTACCAGCAACGGTGCGCTGATCGTCTTCAGCCTCTATGTGTTGGGCATTGTTATGGCCATGCTGACCGGCATGGCACTGAAAAACACCCTGTTCAAACCCGAGCTGACGCCTTTCGTAATGGAGCTGCCGGCCTACCATATTCCGACTGTAAAAGGCGTACTGCTGAAAACCTGGGAACGACTGAAATCGTTCTGCCTGCGCGCCGGTAAAACCATCGTCACCGTGGTGGTGGTGCTGAGCTTCCTCAATTCTTTTGGTACCGACGGCTCGTTCGGCAACGAAGACACCGATAAATCCGTGCTGGCCAAAATGGCTGCCGTGGTAACCCCGGCCCTGTCCCCCCTGGGCGTTCAGGACGATAACTGGCCCGCAACCGTCGGCGTGATTACCGGCATTTTTGCCAAAGAAGCGGTGGTGGGTACGCTGGATGCGCTGTACAGCCCGGACGCGGAAGCCAGTGATGAAGGCTATTCCCTGCTGGGTGGCTTAACCGAAGCGCTGCAAACCATCCCGGACAATCTGGCCGGGCTGGCTGATGCCCTGCTCGACCCGCTGGGGCTGAGCCTGATTGGCGCCGACCAGACCGAAGAACAAGGTGTGGAAAGCAGTACCTTTACCCGCATGGGTGAGTTATTCGGCAGCCAGCTGGCGGCGTTCTCTTACCTGGTGTTTGTGCTGCTCTACACCCCTTGTGTAGCCACACTGGGCGCTATGGTGCGCGAAGCCGGGCTGCGCTGGATGCTGTTTGTCGCCGGCTGGAGCACCGGGCTGGCCTATACCACCGCCGTAGTGGTGTATCAGGTTGGCAGCTTTGGCCAGCACCCTCTCAGCTCTTCCTTATGGATTACCGGCAGCATCACCTTTGTCGGCGGCTGTTTACTGACAATGCGCCGCTACGGCCAGCAGCAGGACGCCAAACGCATCCCCTTAGTGCAGCTGTAAGGCCCTGCTCACGATCAGGCGGACACTGTCCGCCTTTTTTGTGGCCGGCCGAAAATGCTTGTGGTACAAAGGTACCAAACATAAATAACAACAATAATAATCACCATGCTCATCGCGGAACACACCATGACCGATCTGTATTTCCGGACGCTCACCAGCGCCCTTCACGATGCCGGCGTGTGCACGCCTGTTATGGTTATTGACCGGGAACGGCTCGACCACAATATTGACCACTTAATTGATGTGATGAACCGCGGTTTTGATTACCGCATTGTGGCCAAATCCCTGCCCTCGGTGCCGCTGCTGCAATACATTATGCGCCGCACCGGCACCAGCCGGCTGATGTGCTTTCACCTGCCCTTTCTGATGCACCTGATCGAACATATTCCGGCCGCCGATATTCTGCTCGGCAAGCCCATGCCGGTATGCGCCGCCCGGCATTTTTATGCCTGGCATGGCCAGCAAACCAGCAGTATGTGTTTTGCCCCCGAGCTGCAGCTGCAATGGCTGATCGACAGCCCGCAACGCCTGCAGCAATACGAACAACTGGCACAGGAACTGAATGTACGCATGCGCGTCAGCCTGGAAATTGATGTCGGGCTGCACCGCGGTGGTTTTCAGCCGGGTGAAGCCTTTATCGCCGCGCTGGAAAAAATCAGCCGTTCACCCTGGCTGAGCCTGTCCGGCCTGATGGGCTATGAGGCTCATATCGGCAAAATCCCGGCCCTGCTGGGTGGCCCAACCGCGGCCTTCAACGCCACCCGCCAGCGCTATGCCGCCTGCGTACAGCAAGTGCGCGACGTGCTGGGCGAAGCGGTACTGAAAACCCTGTGCCTGAACACCGGCGGCAGCACCACCTACCCACTGTACGATGCCGACAGTCTGGGCATTGTCAGTGAAATTTCGGTCGGTTCAGCGCTGCTTAAACCCACCGATTTTGACGTGGAAACCCTGGAACACCACCTGCCCGCTGCCTACATTGCCGCACCCGTATTAAAACGTGTGCAACAGCCGGAAATTCCTGAAGCGCCGCGCCTGTCGCGGGCATTACGCGCCATCGGCCTGCTGCCGAAACAGGGCTGTTATTTATACGGCGGCAACTGGCTGGCGTCGCCCTGCTACCCGGCGGAGGCCAGGCTGAGCAGCCTGTTGGGCCGCTCCAGCAATCAGGAATTTTACCAGTTGCCCGCCGATACCCGCCTGCAGCAGGATGATTATGTATTCTTCCAACCCACCCAAAGCGAAGCGTTGTTGTTGCAATTCGGCCAGCTGGCGGTGGTGGAACAAGGACGCATCTGCGACTGGTGGCCGGTGTTCAGCTATCCCGATACCTTTCCGCAATATCGTCTGCAGCGGGCACGTCAGCCGCAGCCCTGCGCCAGCACGCTGATGCAACCGGACTGATCGCCATGTTGGTCATTCTGTGTGGCTTATGCCTGCCCGCTCTGCTGATCTGGCTGTGCCAGCGGCTGCCCTGGCTGGATAAAGCCGGAGTAGTGGTGTTGTCGTTCACCCTCGGCATTCTGCTGGCGGCCAGCGGCGTATTACCGGCCGGTGATGATATCCGCGCTCTGCAAAGTACGTTAGCCGAAGTCAGTGTGGCGCTGGCCTTACCACTGCTGGTGTTTTCCATGGATGTTGGCGCAGCCTTGCGTCTGGCTGGCAATACCCTGAAAAGCTTAGGCCTGGCTCTGCTGGCGGTGATGCTGGTCAGCACCGTGGCGGCCGTGCTCTTTGCTCCCCATCTGAATGACATCTGGCAGATTGCCGGTATGTCAGTGGGGGCTTACACCGGCGGGGGCCCCAATATGGCCGCCATCAAAACCGCCATCGGTGCTGACGATACGCTGTTCACCACCATGATTACCTACGACATTCTGCTCTCGGCCATGTATCTGCTGTTTGTCATGACCATCGCCAAACCCATCTTCAGCCGCCTGCTGCCAGCCTTTCAAGCACCGGAGCAGGAGCAGGATCACTCGGTGTTCCGTCATCTGGCCGACGAAACCGCCCATGCCTACAAACCGCTGCTGCGCCTGGCCTTGCTGCCGAAAACCCTGCTGGCGCTGTTGCTGGCCGGTGTGATCGTCGGTGCTGCGGTTGGCATTGCCAAACTGGTGCCCGGCAGCATGGCCTCCGCCATCGCCATTATTGCCATTACCACGTTGGGGGTGGCGGCGTCCTTTGTGCCGGCGGTGCGGAATCTGCCGAACAGCTACCCGTTGGGGATGTACCTGATTCTGGTGTTTTGTTTTACCACCGGCAGCATGACCGATACCGGCATCCTGACCCGCCTGAACATGCCCTTATTCGGTTACATCAGCTGCATTCTGATCGGTGCCATGGTGTTGCAGGCGCTGCTGTGCCGCTGGCTGAAGATTGATACCGACACCTTCCTGATTACCGCCTCGGCCGCCATTATGTCGGTGCCCTTTATTCCGGTGATCGCCGGCGCCCTGAAAAACCGCGCCCTTATCGTGCCCGGCTTTGCCGCTGCCATTATTGGCTATGTGCTGGGCAATTATCTGGGCATTGCCGTGGCCTGGGCAACCCGGGCTCTGATCTGAACCAGCCGCCACTGCGGCTGACCCTGCCGGCAGCTTCTGGTATCCTTGCGCGTCATTTTTACGGTTCAGACAGCACAGGAGACATGCCCATGGTGACCCTGTACGGCATCAAAAACTGCGACACCATCAAAAAAGCCCGCGCCTGGCTGCAAGCAGCAGGTATTGAGTACGCCTTTCACGATTACAAAAAAGACGGCCTGAGCGCTGAGCTGCTGGACAGCTTTCTGGCCGAGCTGAGCTGGGAAGACCTGCTGAATAAGCGCGGTACCACCTGGCGCGCCCTGCCCGATGACGTGAAAGCCGGCATTGATGCCGCCAGCGCCAAAACCCTGATGCTGAACAACCCGTCCATTATCAAACGTCCGCTGCTGGATACCGGCAGCCGTAAAGTGCTGGGCTTCAGCGCCGCCGACTACGCCGCATTATTTAACTAACGGGTTTACCTGAACGGTTTAACTGAATTTTCGCTTACCCCATTTTTACGAGGATTTCTTATGACGCAAGCATTTGCCCTGGCCATTGGTATTGGCACCAAAAACAGCAACGGTGACTGGCTGGAAGTGTATTACCCGCAGCCACTGCTGAACCCGGCCGCCGCACTGATTGAAGCCGCAAAAACCGCGCTGGGTTATGAGGGTGGCAACGTGGCCCTGGAAGCCGATGGTGGCGAACTGGAAGCCTTTGCAGCAGCCGCAGAAAGCACCAATGCTGAACTGGCCGCGCTGGCCCGTACCTTTACCGAAAGCGAACGTCCGGTGGTGGTAACCGTACTGGAAAGCGATGCGCAATCCACCAGCACCCCCGAGGTGTACCTGAAACTGCACCTGCTGTCGCACCGTCTGGCCAAGCCGCACAGCCTGAACCTGGCCGGCATGTTCGGTCTGCTGCCGAACGTCGCCTGGACCAACAAAGGCGCGGTGGATCTGAACGATCTGCCGGCGGCGCAGCTGGAAGCCCGCCTGCACGGCGAAATTCTGAGCGTGAACAGCGTGGATAAATTCCCGCGCATGACCGATTACGTAGTACCGAAAGGCGTGCGCATTGCCGATACCTCGCGCGTGCGCCTGGGTGCTTACATTGGTGAAGGCACCACCATCATGCACGAAGGTTTTGTGAACTTTAACGCCGGCACGCTGGGCGTTTCCATGGTTGAAGGCCGTATTTCTGCCGGCGTAGTCGTGGGTGACGGCTCCGATCTGGGTGGCGGCTGCTCAACCATGGGCACCCTGTCCGGTGGCGGCAATATCATTATTTCCGTGGGCGAGAAGTGCCTGATCGGCGCCAACGCCGGTATCGGTATTCCGCTGGGCGACCGCTGCACCGTCGAAGCCGGCCTGTACGTGACCGCCGGTACCAAAATCCAGCTGCTGGACGACCAGAAAAACGTGGTGGAAGTGGTGAAAGGCCGTGATCTGGCTGGTAAAACCGACCTGCTGTTCCGTCGTGATTCCATCAGCGGTGCGGTGCAGTGCGTGACCAACAAAACCGCCATTGAGCTGAACAACGAACTGCACGCGAATAACTGAGTCGCGGTTCGTCAGGCGTTCTGGGTTGAGCGTTGAGCGTGCATGGTAATGTACCGCAACGCTCGCTGAACCCTTAACGCCGAACGAACCCAGCGCCCCCGATGTTTCCCGGCCCATTCGGGCCAGCCCGAAGTTTACCAAAGCCAATAGCATCGTTTGGATGACTCCAAACGAGTGGCCAGGGGCATGGATGCCCTTTGGCCGCGTATGCTCAATTGGGTTTGGTAAACGAGGAAACGACCAACGGGAGTAACAGCCGCAGGCTGACCCGAAGGGCGAGCGAAGCGAGTAAACAGCTGGGACGCGGGCCAGAGGGGTTCGCAAGGGGATACCTCCCCTTGCAATACCAGCGGGCGTAGCCCGCAAAAAGCCGTCACGCAGTGACGGCCCTGATCACTATGAAACAGCCAGCACTCAGGCAAAATACTGCAAATACCACTCCACCGTTGTCCGTAACGCCGCACGGAAATCATGCTGCGGCCGGAAGCCTAATTCCCGTTCAATTTTATCCGGATTAATCGCATAACGCTGGTCGTGACCGGGCCGGTCAGCGACGTATTGAATAAGCGCCGCCGCGTTACCGGCCAGCGCCTGCTGCGCCTGCGGATAACGCGCCTGCAAGTCCGGGTTTTCCTGCAAAAAATTTTCCACTGATTCGCACAGCAGTTTAATCACCTCAATATTCGTGCGTTCGTTACGTCCGCCAATATTGTAATAACAACCAGGCTGGCCGGCCTGCAGAATACGGTCAATGCCCGCTGCGTGGTCGTGCACATACAGCCAGTCGCGCACCTGCAAACCACTGCCGAATACCGGCAGCGGCCGGTTGTGCAGAATATTGGTAATCACCCGCGGCATCAGCTTTTCCGGGTATTGGTAAATTCCGAAATTATTCGAGCAATTCGATAAACTGACGTGCAGTCCGTAGGTGCGTGCCCAGGCCATTAATAAATGGTCGGACGCGGCTTTGGTGGCGGAATACGGGTTACTCGGCTGGTAGCGGCTGGTTTCCACAAAAGGCTCGCCCTGCTCACCCAGGTCGCCGAACACTTCATCGGTGGACACATGATGAAAGCGATGTTTAACGGGCGCTTCACCACGGGCGCGCGGTTCTTCCTGCCAGACCGTGCGCGCTGCCTGCAGTAAACTGAAAGTACCGAGAATATTGGTGTGCAAAAAAATCGCCGGATCGCTGATGGAGCGGTCAACGTGCGATTCAGCAGCAAAATTCACCAGCGTATCCAGCTGGTAATGGCGCAGGCAATGTTCAATTAACGCCTGATCGGCGATATTGCCCTGCACAAATTCAAAATTAGGCTGCTGCCGTGCGCGGTCCAGATTACGGATATTGCCCGCATAAGTAAGCGCATCCAGCGCCAGAATAAAATCCTGCGGATACTGCTGCTGCCAGTATTCAATAAAATTGGCGCCAATAAAGCCGGCGGCGCCGGTAACCAGCAGTCGTCTCATGAATGTTTATCCGAAGATGTATGTAAACCGGCCACGCAGCGCGCTAACGCCTGCTGCCAGGATTGCGGTGGCTGGGGCAGATAATGACTTAATAAATGGTTATCCAGCGCGCTATACGCCGGCCGTGGCGCAAGCGTTTTACCGGCGCTGTAAGCGGCCGTACTTACAGGGGTAATGGCTACCGGCTGCTGTAATACACCTTGTTCTACGGCTGTTTTCTGTATAGCCACCGCCAGGTCGTACCAACTGCACTGACCGCTGTTGGCCGCGTGTAATAACGGCGGCAATTTTCCCTGCCGCAGCAGCGGTAATAATTCCACGATCCAGCCAGCCAGATCATCGGCCAAAGTAAAGGAACCAATCTGATCATTAACCACCTGCAGGTGCTGCCCCTGCTGCATTTTGGCCAGCAGGGTTTTGACAAAATTATCTCCGTAACGGCTACACAGCCAACTGGTGCGCAGCACCAGCGCCTGCACACCGGGCGATGTTAAAACAGCCTGCTCACCGGCCAGTTTGCTGCGCCCGTAGACGGACTGCGGGTCGGTTGTATCCACTTCGGTATAGGGCTGAGTCGCGGTTCCGGAAAAAACAAAATCGGTGGACAGCTGCACTAGCGCGACCTGATGTTCAGTACAAACCTGTGCCAGTATTTCCGGCCCCTTAGCATTCACAGTAAAGGCCTGTTCGCTATCCGTTTCGGCTTTATCCACGCCGGTATAAGCAGCGGTATTAATGATCACATCCGGGCGGTATTTTGCCACCAAACGCTGCACAGTTTGCCGGTCGGTAATATCCAGTTGCGCCCGGGTGAACAGTAGCCATTCGGTATCGGCGCGAGGCGGTAAGGCCAGTAACGCCTGCCCTAACTGACCACCGGCACCGGTCATTAAGACGCGCATTAAAGCAGCCCGGGTTCGGTAAAATAATCGGCTTCAGCAAAGGCCACGCCCTGTTGATCTTTGGCCGACACCAGCGGCTGTGCTGCCGGCCATTGAATAGCCAGCTGCGGATCATCCCAGCGCAATACCCGCTCGCTGGCGGCGTGGTAATAATCGCTGCAGCGGTATAAACAATCGGCGTCTTCCAGTGTGTAAAAGCCGTGGGCATAACCCGGCGGTATCCATAACTGGCAGCGGTTGGCGGCGGATAATTCGACGCGCTCCCATTGCCCGAAGGTGGGTGATGCTGCGCGCATATCCACCACCACATCCAGAATGCGGCCGCGCATTACCCGCACCAGTTTGCCCTGTGGCTGCTGCAGCTGATAATGCAAACCGCGCAGCACACCCGCGTGGGAAAACGAGTGGTTATCCTGCACAAACTGCACACCGGGCGCGATATCATGCAGCCAGCTGGCGCGGAAGCTTTCCATAAAAAACCCGCGCTCGTCGCTGTACACCGGCGGCGTCAGTACGTACACATCGGCGAAGCGGCCGGCGCGGGTAATCTGCATGGTTCAGAATTGTCCGCTGGCGATGGATTTTTTCTCGATTAATTCAATTTTGTAGCCATCCGGATCTTCTACAAACGCAATGACGGTACTGCCGCCTTTTACCGGGCCGGCTTCGCGGGTTACCCGGCCACCGTTATTGCGGATACGTTCACAGGATTCCGCAGCGTTATCCACTTCCAGCGCAATATGGCCGTAGGCGGTGCCCAGCTCATATTCCGTAACGCCCCAGTTGTAGGTGAGTTCAATCACCGCGCCTGCGCTTTCCGGCTGATACCCCACAAAGGCCAGGCTGTATTTATATTCTTCGTTGTCGTGCTGGCGCAGCAAGGTCATGCCCATCACCTGGGTGTAAAACTCAACCGAGCGTTTTAAATCGCCTACGCGCAGCATGGTATGCAACAGTCTCATCGTCTCTCTCCGTCTCAGTCAGATGTTTTTTGTTTGTATTCACACAGATCTTCAATAATACAGGCACCGCATTTGGGTTTGCGCGCCACACAGGTATAACGGCCATGCAGAATCAGCCAGTGGTGGGCATCCAGCCGGAATTCGGCCGGCACCAGCCGGATTAACCGCTGCTCCACTTCATCCACATTTTTTCCCGGCGCAATTTTGGTGCGGTTCGACACCCGGAAAATATGGGTATCAACAGCAATGGTGGGCTGACCAAAGGCGGTGTTCAGCACCACGTTCGCGGTTTTCCGCCCTACCCCGGGCAGCGCTTCCAGCGCCTCGCGGGTTTGCGGCACTTCGCTGCCATGCTGGTCAATTAACATGCGGCACAGCTTTATCACGTTGCTGGCTTTGCTGTTAAACAGGCCGATGGTTTTGATGTAATCCTTCAGGCCGTCTTCGCCCAGCGCCAGAATGCTCTCCGGGGTATTGGCCACCGGGTAGAGTTTGCGCGTGGCTTTATTGACGCTTACGTCCGTGGCCTGCGCTGACAACAACACCGCAATCAGTAATTCAAACGGCGTGCTGTATTCCAGTTCGGTGCGCGGTTCCGGGTTGTGTTCACGCAGGCGGCGGAAAATTTCGGTGCGTTTTTCTTTGTTCATCAGCGTGCCCGCTCTACCCGGTTGCGGCCATTTTGTTTGGCCTTGTACAGTGCTTTGTCGGCGCGTTTCATTAACATTTCACTCTCTTCACCCGGCTGCCGCAACGCCACCCCAAAACTCATGGTGACGTGCAGCACTTTGTCTTTCGGCTGACGGCCGCGCTGTTGTTTACCACTGCGGTTATCGGCCGGGCGACCGGCTTTATTGCGCACCACCAGCGGGTAAACGGCAATGCTTTCTCGCAGCCGGTCGACTTCGGCCGTTACCTCTTTCAGGTCGTCACTGCCAAACACCAGAGTGAATTCTTCGCCGCCATAACGGAATGCCTTGCCACCGCCGCCGACCAGACGCAGCTGGCTGGCGACCAGGCGCAGCACATCATCGCCGACATCGTGGCCATGGGTATCGTTAAAGGATTTGAAATGATCAATATCGGCCATTACCAGTGTGTAGCGGCCATGGCGATGGCGCAGATCGTTCAGCAGTGCGCGGCGGCCGGGAATGCCGGTGAGTTCATCCACAAAAGCCAGCTGATGGTTATGAATCAGCAAAGCCACCAGTAACAACAATAACGACAGCAGCGCCGCCAGCAACGGCGCACCTGCACTGGCGGCAAAATAAAACGCCAGTGCCTGTAATAACAGCACGCCCAGCATGGCCAGTACGGTATCGGGCTGGCGCGGCAGACGGGTAAGCAAAATACCGGCGGCCAATGTGGCAGACATCCAGGCAGGTAACGGCAATCCACCACCACCCGCCTGCAATTGCCAGCTCTGCACCCAGCTGTACGCATCAACAAATAACGGGCTGCGCGGTACCGCCCACACCAGCACCAGCTGCACCAGCAACAACACCGGCCAGCTCAGCGCCCCGACCGACCAGGGCCGGTATTCCGGCAGCCAGCGGATAAGAACAATGTTCAGCGGCAGCAGCAGCGCCAGCCAGAACAACAGCCAATACGCCGGCCCGCTGTACGCCACGCCCGGTGCCGGTAAGCCATAGTGCTGCAACGCGAAGCTGGCCAGCACCAATAATGCCATGTGACCAATGCGGCCCTGGTTAAACACCTGTGCCAATACCAGCAGTAATGCCCCGCCGGCACCCAGCACCACCACCAGCAAGGTGCCGGAGTCAGCCACCCAGCCGGCCATGCGCGGTACGCCGGTGGCAAAGAGGATAAGGCACAGCAGCAGCGGCAGAATCAACATCAGGCGGGCAAGCGACACAATCAGCTCCGGGTGATAAAAACGCCGCCCAGTATAACCATCCTGGCCGGCAGCAGCACGAAGCCTGATCTGTGACAGTAAAAATGTTGCCAATCGGGGGTTCTAAACGCTTGGTAGGCGTGAATAAGTAAGCTACTATGGCTTCGTTCTGACTTGGGTTGGAACATATTGGCGAGTGCTCCATATTCGTAAGATATGCAAGATACTGGTCGATAGCGGCATTGATTGATTGTTTTCCGGTTCGCCGGCCAGTATCGATGATAATGCCAGATGAATAGCAAGGCCGGTTTCAACCGGCGCATTACTCAGGAAAAAAAGCATGGCAAATTTAGTTCAAGGCACCGTCAAGTGGTTCAACGATGAAAAAGGCTTCGGCTTCATCGCTCAAGAATCTGGCAAAGACGTATTCGTTCACTTCAGCGCGATCAACGGCAACGGCCGTAAGTCTCTGGCTGAAGGTCAGAAAGTGACCATGGAAGTTACCCAAGGTCAGAAAGGCCCACAGGCCGAGAACGTTACCCCGCTGTAATCCAGCTGGTTAGTGTTTCTCCCGACAGCCCGCATGCGCAAGCCTGCGGGCTGTTTTGTTTTTGCCTCCGGCTCAGCTGCTGGTAAGCTGAATGCCTCTTGTGTTTTAACGGCCTGTTATGATTGATCAGGGTGAGTTTTTTGACATTCCCAGCCCCTGCAAGCGTATCTGCGAGCTGAATAACCGTGGCTATTGCAAAGGCTGTTTCCGCAGCCGCGATGAGCGCCTGTACTGGAATCAGTTCAGTAATTTTCAGAAGCAGTTAGTGGTAAACCTGTGTGAAAAGCGCCGCCTGAAGGTGCTGGCCGCCAAACAGGCGGCGTTACAACCGGCCGCCATTGCAGACCCCCTGCCACCGCAACCGGATTTATTTACCGCCCTCAGCGAAACCGATACCGCTGCCACAACCAATACCGGCACACCGTCAGCAGCGGCCGCACCAGCAGCAGAATCCAAACCGGCCCAACCGGGCCAGATTGATCTGTTTTAAGCCGCCGGTACCCTCTGCATCCAGCCCAGCGTGCTGCTGGTCGGACCGCTCGGGCGGTATTCCGCCCCCACCCAGCCGGAATAACCGGATTCAGTAATCGCGGCAAAAACAGCGGCAAAATCCAGCTCACCAGTGCCTGGCTCACCCCGTCCGGGCGTGTCGGCAAACTGAATATGGCCAATGCTGCCAATATTTGCGCGGATAAATTCCACCAGCGGTTCGCCCATTCTGGCCATGTGATACAGATCAAACTGCGCCTTAACCGCCGGCTGCTGCAGCTCGGCCAGCACATCCAGCATCTGCTGGCCGCTGTGAATCAGGAAACCGGGCATATCGAAGGTATTAATGGCTTCGAAGGTGGTGGTAATGCCCAGTGGGGCCAGCGCCGCCGCCGCTAGCCGCAGGTTGCTCTGCAAGGTGGCCAGGTATTGGGCCCGGCGGCTGTTATCGTTACAACGACCTGGCAGTACATTCACGCAGTCCACCTGCAGCCCCCTGGCGTACTCAACGCATTGCTCCAGCGCCGCACGGAACTCAGCCTGACGTTCCGGCACCGCCGCCAGCCCTTCTCCGCCCTGCATTAAATCGCCGGCCGGTACGTTAATGAGCACGCAACGCAGATTATGCTGCTGCAATTCGTGTTGAATAACCGCCAGCGGGGTGTCATAGGGAAACTGGATTTCCACGGCCTTAAAGCCATCGGCTGCAGCGGCGGCAAAGCGTTCAATAAAGGGCAGCTCCGGATACAGCAACGTAATGTTGGCGCAGAGTTTCATGGGCGTGGCTCCGCGTATAAATCGATTAAGGTGCAGGGGTCGTGGTCGGCATGGCCTTTACTGGCGTGCAGGCGCATCAGCTCAGCGCCCAGCCCGGCCATGGGAATGGCACTGTGCAGCGATTTCCCCAGCGCGTTGGCCATATCCAGGTCTTTCAGCAGGGTTTTGACATGCCATTTCACCCCTTCAAAATCACGCCCGGCCATGCGCGGGCCGGTGAGCTGCAGCGGAATGGAATCGGCAAAACCGCCTTTCAGCGCCGCCGGAATCAGCCCGGCATCCACGCCGGCTTTTTCCGCCAGCGCCATCACTTCCGCCATTACCAGCACATTGCAGCTGACCAGCATCTGGTTGCAGATTTTCGTCACCTGCCCGGCACCCACCGGCCCCATACGGGTTACCCGTTGCGACAGCGGTGCCAGCAGCGGCTGCAGGCGTTCAATATCGCTGGCTTCACCGCCAGCCATAATCGCTAATGTGCCCTGCTCAGCCCCGGCCACACCGCCGGATACCGGCGCATCCACCCAGCCCGCACCGCACTGTTGCTGCAGGCGCGCCGCCATGGTGCGGGTGGCTTCGGGATCAATACTGGAAAAATCCACCAGCAGCTGACCGGCTTGCGCCGCGCTGGCCACGCCGCCCTCGCCAAACACCAGGGTCTCAACCGCAGCAGTATCGGTGACGCACAGCATAATAATGTCGCTGCTGCGTACCAGCTCAGCAACCGAGCCGGCCACCACGGCGCCGGCGGCAGCCACAGTGGCGGTTTTGGCCGGATTACGGTTCCACACGGTCAGGGGAAAACCAGCCTGTAACAGGCGCAGGCTCATGGGCACGCCCATTAAGCCCATGCCAATAAAACCAATACGGGGGCTGTGCATAACGGCTCCTTTCAGCAGAGAATCCGGTGGCTGCCAAAGCAGCCTGTAAAAACGGCGCATGATAGCGCCGTAAAGACAGGGAAAAAAGAATCTGCCGGCTGTAACAATCAGCCGGATTAGCATCTGGAGAAATCAGCTGAACAAATCGGCCGGATCGGCAGCAAACCATTCGCGGCTGCGTTTTACCCGTTCGGCGGCCGGCAAGGCGATATCATCAGGGCCCAGTGCATCGATTTTCTGCAACCGCGGCAATAAGCCGGTGCCATTGGCGACCTGAATGGTTAACCCCGGGCGGGCATTCAGCTCCAGCAGCATCGGACCGTAGCGGCGGTCCAGCACCATATCGGTGCCCAGATAGCCCAGCCCCGTCACTTCATAGCAACGCGCCGCCAGTTCCAGCAGCACTTCCCAGTCGGGAATCTGTAATTCGGCCAACATACGGCCGGTATCCGGATGACGCTCGACCTGCAGACCATTCTGCACCGCATTTAACGGCCGTCCGGTGGCGATATCCAGCCCCACGCCCACGGCGCCCTGATGCAGGTTAGCTTTGCCGTCGGAGGCGCGGGTCGACAGCCGCATCATCGCCATCACCGGGTAACCCCGGCACACAATCACGCGGATATCGGGCACGCCTTCAAAAGAAAAGCCGCCCAGCTGCTGATCAAATTCGATCAGTTCTTCAATAATGGCCACATCCGGGCTGCCGCCCAGACTGTGCAGGCCGGACAGGGTGTTGGAAACGTGGCGCTGCAGGTCTTCCAGGCTGACCACCGCGCCGCTGTTTTTCACCAGCTGGCCTTGTTCATTACGGTGCAGCACCAGAATGCCTTTACCGCCACTGCCTTTGGCCGGCTTGATGGCAAACCCCTGCACACCTTCCAGAATCCGGCCCAGATCGGCCACTTCGTGCTGGCTTTCCACCGTACCGATGAGTTTCGGCGTGGTAATACCGGCTTTCTGGGCCAGGATTTTGGTTTTCAGCTTGTTATCCACCAGCGGGTACAGATGCCGTGGATTGTAGCGGCTGATGTAGCGGATATTACGGCGGTTCATGCCCAGAATACCGCGCGCTTTTAAATGCCAGGGCAAAATAAACACGGCTTATTTTCCAAACACGCTGAAGCGTTTCAGTTCCAGCAGGCGGTAACCGGTGTAAGAACCGATCATCAGCACCAGCGCCAGCACCACAAACTGCAGACCAATAAAGTTGAAGGTCAGATGGCGCACCCAGGGATCGCTCATGGCCCAGTAGGCCAGCACCGCAGTGAGCAGGCTGCCACCGCCCTGTTTCATCACTTCACGCCCGCCCTCTTCTTCCCACAGAATGGACATGCGCTCGATGGTCCAGGACAGAATAATCATCGGGAAGAAGGTGATTTTCAGACCTTCGGTCAGCCCCAGTTTGTACGACAGCACGCTGAATAAACTGATGATGGCAATCACGGTAATAATCACCGCCGTGATCCTGGGCACCAGCAATAAATTCAATCGTGACAGGAACCCCCGGATGTACAGACCGGTGGCCACCACCAGCAGAAAACCCACCAGACCGGTGATTAATGAGGTCTGAATAAAGGCCAGCGCGATCAGCACCGGCATAAAGGTGCCGGACGTTTTAATGCCCACCAGAACACGCAACAAACAGACCACCAGAGCGCCGATAGGCAACAGCAGAATGGTCTGGAACATGGCCTGCTCTTCGATCGGCAGGCTGTGAATCGAGAAATTCAGAAAGTCGTGCTGGCTGGACAGGTTTTCAGCGATGTTGGCGTAGGTGGATTCTTCGCGCCGGATCATGGAAAAACGGATATTGGAATCGGTGCCCCCCAGCACATCCAGAACAGGGGCGCCGCGCTGCTCCCACAGCAGTACCGGATGCTTGCCCACCAGCACACTGCGGCCATCGCTGACCGGCAATTCAAACACCTGGCTGTCATCGCCATCCCACACCCGTAACAGCGGTATCAGCGACTGCCGGCGCCGGCCGTCGCGCAGCTCCAGACCATACACCAGACTGGCCGGGACCCGCGCCTTATGCAGCATATCCACCCACAATTCCGGCAGTTTATCGCCAAACTGAGTGCGCAACAGCTCAATGTTCTGGGCCACTTCGTCACTGCTGAAACGCTTGAGTAACTCCCGCGTCAGGCTGTAATTGTCGGCCGAGGTTGAATACGCCTGGGCCAGCACTTCGCTGATGGCGGCGGCATAGGGTTCGGGCCAGCTAACAGGGCGGATTCCGGGGGCGGGTAACTCGGTACGGCCCTGATTCTGGCTGACCAGAATTTCAGCCCGGTAAAACAGTTCCTGCCGGCCACTGGCACCCCGCACTGACCATTCGGCCCGCGGTTCTTCTTCATCAATAAAATTCAGGCCGTAACCGGGCGAGGCGCCCGCCTCTTTCAATACGGTGTAACCATCCTGAGCCGAGGGGCGCGCCATAGAGACCTTCACCGGTCCACCGCTGGCGGTAAATTCCACCCGCGCTTCCACCGACCAGATGGTCTGGGTTTCGCCGTACATCAACGGTACTTCATACACCCAGTGGCGATGCACGATCAGAAAGGTTCCGGTGATCAGCAGCACAGCCACCAACACATACAAGGGTAAACGCAGAGACGACTGACGGCTGGACATCATGTTCGGTTACTCGCTGACAGCGGAAGAAGGAGGAATGGCAGGCTGAGCCTCAGCCTCGGGTTCGGCGGCTGCTTTAGGTTCAGTTTTTGGCACTGCTTTGGGGTCAGCCTTTGGGTCAGCCTTTGGGTCAGCCTTTGGGTCAGCCTTTGGGTCAGCCTTTGGGTCAGCCTTTGGGTCAGCCTTTGGGTCAGTCTTTGGCTCGGCTTTGGATGCTGCTTTGGGTTTAACCCTGGGTTCCTCGGCAGCCTCCGGGTTTACCACCACCGGGCGCTGGGCTTTCGGCACGGCCGGTACGGGTAATTTGCCATCATCCGGCTGGAATCTGGGCTGCACATTCTTACGCCCCACATCAATCAGCACTATATCGCGCAGAAATTCACGCCCGAGCAGAATCGGATAGGTCATCTGTGAGCGGTCAGTCAGAGTAAATTCGGCATCCTGTTGCAATCCGGAACCCAGATTAATGGTCAGCTGCACCACCGGACGACGTTCAACGTCATCCGCAGAAGCCTGCCGGATACGCACATTACGCACCACCGGCGCTTCGATCTGCAGCGGTTCGGCTTCGTCATCATGCTGCAGTTTGAAACTGACCCAGGGTTTGCCATTCCGCTCAAAGCGGGTGATTTCCTGCGCACTCAGGGACGAGGTGGTGGCGCCACTGTCAACGCGGGCCTGGTAATGATGCCCCGGCGGGGTCAGATAGATCCATTCGGTCGAACCAACCACCAGCTTCCCTTCGTAATAGGCGGCCGGCGTATTGGGGGGACAACTGCTGTTTGCAAAGGCCGGGGTGGCAGCGGTCAGGTTCTGCACCTGCTTGCTCAGGCGATTGATCTGCAGATGCTGAGCTTCGAGCTGATCTTCTATACCCGCCAGACCACTACATTCCGTCGGGATATTGGTCTGTATCTGTGGCTGCGGTTCAGCCTGCTGCTGCAACAGCTGCTGAATACCCTCCAGGGTAACGGCCCGGTGCTCCGGCCCCGGCCAATGCGCACAGCCACTCAGAAACAACGACAACACCGTGCCGGCCATCAGCCTTGCCCGATGGGGCATAACAACCTCCAGAATCTATTATTTTGGTCGCCATTTAATCACAAACAACACAGCAGGCTGAACCTGCGGGCAACCAGGACTGTTACAACACCGCCAACAGCAACGGTTTGCGCACAATAACAACGCGGTGCACAGCATAAACCGGCAAGGGGTGCTTTCAGAAGGGGCTATTGACAGCCAGAATAAAAAAAAGCTCCCGCGGGAGCTTTTTAAAGGTGCAACGCACTGTTGCAGTGATACCAGAAATGCCGGTCAGCCCATCTGCGACTGCAGATAGTTGGGCAAACCGATTTTCTCAATCAGGCCCAGCTGCTGCTCCAGCCAGTGGGTGTGGTCGTTTTCAGTATCTTCCAGCAGTACCTGCAGCATATCGCGGGTCTGGTAATCACGGACTTCTTCACACAGCGCCATCACTTCGCGCAGATCGACAATCACCTTGTACTCCAGGTTCAGGTCGTTTTGCAGCATGGACGGCACATCCGCGCCAATATTCAGCGGTACGCGGGTTACCATATCCGGCGTGCCACCGAGGAACAGAATACGTTCAATCAGTTTGGAGGCGTGCAGTTTTTCGTCTTCAAATTCGTGGTCGATGCGCTCAAACAGTTTTTTCAGACCCCAGTCATCGTACATACGGGAATGAATAAAATACTGGTCCATGGCGCTGAGTTCACCGGCCAGAAGTTCGTTCAGTTTGGCAATTACCTGCGCGTTACCTTTCATGGTGATCTCCCCTTACATCATGGATTGCTGATAGTTTTCGATACCCAGCTGGCTGATCAGGGTTTGCTGGGTTTCCAGCCAGTCGAGGTATTCCTCTTCGTATTCCTGAATGTCTTCCAGCAGTTCGCGGGTAACGTAATCGCGGACCGATTCACAGTAGGCAATGGCTTCTTTCAGCACCTCCAGCTGTTCCAGAATCTGGTCCAGATCGCACTGCAGCATTTCAGCGGTGTGTTCACCAATACGCAGGCGGTTGAGCTTCTGCAGATTCGGTAAGCCTTCAAGAAATAAAATGCGTTCAATCAGTGCGTCGGCTTGTTTCATATCCTTAATGGATTTTTTGTAAGCCTTGTCGTTCAGCTGTTCCAGACCCCAGTTTTTAAACATACGGGCATGCAGAAAATACTGATTAATGGAGGTTAATTCGATGGCCAGTATCTGGTTCAGATAGGCATTAACCTTGGCGTCGCCTTGCATAGTCGGTTCTCCGGAGCGGATTTAAGCCACAGTGTAGGTGCAGGCTAAGGTCGCTGCAACCAGCACCGGGAAGATAATAAACGCAATAAAAACCAGTATTAAAAAGCCTTAATTTACCGATAAAAAATACTCTTATTACGGTAATTTCCGGTCAAGGATTTATTGCCCGGCCGGACGAATACCTATATGAAAGGTGCCATCGGAATGAAACTGCGCCACCTGAGCGCGCTTTTTCGCCAGCAGCAAGGGTTCATCATCGTAGAAGAGGAAATTTTTCCAGTAACGGCGGAAGATTTTCCAGGTGGTTTGTACCACGTGTTCGGCGTGATAGCAGAAATATACCGGGGTGTTGTCGTCCCAGCTTAAATGCGCGGCCAATAATTCCGGCAGTTCGTTGCTGTCGCTGTCCCAGCAACTTTGCCAGTTGCCGCTGTCGGTCCAGACGCCGTTGCGGGCCGGCCAGTCATCGTTGAGGAAATGACTGGCGTGGCTGGCTTCGCGGCTGATCTGCTGCACCCAATACTGACGCGACGCCACCGCGGTTAACGGCTGAATAGCGGCCAGATCTTCCGCTGCCACCGGCAATTCGCGGTGGCGGAAAATCCAGCCTTCGGGGTAGTCGGACCAGGCGCGGACGTTGCTCATCCGGGTCAGTCGCGGAAGGTGTTGGCAGCGATGAATTCCTGCACCGCAGCCAGCTCGGCCGGCAATACGTTCAGGCGCTCTTCGCGCTCCATCAGGTCACTCAGATGGTGCGGCAGTTTCGGCATGTCGTAACCGGCGCGCTGTACGGCATCTTCAAATTTCACCGGGTGGGCAGTGCCCAGAGTGATCATCGGAATGTGCTTATTGCGGCGGCATTCGCGCGCGGCCTTAACACCAATGGCGGTGTGCGGGTCGAGCAGGTAACCTGTTTCACCGTACACTTCCTGCATGGTGGCCACGGTGGTGGTTTCGTCGACGGCGTACGAGTCAAACAGTTCGCGGGCCTTGGCCAGCTTGTCTTCGTCCAGGGATACCACCTCTTTTTTGGCATTCATGCGCGCCATAAGATCGGCCAGTTTAGCGCCATCGCGGTCGTACAGATCAAACAGCAGACGTTCAAAGTTGCTGGAGACGGCAATGTCCATGGACGGGGTGATGGTGTGCTTGAGCGGGTGCACTTCGTACTGGTTTTTGCTCAGCAGACGGTGCAGTACATCGTTGCTGTTGGTGGCAATAATCAGCTGCTCAACCGGCAGGCCCATTTTCTTCGCCATATAGCCGGCAAAGATATCGCCAAAGTTACCGGTCGGTACGGAATAGGCCATGGGGCGCAGCGGGCCGCCCAGGTTCAGACTGGAATAGAAGTAGTACACAATCTGGGACATGATGCGCGCCCAGTTAATGCTGTTTACCGCCACCAGCTTGCGCTCGCCACGCAGAAAGGCCTGATTGCCGAAGCTGGCTTTCACCATATCCTGCGCCTGGTCGAAGTTGCCTTCGATGGCAATGTTGTAAATGTTGTCGCCTTTCACGGTGGTCATCTGGCGGCGCTGTACTTCAGACACGCGGCCGTGCGGATGCAGAATAAAAATATCCACGTTGCGGCAGGCTTTGGTGCCTTCGATGGCGGCGGAACCGGTATCACCGGACGTAGCGCCCATAATCACCACTTTTTCGTGGCGGCGTTCCAGCACGTAATCCAGCAGCTGGCCCAGCATCTGCAAGGCGAAATCTTTAAACGCCAGAGTCGGGCCGTGGAACAGTTCCAGCACGTATTCGTTGTGGTCAATCTGCTGCAGCGGCGCAATGGCTTTGTGGCCGAACACGCTGTTGTTGTAAACCGATTCCAGCATCTTTTTCAGCGCCGCTGAATCCACACAGCCTTCGACGAAGGGGTAAATCACCTTGTGCGCCAGTTCGGTGTACGGCAGGTCACGCCAGGATTCGATTTCTTCCAGGCTGTAATGCGGCACTTCTTTCGGTACATACAGACCGCCGTCGGTGGCCAGGCCAGTCAGCAGTACGTCTTCAAAGCTCAGTTCCGGGGCGTTTCCGCGGGTAGAAATGTATTTCATCATGGCAGGTGCCTGCGTATCTCGGACGGGAAAAAATTGGGGCGTAGTTTACATGGATAACGGGCGCGGCGCACCCGCCGCCGCTTACAAGCGGTTGAGCAAGTCCGGTTGATAATCACCTATGCTCAGGGTCAGCCCCAGCTCGGCCAGCTTCTGGTCAAAGTCGGTGATCTGCTGGTTCAGTTCATCCAGCGTTAAGGTGTTGTCTTCCAGCTGATACAGGTGTTTGGAGGCGTGCAGCTGGTAATACTTAATGGCCAGCGCATCCGGATTATTGTCCGCCAGCGCTTTATCCAGCTTACGGCTGGCGCGGTAAATACGGTTCAGCTCGTTTTTCAGCCGCCACACATACATTACTTCGGTCAGCGCCGGATGGTTTTTCACCAGCCCCACCACCCCGGCAATGATAAACGCCGCTGTCGCTACCGCGGCGGCATTGAGCCAGAAATGCGAACCCCCGTCTGACCACAACCCCACATACAGCTCCGACAAGCCCAGACTTAACAGCAGTAACGCCACCACCAGCCCACCCTGAAAACGGTTCAGGTGTTTTTTGAAGCGGGCTTTGTCGATGTTTTGCAATTCCATAACCTTCTCTGCATCAGTTCTGCATCAGTTTGTTGCACAGGTGCACCAGCTGCTGGACGAAAATGGCACTTTTGCCCCTCTTGATAGGCCAAAGGGCCAAGTATGCTGAGCGCCATTCTGTACACCTGTGAGAAGAGGCGATTATGAGCAATATCCACGGCGCTGTCAGCGCTCTGTTTGAACCCATTACCCTGGGCCCGCTGCACCTGAGCAACCGCATTGTGATGGCCCCCATGACCCGCACCTTCAGCCCGGGTTATGCCGCTAACGATCTGGTGGCACAGTATTACGCCCGCCGCGCCGAACACGAAGTGGGCCTGATCATCACCGAAGGCACCTGCGTTGGCCACAAAGCCGCCAACGGTTACCCGCGCGTACCCTTTATTTACGGTGAAGCAGCCCTGGCCGGCTGGAAAAAAGTGGTCGATGCCGTACACGCCAAGGGCGGCAAAATTGCCCCGCAGCTGTGGCACGTAGGTGCCATCCGCAAAGAAAACACTGGCGCCGGTCCGGATGAAAGCGTACCGGGTTACAGCCCGTCCGGCCTGGTACGTCCGGGCGTGGAAAACGGCGTGGCCATGAGTAAAGACGATATTAACGAGGTGATTGAAGCCTTCGCCCAGGCCGCAGAAGACTCCAAAGCCATTGGCTTTGATGCGGTGGAAGTACATGGCGCCCACGGCTACCTGATCGACCAGTTCCTGTGGGAAGGTTCGAACCAGCGCAGCGATGAATACGGTGGTGATCTGGTTGGCCGCACCCGCTTTGCCTGTGAAATTGTCGCCGCTATCCGCGAGCGCGTAGGCCCGGACTTCCCGATTATTTTCCGCTTCTCACAGTGGAAACAGCAGGATTACAACGCCCGCCTGTGCAACACCCCTGAGGAACTGGATGCCTTCCTGAAACCCCTGGTGAACGCCGGCGTGGATATTTTCCATTGCTCTACCCGTCGTTTCTGGGAACCGGAATTTGCAGGCTCCAATCTGAACCTGGCCGGCTGGACCAAAAAACTGACCGGCAAGCCGGTGATTACCGTGGGCTCTGTGGGCCTGAACGCCAGCTTTATTGATGAAGAAAAGCGCGACATGGTTGATGGTTCCGGCGTCGCTACCGCTTCCATTGATGAACTGGGTGCGCGCATGGCCGCCGGTGAATTTGACCTGGTTGCCGTTGGCCGGGCGCTGCTGCAGGACCCGGAATGGGTGCTGAAAGTGAAGGCCGGCCGTTATGACGAGCTGCAGGACTACGACAAAGAAGCCCTGAAAACACTGGTTTAACCAACGCCTTAAAGGCTCTTCTGTTATTGATAAGACCGGCGCCTGCCGGTCTTATTGTTTTAAGCTATAGATTTTCAAAAACCAATAGATCGACAAGCCTGTCAATATCACCCTTCTTGTACAACAATCTGCACAACTTCTGTATAGATAATTGTATGAGATTTGTATGAACCATCTGATTCGTCTGGTATACGCCAGCCGCTCAACCCAAGCATCGCAGCGCGGCAGTGTTGAATCGTCAATCGGCTCCATTCTGGCGCAATCTCGGCGTAATAATCAGAAGGACCAGATCGGCGGCGTGCTGTTTTTCGGGGATGGGTATTTTTTCCAGTGTCTGGAAGGTGAGGAAAGTCAGGTATTACAAACCTATGCCCGCATTACTCGCGACAGCCGCCACACCGGCGCTACCATTCTGCAGAATAAACCGATCACCAAACGTCTGTTTAACGACTGGTCGATGAAATACGTACCCGCCGCACATGAAGTGCAGGCACTGCTGAAGCGCGAAGGCTACCGCCGGTTTGTGCCGCTGGAATTTTCATTGCCGATGATTGAGATGCTGCTGGATTACTTTCAGCGCGCTCAGGCTGGTGAAGCTCTGCCAACCATAGCCGCCAACGAAGAGCCGGTACGCAAAGGGTTCTGGAACCGGATGACCGGCTGGTTGCGTGCCTGACAGCTCCGGATCAGGTCAGCCGGTTTTTGACCGGCTGTAAGAGGGGTGGCGGTTGCTGCCCCAGTGATTCGGCAATGGAAATTTCGTTAACCCGGCACAGCGCGTCCAGCGGCAGATCGTTGGCTTCGCGGCCAAACGGCCCTTCCAGTTCCTGCGACAACACATCCAGACCAAAAAATGTGTACGCCACCACCATGGTAAACAACACCGCATAAGCGCCAATGGCGGGCACCAGCGCAAAGGGCAGTAAATAGCAGTAGATATAGGCGGTGCGGTGAGTCAGCAAGGTATATGCAAAGGGTAATGGTGTGGTTGCAATGCGCTCACAGGAAGATTGCACCGCCGCCAGCCGGGTAAGATGCTCATCCAGAATACGCAGGCCCATCGCATCAATATGCCCCTGCCGGTACAGGCTGCCGATAATACGGCCGGCACGGCGCAGACAGTAATCGGCATGATTGGTGTGCTTCAGCGTGTGGGCGGCATCTTCTTTGCCCAGCCAGGTTTCCAGCTCGGCCTGGCCGCTTTCCTGGCGCAGCGATGCGCGCAAGGCATGGCAATGCGCGGCACACCATTCCAGCAGGCGCCGGCGCAACGGGCCGGCATCAGAATGTTCAGCCTGCAGATCCAGCAGGGTTTCACTGGAACGCGCCAGACTGCGGATTTCGTACACCATTTCGCCCCATTGTTTACGCGCCTCCCACCAGCGGTCGTAAGCGGCGTTATTACGGAAACCGAGAAAAATGGACAGAGCGATACCCAGCAGGGCGAAAGGCGCGATGGAAAACTCCGGCAACACAATCCAGTTGCTGTCGTGCAGTTTTACCACCAGAAAAGCAAATGCACCCAGCACCAGCAAATGCGGTAACACCCGTGGCACCACAGAACCACGGATAATAAATAACAAGGCAATGGCATTGGGGCGCGGACGGACAATCATTTGCTGTCCTTACCTTCGCGCACCAGTTTATCCAGGTAGCCCATGGCAAAGGCTGAAATCACAAAGGTAATGTGAATCAGCAGGTACCACTGAATTTTGTCGTTCGGAATGCTCTCGGTATTCATAAAGACTTTGAGCAGATGAATGGAGGAAATAGCCACAATGGAGGCGGCCACTTTATTTTTCAGGGAGTTAGAATCCAGCTTACCCAGCCAGCCGAGTTTTTCCTGGCTTGCATCCACATCCAACTTGGAAACAAAGTTTTCGTAACCGGAAAACATCACCATCACAATCAGACCGCCAACCAGGGCAATATCGATTAACGACAGCGCCACCAGAATTAAATCCACTTCTTTAATGGAAAAAATAATGGGGACCAGATGAATCACTTCCTGGAAAAATTTAATACCCAGGGCAATCAGCAGCAGGCTCAGGCCCAGATAAATCGGGGCCATAATCCAGCGGGAGGCGTACATTAACTGCTCAAACAAACGTTCCATACCGGTATTCCGCCTTATTAATTACCCAGCTCAGCGCATCGGTGGCATGCCACCACCAAACGGACCACCACCGCCGCCGAACGGGCCGCCGCCCCCCATGCCACGCATACCACCCATGGCGCGCATCATTTTCTGCATGCCACCTTTGGCGGTGACTTTCTTCATCATTTTCTGCATCTGGGCGTGCTGCTTCAGTACGCGGTTAACGTCCTGAATCTGCGTACCGGAACCGGCGGCAATACGCTTTTTGCGCGAGCCGTTAATTTTGTCCGGGAAACGACGTTCTTCACGGGTCATGGAGAAAATAATCGACTCCATTTGTTTGAAGTTTTTCTCTGCCGCATCGGTCTGCTTGGCCATCTGGCCCAGGTTGCCCATGCCCGGCAATTTATCCAGCATGGAGGTTAAACCGCCCATGTTTTTCATTTGCTGAATCTGGTCGAGGAAATCTTCCAGATCAAAGCCTTTACCGGTTTTGATCTTTTTCGCCAGTTTATCGGCTTTGGCTTTATCGATGGTGCGCTCGGCCTGTTCGATCAGCGACAGTACATCACCGAGGTCAAGAATCCGTGACGCCACCCGGTCCGGGTGGAAAGGCTCAAGGGCATCGGTTTTTTCACCCATCCCCATAAACTTAATTGGCTTGCCGGTAATGTGGCGCACCGACAGTGCCGCACCGCCACGGGCATCACCGTCGGCTTTGGTTAACACCACGCCGGTCAGCGGTAACGCCTCATTAAAGGCCTTAGCGGTATTGGCCGCGTCCTGGCCGGTCATGGCATCGACCACGAACAGGGTTTCAATCGGATTAATGGCGGCGTGCAGCTGTTTGATTTCCGCCATCATTTCTTCGTCTACCGCCAGACGACCAGCGGTATCCACCAGCAGTACGTCGGCGGCGGCACGCTTAGCCGCATCAATGGCCGCTTTGGCAATATCGACCGGCTTCTGGTCAGCGCTGGATGGGTGGAACAGCGCGCCGACATCGTTGGCCAGGGTTTCCAGCTGTTTAATAGCGGCCGGACGATAAACGTCGGCGGATACCACCATCACTTTTTTCTTTTCGCGTTCAATCAGAAAGCGCGCCAGTTTGCCCACCGTGGTGGTTTTACCGGCACCCTGTAAACCGGCCATTAACACAATGGCCGGTGGCTGCGTGGCCAGATTCAGTTTTTCGTTGGCCTCGCCCATAACCTGCATCAGTTCTTCATGGACGATCTTCAGGAATACCTGGCCCGGATTCAGGCTTTTCAGCACTTCAGCGCCAATGGCACGCTCTTTTACCTGCTCGGTAAAGGCTTTTACAACCGGCAAAGCCACGTCGGCTTCCAGCAGCGCCATGCGCACTTCGCGGACGGTCGCTTTAATATTGTCTTCGGTCAGTTTGGCCTGGCCAGTGATGCTTTTTAAGGCACTGCCAAGGCGGTCGGTAAGGCTCTCAAACATAGCGGATGACTCAAACCCATAAAAATTCAGCGCGCAGTATACCCCGCCACCGCCCCGGCCCCAAACACGCACTTTTACCAATGCCCGCCTTGTGCGAAACTGCCGCTCTTGACAGGAGATCGGGCATGTCCGGATTAGTAGCAGCAGTTCCCGCCGCCGGTTTTTATCTGTGGGCGGCATATCGCCAATGGCAAACCTTGAGCGGCCAGGCACCCGCCAACCGTTCACAGGTTCTCACCGGCACCATGGTCGGTGCGTTGCTGCATCTGGTGTATCTGGGCCTGGCCATGCTGGGACAGCCACAGATTAACTTCGCCTTATTTGAAGTCGGTTCACTCATCGCCTGGGTGGTGGTGCTGTTACTGCTGTTCTCCAGCTGGCGCAAACCGGTCGACAACCTGCTGGTCGGCCTGCTGCCCATCGCCAGCCTGCTGCTGCTGATTGCTGCCATTACCGACGTGCAGGCACCGCTGCCAGAACTCAGCTATGCCCTTACCTGGCATATTCTGCTGTCCATTCTGGCCTACAGTGTGTTCAGCATCGCCGCCGTACAATCCATTCTGCTGTGGCTGCAGGACCGCGCCCTGAAAGCCCGTCAGACCCGTGGTCTGGTACAGGCCCTGCCATCTCTGCAAACCATGGATGCGCTGCTGTTTGAAATGATCTGGCTGGGCATGCTGCTGCTGACCGCCGCATTCGCCATTGGCCTGCCGGTGGTATGGGACTTAAAAGCCCAGCATCTGCTGCACAAAGTGGCCTTTGCCAGCATCGGCTGGCTGGTCTTCGCTACCCTGCTGTTTGGCCGTTACCGCTTTGGCTGGCGCGGCATCATTGCCAGCCGCTGGACCCTGACCGGTACCGCCTTTCTGATCTTGTCGTACATGGGTACCAAATTCGTCCTGGAACTGCTGCTGCAGCAGCCCTGAACCGGCTCTGCAGTTGACAGCTTGTTGTCTGTGCCTATGATGGCGGAATCTTAATAACAGAAGGATCCACTCTTGAGCGACGTTCCCTTAAGTATGCTGTTTGGCATACTGATCGTCCTGTTACTGTGCTCTGCTTTTTTTTCCAGTTCAGAAACCGGCATGATGTCGCTGAACCGTTACCGGTTACGGCATCTGGCAAAGAACAAGCATAAAGGGGCCGTACGCGCCACGAAATTGCTGGAAAAGCCCGATCGTCTGATCGGTACCATTCTTACCGGTAATAACCTGGTTAACTTTGCCGCTGCCGCTCTGGCTACCATCATCAGCCAACGCCTGTGGCCCGATAACCCCGACCTGGCCGTCTTTGTAAACACCATTCTGTTTACTCTGGTGGTGCTGATTTTTGCCGAAGTGACGCCGAAAACCCTGGCCGCCATCCGGCCCGAGCGCATTGCTTACCCGGCATCGCGCATTCTGTTGCCGGTGCAAACCCTGCTGCATCCTTTTGTATGGTTTGTTGGTGCTATCGCCAATGGCCTGCTGCGGCTGGTGCGGATCGATGTTCACAACAACACCCCGGATAATCTCAGTACCGAAGAGCTGCGCACCATTGTGCGGGAAGCCGGCACCATGATCCCGAAGCGCCACCAGCATATGCTGATCAGTATTCTCGACCTCGAGAAAATGACCGTAAACGACATTATGGTGCCGCGTAATGAAGTGGTAGGGCTGGATCTGGACGATGATATTGCCGCCCTGACCAAACGTCTGCGCACCACCCAGCATACGCGGATGCCGGTGTACCGCGGTGATATCAATAACGTGGTGGGCATGCTGCACACCCGTAATATCAGCCGTTTTCTGAATGCCGGTGAATTGCTGAAAGAGCATATCGAGAAAATTTGCCGCGAACCCTACTTCATTCCGGAAAGCACGCCGCTGCACACCCAGCTGTTCAACTTCCAGAAAAACAAACGCCGCATCGCCCTGGTGGTGGATGAGTACGGCGACGTTCAGGGTATTTGCACCCTGGAAGATATTCTGGAAGAGATCGTGGGTGAGTTTACCACCGACGTGGTGGCCGCCAGCTCACCGGATGTGCATCCGCAGGAAGACGGCAGCTATGTGGTGGACGGTGCGGCTTATGTGCGTGATGTGAACAAAGCACTGAAGTGGAACCTGCCGACCGATGGCCCGAAAACCATCAGCGGCCTGATTGTGGAAATGATGGAGCACATCCCCGACTCCCCGGCCTGTCTGCGTATTAACCAGTACCGGGTGGAAATTCTGCAGATCAAAGACAACACCGTGCGTGCCGCCCGCGTCACCATTGACCCGTCCTTCCGTTACGACGAATAAACCAGAGTGCCTCTTAACCTGCCTGCGGTGGCCCATCGCGGGCAGGCCTTAAATTCGCTACAATGCCGCCTTTCCTTTGAGCAACCGTAGCGAATTGTCATGACCGCACCGAACCCTCGTAAAATTCTGGTAACCAGCGCCCTTCCCTATGCCAACGGCTCCATCCACATGGGCCATATGCTGGAATATATTCAGACGGATATCTGGGTTCGTTTCCAGAAAGCCCGTGGCCACGAGTGTTACTACGTTTGCGCCGACGATGCTCATGGCACCGCCATTATGCTGCGTGCCGAAAAAGAGGGCATTACTCCGGAACAACTGATTGACCGGGTAAAAGCCGAGCACGAAGCCGATTTCGCCGGTTTTCAGGTGGCCTTCGATAACTTTCACAGCACCCACAGCGAAGAAAACCGTTATTTCTCCGAGCGGATCTACAAAGCCTGCCGTGATAAAGGCCATATTGCCGTACGCAAAATCAAACAGCTGTACGATCCGGTGAAAGAGCTGTTTCTGGCCGACCGTTACATTAAAGGTGAGTGCCCGAAATGTGGCGCTGGCGACCAGTACGGCGATAACTGTGAAGCCTGCGGTGCCACCTACACCCCGGCTGAACTGAAAAATCCGTTTTCCACTATTTCCGGCGCCACGCCGGTGGAAAAAGAATCCGAGCATTACTTCTTCAAACTGCCGGATTTCCAGCAGTTTCTGAAAGACTGGACCCGCTCCGGCACGCTGCAGGACGAAGTGGCCAACAAGCTGCAGGAATGGCTGGATTCCGGCCTGCAGGAATGGGACATCTCCCGCGATGCGCCCTATTTCGGTTTTGAAATTCCCGATGCCCCGGGCAAGTATTTCTACGTTTGGCTGGACGCCCCCATCGGCTACATGGCCAGCTTTAAAAACCTGTGCGACCAGCGCGGCGATATCGATTTTGATGCGTTCTGGAAAAAAGGCTCCGAAGCCGAGCTGTACCACTTTATCGGCAAAGACATTATTAACTTCCACGCGCTGTTCTGGCCGTCGATGCTGACCGCCGCCGATTACCGCACCCCCACGGCGGTCAATGCGCACGGTTTTGTAACGGTAAATGGCGCCAAAATGTCCAAGTCGCGCGGTACCTTTATTAAGGCCCGCACGTTCCTGAACCATTTAAACCCCACCTATTTGCGCTATTACTTTGCCGCCAAGCTGGGTGCCAGCGTCGATGATTTCGACCTGAATCTGGAAGATTTTGTGCAGCGCGTGAACGCCGATCTGGTCAACAAACTGGTGAACATTGCCAGCCGTACCGGCAATTTTATTGCCAAGGCCAGCGGTGAATTAAGTGCCACCTGTGCCGAACCGGCCATGGTGCAGGAATTTATCGACGCCGGCGACCAGATTGCCGGGCACTACGAAAAACGCGAATTCAGCCGCGCCATGAAAGAGATTATGGCGCTGGCCGATCGTGCCAACGAATACATTCAGGATAAAGCCCCCTGGGCCATGAACAAGGAAGAAGGCCGCCAGCAGGAAGTGCAGGAGGTGTGCTCGGTGGCGCTGAACCTGTTCCGCCAGCTGGTTACTTACCTGGCGCCCGTGCTGCCGGAAATTGCGGCCAAAACCTGTGAGTTCCTGAACCTGGAAAACCTTAACTGGGAAGCCCGCCGCAGCATTCTGACCAGCCACAAAATCAATAAATTCCAGCCCATGCTGGCGCGCGCAGAAATGGACAAAGTAACCGCCATTCTGGAAGAAACCAAAACCGAGCTGGAAAAAGAAAACGGTGGCGTACAACCAGCGGCTGCCAATCCCGCTGATAAAAAAGCGGACAAAAAAGCCGATAAAAAAGAGAAAGCGAAAGGCCCTGCCCTGCGCGACGACGGCAATGAAGTGATCGCCGACACCATCGAATTTCCGGATTTTGCCAAAGTGGATCTGCGCATTGCCCGCATTATCAAAGCGGAGCATGTGGAAGGCGCCGAAAAGCTGCTGCAACTGACCCTCGATATCGGCAACGGCGAAACCCGTAATGTTTTCTCCGGCATTAAATCGGCTTATAACCCGGAAGACCTGAACGGCAAGCTGACGGTCATGGTCGCCAACCTGGCCCCACGCAAAATGAAATTCGGCTTATCAGAAGGCATGGTGCTGGCCGCCGGCCCCGGTGGCAGCGATATTTTCCTGCTGGAACCCCACGAAGGTGCCCAACCGGGTATGCGGGTGATGTAACCCGCCCCCGGCCTGTTTAGCGGAGAACCTATGAGCTTATCAGTACCGGCGGCGCACATCCGCCGCAAACGGATCATTCTGGCAGTCGATGTACTGTTGCTGATTGCCCTGCTGAACCTGCTGCCGTTTGAGCCGAAGGTGGTCACAGGCCTCAGCATGCTGATTTTTATTGCCGTGCTGTGGCTGACCGAGGCTATTCACGTCAGCATCACGGCGCTGCTGGTGCCGGTGCTGGCCGTCTTGCTGGATGTCTTTCCCACCGGCAAAGCCCTCAGCAGCTTTGCCGACCCCATTATTTTTCTGTTTTTGGGTGGTTTTGCCCTGGCTTCGGCCCTCAGCACGCAGGGATTGGATAAAGCCATCGCTGCGCTGGTGCTGAACTTTGCCCGTGGCCGCCTGGCCGTTGCCGTATTGTTGCTGTTTGCCGTGGCTGCCGGACTGTCCATGTGGATCAGCAATACCGCTACAGCGGCCATGATGCTGCCGCTGGCATTGGGGATGCTGAGCCAGCTCGACCGTGAACATAACCAGAACACCTGGGTTTTCACCCTGCTGGGCATTGCTTACTGTGCCAGCATTGGTGGTATTGCCACCCTGGTTGGCAGCCCGCCCAATGCCATTGCTGCGGCCCAGACCGGCTTAACCTTTATGGGCTGGATGCAGAAAGCCCTGCCGCTGACCTTGCTGTTATTACCAGCCGCGGTACTGGTTTTGTATATGGTTCTGAAACCGGATTTAAGCGCCCGCGTCGCCGTAGAAAAAACCCAGGTACAGTGGACCCGCCAACGCCAGCTGACCCTGCTGATTTTTATTGCCACCGTACTGTGCTGGATTTTCAGTGCGCCGCTGAACAAGCTGCTGGGTGGGTTATCGTCCTTTGACACCCTGGTGGCCATTGCCGCCATTATTGCCCTGGCCATCAGCGGCGTGGTGGGCTGGAAAGACATAGAGCGCACCACCGACTGGAGTGTACTGCTGCTGTTCGGCGGTGGCCTGTGCCTGAGTGCGGTGCTGAACACCACCGGCACCAGCCTGTTTCTGGCCAATAACATCGGTGCGTTACTGGATCAGGCCAGCCCGGTACTGGTAACGCTGGTGATTGTTACCTTCGTGGTGTTTCTGACTGAATTTGCCAGCAATACCGCCAGTGCCGCGCTGCTGATTCCGGTCTTTACCGGCATTGCCGGCAGTATGGGCGTGGATCCGGTGACCTTAGCGGTATTGATTGCAGTCTCAGCGTCCTGTGCCTTTATGCTGCCGGTCGCCACCCCGCCCAATGCCATTGTATTTGGTACCGGCCAGGTACCGCAGCAACGGATGATGCGCACCGGTATCTGGCTTAACCTGCTCTGTATTGGCCTGATTAGCGGCTACGCCACCCTGTTCTGGTAAGCCTGCCGGCAGGGCGGCAGTTAACTGGTGGCCGAGGAACTGCCAAAGATTCTGGTCAGTGTGCTTTCGATCCAGCTTTCATTGCTTTTCAGGCTCTTTTTCACCAGCGGCACGTAGTCCACGTCTTCGTGGCGAATATGCTGAATCAGCCAGGCCAGCAGCGCTGTACGCACGCGCCGGGCAATGCCGAAAGGGTCGCGGCCGCTTTGCAGTTCATGCTGCATACGCACCACTTTTTCCTCAAAACGCCGGTGTACCGCCTGATGCGCCTCCAGCAGCTCATAGCCTGCCTTTTTCATCAGCTGCTCTTCAAAGGCAAAGTGGTCAAAGGTGTAATCGCGCAGACGCTCCAGCACATCCGCCACTTCGGCCTGATTTTCGGCAATAATGGCGTGCGTCAGATCGTTGATGTAATCGACAATACGGCGATGCTGCGAATCAATAATCTCAATACCCAGGTTCAGATCCTGTGTCCATTCAGTGATTTCCATACGTCCTTTTCCCTCTTATCAGATGGCGTATCCTTGCCGAGTCTAGGCAAGCCAGCAAAACACGCGTTGACCTGAATCAAACCCACACAAAAATAAAGGCTTTAATCGCCGGCACAGGTGTGCGCCCCGGCTTTACGCTTCCTGCCTAAGCCGCAGGTGACTTTTACTCAGCCCTTACCTACCATGGGCATCATTTTTTGACCTGCATAGAGGACCTTATGAAAGCCTTCTGGACATTGTTTTCCGTACTGATTCTGACCTTTGGTATTGCCCACCAGGCCGATGCCAAGCGCTTCGGTGGCGGTGGTTTCGGTAAAAGCAAAGCCGTACCCACGCAACAACGTCAGGCCCCGCAAAAGCAGGATCAGGCTCAGCAGGCAACACCGGCAGCCGGCGCAGCCGGTAAAGGCATGCTGGGCGGACTGATGGGGGGGTTACTGGCCGGCGGAATTTTCGCTTACCTGCTCGGCAGCGGTGCCTTTGAAGGCATTCAGTTTATGGACATCCTGCTGATTGCACTGGTGGGCTTTGTACTGTTCAAACTGCTGCGTCGCCGCGCGCCGCAACCCGCTGCCGCTTACGCACCCGGTGCGCAAAGCCCGGCCCAGCCGCAGCAACGCCAGGCGTTTGATATGGGCAGCATCGGTGATTCTGCAGCAGCCGCACCGGCCAGCACCGCGGTGATTGATCTGCCGGCCGGCTTTGATCAGCAGGCCTTTATTGAGGGTGCGCTGGAACATTACCGCGCCGTACAGAGCGCCTGGAACAGTGGCAACCTGGACGTAATTGCCGAATACGTGAAACCAGAACTCTTTGCCCAGCTGGCCAACCAGCGCCAGCAAATGGACAGCGCCCCGCAAACCGACATTATCGACCTGAACGCCGAAATTGTGGCCGCAGGCACTCAGGGCAACAGCGCTGAAATCAGCCTGTTGTTCCGGGGTTTAGCCCGCGATGCCGGCGAGCAGAGCGAAGATGCCGTCTTTGATGTCTGGCATCTGGAGCGCGACCTGAGCAAAGACAACGCACCCTGGTTAATTGCTGGTATTGAAGCGGAATAATTGCCGTTTTACAGGTAAACAAAAAGGCGCCGCGGCGCCTTTTTTTATTTGCATTTCTTATCGCGTAGCCGGTTCCTGAATCCGGCTGTGGCCCAACAACCACCAGCTGAAACCCCGGTAAACGAAGTAGCAGATAAAGCCGGAAACCAGGGTGTCGCTGAGAAAATGCCCGCCCTGCACAATGCGCCCGGCACTGGCCAGTGAACCGACAACAATACCGGCCCACAACCAGCTGCGACGCCGGAAAACCCAGGCAAAAGCCATTAGCCAGAACCCCATTGCGGAATGCCCGCTGACAAAGGATGTACAGCTGCGCTGGCACTTTTCAGACACAACAAAGGCCGGCTCAAAGGTTTCCGTACCGCCGAACTCCTGTACTGCACGCGGCCGCGGACGCTCGAACACTTCTTTAAAAACACTGTGCACCAGCAACCCCGGCCCCGCCAGCAACCCCACCAGTAAAAAGACCCAGATCCGGCGCTGAGCTTTATCAATGCCATGCTTTACAAAGGTCATGGCCACGGCCGCCAGCAACAATGGCACGATAAAAAACGGCCCATAGCGCAGCAATTCATAAATCGACATAACAACGGCATTGTCATTCATCGGCCAGCTGTGGCTGTCAGGGTCGTAAAACCAGCCACTGACCCACAGGTCCAGTTGTGGAAAAACCACAAACAGAAACGCCACCAGGGCAAACAGAATCCAGTCGGCGTGCTGTTTCAGCAACAACATAAATCACTCACTTTCAGAGGTAAAACGGCGCACAGGATAACGGTTTTTATACCGCCCCGCACAACAAGACTATTCAGCCGGCCCGATATACAGCTCGATCTTATCCACCACCATGCGGTACGCCGAGGTGGCCAGCTCGTTGGTTTTAAGATCGGTGTACAGGGTGCCTTCAATCCAATAGGGGTCGTAGATGGTGTCCATATACACCCCTTTCTTGCTTTGCATCAGGATGATCTGGTTCGGTGGTGGCGGCGGCAGGTGAATGCAGGCGCCGTAGTAAGGCACCAGGAAAAACTCGGTTACCACCTGCTGATCATCAAACTCCAGCGGCACCACAAAACCCGGAATGCGGATTTTTTTGCCGTTGTACTCGGGCCGTACATCAGTGGACTGCAGCGCCCGCTCCCATTCGTTCTGCGGTTCTTTGTTAGCCGACTGCTCCACCGCTTTTCCCACAGCAGCGGCAACCTGATCTTCCAGCGAGCCTTCTTCAATACTCAGCAGATCTTCGGGCGGGTTCGACAACGCCTGTAAATCTTTCGCCGGCAGCAGCTCCATAAACTCGATGGTTTTGTAGGGTTGCGCCTGCAGCGGCAGCGCCAGGCTGAGCAGTAAAAGCAAAAATCCACGCATAAAGACTTCCCAAACTGAAAAGTTATAATATAACATATCGTTCAAATGGCCGATCCGGCCGATTGATTCATTGTTGTGACTATAAATGAAACCAGCCGCACCACCTATGTGGCTGCTGAATTTTGTGCGCTGCAATGGTCTCCTGTGATGTTCATATTTAAGGGTTTTGTATGTTCCAGCCGTTTCAATCCGGTTACCGTCGTAATGCCTTGTTTCTGGCGATCTGTGCCACCACCAGCAGCGCACAAGTTGCTGCTCATACAACAGAATTAGATACCTTAGTGATCAGCAGCGCTAGCCAAGGTTCGGTTTACGATGTTGCCCAACCAGTCACCGTGCTGGATAAAAATGCTATCGACAACAACAGCGGAACCTCTTTGGGTACCTTGCTGGAGAGCACTCCGGGCATTGCCAACTCGTCATTTGGCCCGGGTGTAGGCCGACCGGTTATTCGTGGCATGAGCGGCAGCCGGGTAAAAATCCTGCAGAACGGCAGTGATACCGGTGATACCTCTGCGATGAGCTCCGACCACAGCCCGATGAGCGAAGCCAGTGCGGCGGAACAAATTGAGGTCATCTATGGCCCGGCAACCCTGTTGTATGGCGGTGGTGCGATTGGTGGTGTAGTTAACGTCATTGATCGCCGCATTCATGAACAACCCGGCGATGGCATCAGTGGAGAAGTCGGTGTTAAAAGCAGCAGTGTCGACAGTGGTTACAGTACCGATGCAGTACTCGATCTGAGTAAAGGCAACTGGACACTGCACCTGGATGGTTTCAAACGCGACTCTGACAATTACCGCAGTGGTAAAAATGGTCGCGTTCCTGCCGGTAACAACAGCGGTCGCATTGCCAACAGCAACACTGAAGGCAAGGGTGGCGCGGTAGCACTCAGCTGGGCCGATGGTGTGAATGGCTTTGTTGGTGGCAGCATCAGCACACTGGAATACGATTACGGCGTACCCAGCCTCGACGATGATCAGTACCGCGTTGTCCCCAAACAAATCCGCTACGACTTAAAAGGCGCCTGGCGTCCGGCTGCGGACTCGGCGTTCCACTGGATGGAAGAATGGCGTACTGAACTGTCCTACACCGATTACGAACATGATGAAACCGAACCCGGCGAAGTGGTTGGTTTATTCCAACAAGAAACCTGGGAATTGCAAAGCCGTATCCGTCATCGCGCTATTGGCCAATGGCAGGGTACGTTCGGTATTCAGTTAGAGAAGCAAGACCTTGGACTTTGTCACAGCCACGGTGGCTGTGATGATATCGCTTCCTTTGGCTCAACTGGATGGGACGGATTGGAAGGAGCGAACTTCAGCACTGATGTTAACGGTACCTATCAGTTTGCTCACAGCACCCCCATGCCGCTCACCACCACAGAACAGGCTGGGGTATTTTTGGTAGAACAACGTGATTGGACCCATGGCACCATCGAGTTGGGCGCACGGATTGACCACATTAATATCAGCACCGATCCTGACCCGATTGAATTTACGGGTACCCATGACTATCGCCACCAGAGCAGTTATTACGATGACAAAGAGTTCACTCCTGTCAGTCTGTCAGCAGCCGGCACCTGGGTCTTGTCTGAACAACAACGCCTGGGCCTGAGCCTGGCACGGGTACAACGCGCTCCGGAAGTGTATGAGCTGTACTGGAACGGTGATCACCACGCCACCTCCTCTTTCCAGCTGGACAACCCGGATCTGGATGTCGAAACAGCCTGGACCATCGACCTTAACTGGCTGTATCAGGGTGACCGTAACAAACTGCAGGCGGCGGTATACCACTACCGCTTTGACGATTACATCTATAACGAAATAAAAGAGATTGAGCATAACTATGGACGCCCATGTGGTAACACTGGCGATCCCTTCCACTGCGATGACGTCTACCGTTATGAACAGAGCGATGCCCGCTTTACCGGTGCGGAGTTCAACTGGCAGCATAACCTGACCAACACCTGGCATGTGGATATTGGTGGCGACGTGGTTAAAGCGGAACGCACGAATGGTGAAGATCTGCCGCGCACCCCTCCGGCCAGTATGCTGTTAGCGCTAAATTGGGAGCATAATGGCTGGGATCTGCGCGCCGAAGGTCGTGCCATCTTTACCCAGAATGACACCGCACCAAACGAAACCAGAACCAGTGACTTTATGCTTCTGAATGCTTATGCGGCATACAATATGCCAATCGGTGGCAGCGAGTTAATCTGGCATCTGGCGGTACAGAACCTGACCGATGAATACGCGGTCAATCATGTGTCATATCTGAAACAAGCCGCGCCGCTGCCGGGCCGTAACCTGCAGGCCGGTGTGCGCTGGCGTTTTTAACGCCGGCCAGGCACGGCTGATACAAGCACGGTAATAAAGTACGGCCAATAAAAGGAACCGGCATGACGGACGCGTTATTAGAACTGAACAACCTGCAGCACCAGTGGCCGGGGCAGCCCCGGCCGCTGCTGCACATTCCACACTTCTGCCTGCAGGCGGGCGAACGCCTGTTTCTGCACGGCCCGTCCGGTTCTGGCAAATCCACCCTGCTGCAGATTATTACCGGTCTGCAGTGTCCCAATAGCGGTTCGGTAACTCTGCAGGGAACATCCTTGTGGCAACTGAGCGCTGCCCGGCGTGACCACTGGCGCGCGCGCCAGCTGGGGTTTATCAGCCAGACGCTGAATCTGCTGCCCTATCTGACCGTGGAAGAAAACCTGCAATTAATGCTGCATTTTGCCGGCCAGAAAGCCGAGCCGGCCTGGCTGCAGCATTTGTTAGGCAGCCTGAATCTCACCGGCCAGCGCCAGCAGCGGGTCAGCCAGCTGAGCATTGGCCAGCAACAACGGGCCGCCATTGCCCGCGCACTGGTGCACCGGCCAGCGCTGATTATTGCCGATGAACCTACCTCGGCGCTGGACGACGACAATACCGCCGCCTTTATGCAGTTATTGCTGCAGGAATGCGCCGATACCGGCGCTGGCTTATTGCTGGTCAGCCACGATCAGCGGCTGCGCCAGTATTTCAGCCGGGTGTGCAGCCTGCAGGAGTTGCAGCAGCCAGCGCAGACGATGCAGGAGCAGCCGGTATGATGTTGTGGAAAGTCGCGTTACGCAGCCTGCTCACCCGCAAGCTGGCGCTGAGCCTGGTCATTCTGGCCATGGCACTGAGCCTGTCGGCTTTATTGCTGGGCCGCAGTGTCAGCCAGGAATTACGCAGCAGTTTTAACAGCAGCGTCAGCGGCACCGATTTAATTGTCGCGGCCCGCAGCCATCCGCTGCAGGTGGTGCTGTACTCGGTGTTTCGCCTCGGCACGCCGACTCAGGCCTTGTCGGCAGAACGCTGGCAGGACATCCGCAACCTGCCGCAGCTGGCCTGGCAATTTCCGCTGGTGCTGGGTGATTCGCACCGCGGTTATGCGGTGATCGGCACCAATGACGATTATTTTCAGCATTTCCGCTACGGCCGCCGCCAGCCGCTGGTCAGCCAGCAGGGCGACGAACCCGCCTTTAACCACCCGCTGCAGGCCATTATTGGTGCCAGCGTGGCGCGCGAACTGGGCTACCGGATGGGCGACCATCTGCTGCTCAGCCATGGCAGCCACCAGCACAGTTTCCAGCACCATGATGAACTGAGTTTTCAGATCAGCGCCGTGCTGGCGCCCACCGGCACACCGGTCGACCGTTCCATTCATGTGCATCTGAATACGCTGGAAGCGCTGCACTCACCGGCGCTGCCACGCTTATTGGCGGCCGCGGAAGCAGTGGCAGAAGACGAACACGCACACGACGAACACGCGCATAAAGAACAGGCTCACGAAGAACACACGCACGATAAGCATGACCATGGCCATCACGGCCATCACCCGCTGCATATTCCGGCGGCCGAAGCGCGTGCCCTGCCGGCGCTGAGCCTGGCGCAACTGCCACCCGCCAGTGCGGTGTCGGCGGTGTTTATCGGTTTAAAAAGCCGTGCCCTGACCTTTCAGGCGCAGGCGCAACTTAACGGCGCGCACAGCGAACCACTGAGTGCAGTTTTACCCGGCGTGGCGCTCAGTGAATTCTGGCAATTATTAAGCAGCGCCGAACAACTGCTGAATCTGCTCAGCGGCATTATGCTGGTGACGGCGGTGCTGGGCTCAGTGGCCATGCTGCAGCTGAGCCTGGCGGTACGGCAAGCGGAAATCGGTTTATTAAGGTTGATCGGCGCCCGCCCCTGGCAGCTGTTGCTGTTAATTCAGCTGGAAGTGCTGTTCATTATTATGGCCAGCTGGCTGCTGGCGGTACTGCTAAGCAGTGCAGCGTTATGGTTACTGCAGGGCTGGCTGGCCAGCCATTACGGCGTGCTGGTGAATGGCTGGCTGAATCTGCAGGAATTACCGCTGTATCTGGGGCTGAGTATTGGTCTGGGCTTAGTGGCTGGTTTAATTCCGGCGGTTTCGGCCTACCGGATGTCATTGCACCCGGCTAATTTATAAATTCTGTTCGTTGGGTTGCTGCGCTGCCATAAAATTCTGCCAGGCGGCCAGCACCGCCGCCGGCGCTTCCAGCTGCGGATAATGCCCCACCTGTTCCAGCTCGGTAATATTGGTATCCCCGACCAGTTCCCGGTAACGCGCCACCATGTGACGCCCGGAAATGGGATCATCACTGCCATTAATCAAACACAGCGGCACCGGGCTGTGTTGCAAAGCCCCGACCCAGCGGCTGCGATAACGGCGGCGCTCGCTCATATAACGAATTAATTTAGGCAGCACCGCCCGGCCATTCTGATAATTCATCAGCGTCCAGAACCCCTGCAGCTCTTCTTCCGCCAGTGGCTGGGAGCAAATACGGGAGAACGTGCGGCGCAGTTTTTTCCCGTAAAAGAATTTGGCCAGCAAAAAACCCAGCGGGCTGATTAATAACCGCTGCACCAGTACCGGCTGATGGGTTTCCGGAAATAAACCGCCGTTCAGTAACGTCACAGTCTGAATACCGATGGGCTGTTCAGCATGGCGCGCCAGCAACTCCTGCGCCACCGTATCGCCATAATCGTGGGCCAGAATATGAAACTGCTGAATATTCAGCTCGCGCAACAATGCCTGCTGCACATCGGCCTGCAGGACGATGCTGTACTGCCAACTGCGCGGTTTGGCACTGAAACCGAAGCCCGGCATATCGGCCGCCACCAGGCAATAATCCCGGCTTAATGCCGGCCACAGGTGGCGCCAGTCCCAGCTGGCGGTGGGAAAACCGTGAATCAGTAATAGCACCGGCTTATGCCGGTTGCCAGAACAGCGGTAAAAAATCTGCTCGCCGTTAACGGTGAAATACAAACCCTGCTGTTGCCATTGTGCTAAGGAAATACTCATCACGGCTCTCTTATTGTTGTTATGGTTATTTTTCCGGCGGCAGTACCAATGTGGGTAACCGCAGAATATACACAGTCACGCTCAGGCCGATTAACGGCAGAATAATCCGCACCACTGTGCTGTCCACCAGTACAACCGTGATCAGCATGGTCAGCCATAAGGTCGTCAAAGTATAAATTTTAGCCTTACGCGGAATACCCTTACCATCCAGGTAGTAAATAACGTATTTACCCAGCCGTGGGTGGTGAATCAGCCAGTGATAAAAGCGTGGCGAGGTGCGTAAAAAACAGGCGGCCGCCAACAGTAAAAATGGCGTGGTCGGCAATACCGGTAAAAAAATACCCAGTACGCCCAGCACCACACTCAGCCAGCCACAGGCAAAAATCAACGGCCGTAATAACGGATTGCGGATGGCTTTACGCTCAGCCAATCCGGCGGCTGATTCTGTAGGTTGTGGTGGGCGCGGTCCGGTATGCATGCTGTTATTAAAAACGACGGCTGAAACGGCGGCGATATTCTGTCGGCGTTAAGCCGGTTTTTTTGCGGAATAAACGCCGGAAGGAACTGGCGTCTTCGTAGCCGACATCGTTCATCACCACATCCACCGTGCGTTCGGTTTCTTCCAGCAGTTTCTGCGCTGCTTCAATGCGGATGGATTGCACATAGGTATTGGGCGGCATATCCAGTGCCGCATTAAAGCGGCGGATTAATGTCCGCTTGGACACGCTGAAACGGTCGGCCAGTTCATCCACGGTAAAATTATCGGCGTAATGATCTTCCAGCCACTTCTGCACCTGTTTCACCAGGTCATCTTTATGCGGTTTGGCCAGCCGCATTAATGAGTAGGACAACTGGCTGTCACGGCGGTAATCAATCACAAAGGCTTTGGCGGTCTGAATGGCGGTTTCAAAACCGTAGTGCCGTTCAATAATGTGCAGCCCCAGATCAAACCAGGCCAGCCCGCCGCCGGCGCAATAAATATGATCCTGCCGGGTAATCAGCTGGTCGGCTTTTAAATCCACCTGCGGGTAGCGTTGCTGAAAATAATCTTTAAAGCCCCAGTGGGTGGTGGCGGTTTTGCCATCCAGAATACCGGCCTCAGCCAGCAGAAAATTACCAGTACAGTTGCCGGTAATGGTCCAGCCTTCGGCATCCGCGCGGCGCAATAATGCCAGCAGGGCCGGATTATGCTCCACCACCTCAGTCACCGGGCCGCCAATAGTGGGCACCACAATGGCATCCACATCCTGCACCTGGTCGTAACTTAAATGCGCCCCCAGCTGAATGCCGTTGATGCACTGCACCGGCTGGCCATCAGGGCTGGCAATGCGCACATTAAACAGCCGCTCGGCCGGTTGCCCCTGAATACGGTTCCAGGTAACGCCGGCCAGGCCAAACAAGTCGGCCACCCCGGTCATGGCGGAAGACAGTGCCTTATCAAACCCCACAATCACGACGTTCAGCATGAATCCTCCGGAATGTTCAGAAACTGTCACTTTAAGCCTTATGTGTGGCTATATTGACGATTAAACAACGGCATGACAACCCCGATACTGGTCGAAATAGCCATATTGTTAGCGGAGTGTCCTGTGTCCAAACTTATCAGCCTGAAAGATCTGGAATTTTTACTGTACCGGGTGTTTAACGCCGAACAGCTTACCCGCCTGCCGCACTTTGCCGACCACGACCGCACCACCTTCGATGGCATTCTGACCACCGCAGAACGCATTGCCGAGACCTATTTCGCCCCGCATAACAGCAAAGCCGACGAACACGAACCGCAATTCGACGGCAAAACCGTGACCACCATCCCGGAAGTAAAAGAAGCCTGGCAGCATTTTGCCAAGGCCGGTTTACTCAATGCCCGGCATGCCTATGCAGACGGCGGCATGCAATTACCCTCGCTCATTCACATGGCCGCCAACGCTTTTTTTATGGCCGCCAACCCATCGACCGCCGGTTATCCGTTTTTAACCAGCGCCGCCGCCAACGTGATTCACGCCTTTGGCAGTGACGAGCAAAAGGCGACTTTTTTGCCGCCGATGTTTGATGGCCGTTTTGCCGGCACCATGGCTCTGACGGAGCCGGATGTGGGATCGTCACTGGGTGATTTAACCACCAGGGCGGTTCCGGCCGCGGATGGCACCTACCGGATTAAAGGCCAGAAAATGTACATTTCCGGTGGTGATCAGGACATTACCGAAAACATTGTGCATTTAGTGTTAGCGCGTATTGAAGGCGCGGAAAAAGGCGTAAAAGGCATTTCGTTGTTTATTGTGCCGAAATTCATCACTAACCCCGATGGCACACTGGCGCAGCGCAACGACGTGCAACTGGCCGGTTTGCTGCACAAAATGGGCTATCGTGGCACCACCTCCACCGTTCTGAGTTTTGGTGAACAGGATAACTGCGTCGGCTATTTAATCGGCGACGCCGGCCGTGGCCTGATGTACATGTTCAAAATGATGAACGAAGCGCGTATTGGCGTTGGCTTAGGGGCCGCTATGATTGGTTACCGCGGTTATCTGGAATCATTGGATTATGCCCGCAACCGTCCACAGGGCCGTTCACCGGCGGAAAAAGATCCGCACAGCAAACCGCTGAATATCGTTGAACACGCCGATGTAAAACGTATGTTGTTAGCGCAAAAATCCTATGTGGAGGGTTCGCTGGCGCTGTGCTTACTGGCTGCGCGTTTAGTCGATGAGCAGGAAGCCGGCACCGATGCGCAGCAGCGCGAAGACAGCGGCATGCTGTTGGATTTAATCACGCCGGTGGTGAAATCTTTCCCGTCGTTTTATGGCCCCCGCGCCAACGATTTAGCCATTCAGGTATTGGGTGGCGCGGGTTATACGCGCGAATATCCAGTGGAACAGTGTTACCGCGATAACCGCCTGAATCCGATTCACGAAGGTACCCACGGCATTCAGTCGCTGGATTTATTGGGCCGGAAATTGTGGCAGCACAATGGCAAAGGTCTGAAATTATTAATGGCGCGCATTCATGCCACCCTCGCCTCGGCCAGTCAGAAACCGGAGCTGGCTGCATTGGTGGGTGAATATCAGGCGCAATTAAAAACCGTACAGGAAACCACCTTGCTGTTGGGCGGCGCGCTGCAGAAAGGTCAGGTGACCGAGGCGCTGGCCAACTCGGCGTTGTATCTGGACATGATGGGTAAAACCATCATCGGCTGGCTGTGGCTGGAAATGGCCGATAAAGCACTGGATGCCTTTGCCAATTCGCCGGTGCAGGAAGAACAACAATTCCTCGCCGGTAAATGTCAGGCAGCGCAGTATTTTATTCGCTGGGAATTACCTGAAGTTCAGCATCAGGCGCGGCTGCTGCAAAGCTTTGATCGCACTTGTCTGGATATGCAGGCGGATTGGTTTTAATTCACCCCGGTTGTTCTTCTCATTCAGGGATACCGTTCTCCCAATGAATCGAACAGCAGCTTCAATGCTGCAGCGCGCGCTGGCGTTGCCGGATGTCTGTGCATGAACCGTGTGCGCCATGGCCGAATCTTGTTCCCGACAAGATTCGGCATTCACCCCGTCCTGGGGATCGATGGCGCACTCGAGCCTCCAAGGACGGATTCACGGCGAGTCAGCGTGAGAGGCATGTACATCTGCGAACGACCTCCAATATTTAAGAGGGATTGATATGAGCGAAAAAATTCTGATTGATAGCAGCGAGCATATTCTGACCATTACCTTTAACCGGCCAGAAAAAATGAACGCCCTGGACCCGGAAAGTTTCTTCCAGCTGGCGCAGGCGCTGTACCGTCTGCAACACGATCCGGAATTACGCGTCGGCGTGATTCAGGCCAACGGTATGCATTTCACTGCCGGGCTGGAACTGGAAAAATGGGCACCGATTTTTGCTAAAGGAAAAATGCCGGAATTACCACCAGAGCATCTCGATCCCTACGGCATCAGCGGTGAGCCATTAACCAAACCGCTGGTGATGGCAGTACAGGGCATTTGCTACACCTCCGGGCTGGAATTACTGCTGAACACCGATATTCGCGTGGCAACCCCTGAAGCGCGGTTTGCGCAACTGGAAGTGAAACGCGGCATTTACCCCTGCGGTGGCGGCACGGTACGGCTGCCGGAAGAAATCGGTTGGGCGCGGGCGCAGCGGTATCTGCTTACCGGCGATGAATTTACCGGCCAGCAAGCCTATGACTGGGGCATGATTACGGAATTGTGCAGTGCCAATACCGTGCAGAGCCGCGCCCGGGAATTGGCGCTCAGCATCGCCGCAGCCGCCCCGCTGGGCGTACAGGCAGCCCTGAAGTCATCCAAAACCGCCCGTCTGCACGGCGATACGGCGGCATTAACTCAGGTATTTAATGATATGCCGGCGGTGATGCGCAGCGAGGATGCCATGGAAGGCGTACGTTCTTTTATGGAACGCCGCGCGGCTCAGTTTAAAGGCCGTTAAAGCAGACCTGCCAGAAGTGGTTTTTACACCGCTTCCGGCAGGTTCGGCTCATCACCCAGATCGGGCGTCAGCGGGTTATCCGGCTCGTTATCGCCCCAGCTTTGGGCCAGATACTCATGAATGGCGGCGTCGATTTTATCCTGCATGCCCGCCAGCCCCTGATTGCCGAATAAACGGTTAAATTCGAACACATAAGGGTGATGGCCGACCATGGCAATATCAAAACCGCCGTGGTCAATGCCCAGCCCCAACGCCAGCTTTTCCACCAGCGCGCAGGCTTCCGGCGGCAGAATACCGGTTTCTACCTGGCCGCCCTTAGCGACGTTGTTGTAAAACCCCTGCTCCGCCTGAATCCGCCAGTAACCACCGATGATGCGGTTACCCACCCAGACAATGCGCAGGTCGCGGTCAATGGGCAGATATTCCTGCGCATAAATCACCGGGGTTTGCGCCAGATAGCGCTGCCAGTCGGCCTGGGTTTCGATCAGAAATACGCCGTTGCCCATGCTGCTTTTCGGAATTTTGGCGACAAAGGGCAAGGGCATGCTGTCCCACACCTGAGCAGCGGCAGTGGCGGTATTGGCTTCAATGATGGTCCAGGGTACCTGCTGCGGCGCAATGGTCTGGAAGCAGCGGGTCATTTCCACTTTATCGTGACCAATGTAATAACTGGCCGGGCTGGGGAAAATACGCTTTTTCAGCCCATACAGCAGTGCATTCACCTGCCAGTATTGCGGAAATAAAATGCCATCGGCAGCAATCAGCCGGTCAAGGTGATTGTTCATCAACTCAGGCTTGATGTACTCGGTACGGGCGTAACTCAGTGTCCGGTACGGATCAAAGGTAATCAGCTGCATGGAAGATAGCTGGCATAAAAAAGACCGCTCATATTAATGAGCGGCCTTGCGGTCTACAGCGAAATTTTCTGCGCGTGACGATCAGAAATGCTCAGAATTTGAACCGTTGGGTATACCCCAGCAGCACCTTGGCGGTTTTGCCCAGTTTTTCCGCCGCTTCATCCGCCGAACGTGAACGCTCTTTGGTTTGTTCGGTTAGGTGGTTTACCTGAATCAGGTTACGGTCCATCTCTTTCACCACCAGGCTCTGCTCTTCCGTGGCGCTGGCAATCTGATGAGTCATATCGGTAATGGTGGTCACCGAACCGGTAATCTGCTGCAGTGCCTCACCGGCTTTATCCGCTTCCTGCACGCTATAGTTAGCCTGTTTCACGCCACTTTCCATGCTGGTTACCGCACTGGACGAGCTTTGCTGCAAGCGGTCGATCAGGGTTTTAATTTCCGAGGTCGATTGCTGTGTACGCGCCGCCAGAGTCCGTACTTCATCGGCCACCACGGCGAAACCACGGCCCTGTTCACCGGCACGTGCGGCCTCAATGGCAGCGTTCAGGGCCAGCAGGTTGGTTTGTTCGGCAATGGCCTGAATGGTGTCGAGAATGGCACCAATATTCACACTTTCCTGCCGCACGTTACCAATCACACCCGCCGCTTCATCCACACCGCTGGCCAGTTTGCGGATGGATTCAATAACGGTGCGCACAGTGCTCTGGCCGGTTTCAGCGAAGCGCTGGGATTCACCGGTGGCTTCCGAGGTATTTTGCGCATGCTGGGCCACTTCGGTAATGGTGGCGGCCATTTCGTTCATAGCGGTCGCCAGCTGATCAATTTCCATGGCCTGCTTCTGCAAGTCCATATTGGTCTGGGCCGTGGTTTCGGCCACCACATCGGCTTCATGGGCCAGCGTCTGGGCTGAGTCCACCAGGCCGCGGATCAGCTCACTGAGCTGAATCTGCATCTGGTTACAGGCTTCACTGGCTTGTCCGACTTCATCACGGGATTCGATCCGCATCGGCGCCATGGTCAGATCACCGCTGGCAATCTGTTCGGCTTTTTTCTTCAGTGCGTTCAATGGGCGGGAAATCAGCATACTGAGCAGAATCGCCAGCCCCAGCGCCAGCACGGCGGTAATACCGGTCGCAACCCATACCACCACACTGGCACGCTCTGAAGCCGCCTCGGATTCGGCGATGTAAATTTCCTGCTGTTCCTGCAGCAAGGTACGCACGGTATTAAACGCTGCGCGCATATCGCTTAAGTGGCGCATGGTCTTGTTGTCGTATACCGACAGGGCGGTTTGAGGATTGGCCAGCACTTCACGGGCACTGGCGTGCAGGTCTTTATGGGGCTGATCCAGGCTGTCCAGCGCCCGCTTCAGTGCCGGCATGGCATTGCGGTAGGCATCACTGCGGCGGAACTGGTCGTACCACTGCCCAAACTCACACTGGGTAGGGTCCAGTTTGCCGGCGAAAGGTCGGCTGAACATAATGCTGTTGGCCAGATTATTGGCCCACACCAGGTGACCGATTTCACGGTCAAACTGCAGCAACGTCACGGCCATCTCTTCCCGCGCTTTGCTTTCTGCCAGGGCCATATTGCGCAATGACAGGGAAATGGTCAGCGCCACCACCAGCATCAAAGCCGCCAACAGGCCAAAACTGAACATTAATTTTTGACGAACCGACAACGAACCCAGAAATCTGGTCATGCAAACCTCACCGTTATGGAATCAGCAGCAGCTCCGATACCTTTTTACTCATAAAAGCGTATCCAGCTACCACTATATTTTTAGTCCAGATGCGCCACCTTACCAAGAGGTTATCGGACAATCGCACCATAACTTGATCTGTATCGGCCTGTTATTTCCTGCCATCACAAGGCTTGTGAATTAACGGTTGGAAACCCCATAAAAAAAGGGGCAAACGCCCCTTTTAATGAAAATAATGCAGCAATATTCCGATCCGGATCAGGTCGGTTTTTTATAACTTTTACGCAGCTGTTTACGGGCTTTTTCAATCTTAATTTTACGTTTATTGGTGGTCCGCTCGACCGCCTCTGCGCGTTTCTTGCTGGAGTGACGAATCTCTTTTTCTTTGTCTGCGAAGGGGTTGTCGCCCTGGCGGAACTCCATGCGGATGGGGGTACCCTGAATTTCCAGCACGCGGCGGAAGGTGTTGGCCAGGTAACGCTTATAGTCATCCGGTAATTCTTTGGCCAGGTTACCATGCACCACAATAATCGGCGGGTTCGAGCCACCCTGGTGCGCATAACGCAGCTTCGGCCGGCGGTTACGTACCACCGGTGGCTGATGGCTGGACACGGCATCTTCCAGAATGCGAGTGAGCATGCTGGTTTGCCATTTGGCCATCGCCGACTGGTAGGCTTTATCGACCGACTCGTACAAATGGCCAACGCCGGTACCGTGCAGGGCTGAAATAAAATGCATTTCGGCGAAGGTTAAAAACTCAAAGCGACGGTCAATTTCATCTTTAACGCGCTGCTTGGCATCGGCATCCATACCGTCCCATTTGTTAATGGCCAGCACCAGCGCACGGCCAGAGTTCAGTACAAAGCTGAGCATGTGCAGGTCTTGCTCCACAATGCCGGTACGGGCATCCAGCACCAGAATACAGACGTGGCAATCCTGAATGGCCTGCAGGGTTTTGATAATGGAAAACTTTTCGGCCGCTTCAACAATGTTCTTACGCCGGCGCACCCCGGCGGTGTCGATCAATGTGTAGTCCTGACCGTGGCGCTCGTAGGGAATATAAATACTGTCACGGGTGGTACCGGCTTCGTCGTATACCACCACCCGGTCTTCACCCAGAAAGCGGTTCACCAGGGTAGACTTACCCACGTTGGGGCGGCCGACTACGGCAATTTTAATGCCCTTAACATTCAGCTCTTCGTGCGGCGGCGGTAATTCTTCACCGTCCAGTTCAGCGAAGTAGGCGTTGTTTTCGGCCTGTTCGTCCTGCGGCAGCTCGTCCATGACATAGTCGATCAGGGCGCTGATGCCACGGTTATGCTCGGCGGCGATGGGCAGCGGATCACCCATCCCCAGCTCAAAAAATTCGCTCAGCACGATATCGGGGTTTTTGCCGTCGATTTTATTCGCCACCAGATAGGCGTGTTTGCCGCTGCGGCGCAGGTGTTCGGCAATCATACGGTCGGCAGCCACCAGACCGGCCTGCACATCGACCATGAAGAACACAATGTCGGCTTCCTGAATGGCCAGATAGCTTTGCTGCGCCATGGCCGCATCAATGCCCTCTTCTTCGCCGGTAATACCGCCGGTATCAATCACAATAAAGGGGTGATCGCCCACTTTGCCCTCGCCGTATTTACGGTCGCGGGTCAGGCCGGCAATTTCCGCCACCAGCGCGTCGCGGGTTTTGGTCAGGCGGTTGAACAGCGTGGATTTACCAACGTTAGGACGTCCGACCAGCGCTATAACAGGAACCATTCGTGTAACCTCAAATTCAATAAGAAACGGGGCCAATGCCCCGTTCAGAGTTGCCGTGCCGCCCGCGCTTAACGGTCGCGAATCTCCAGCAACAATAATTCACCCGTGTTGGTGTACACCAACAAACCTTCCGGCGTGCTGAGCAATGCACTGCGGATACCCATGTGCTTGCCGCGCACCGCGCGCCAGTTGGTGGCTTCGGTCTGATTAGGATAGACGATGTGCAGCGGCTTCGGCCGCAGCAACCGGCGTGCTGCCAATTCACCATTCACCTGGCTGAGCAGATGCAGATAACCGTCGTTATCAGCCACCGCCAGCCAGCGGCCATGGGCCGTTACCTGGCCCAGCTTGCGCCCGGATAACGCCGGCTGCTGCCACACGCGGGCACCAATGTTCTGGTCGTAAGCCTGAATCACATCGCTGTCGAGGGTCAGGTACAGGTTGCCCAGCGCCAGCTCGGGGTGACCGTAGGATGAACCGGGCTCCTGCCAGCGGGTTTCACCGTTCAGACTGATGGCTGCCACATTACCGTGGTAGCTGGCGGCATAAATAATGCCTTCTTCCCAGACCGGCTGGCCGTCGATATCCACCAGACGTTCCAGCTCGGAGCGGCCATCCGGGCTGGCCAGCCGTACTTCCCAGCGCGGAATGCCCAGGGTTTTATCCAGTGCCACCACTTTGCCGGTGGCAAAGCCGGTAACCACCAATTGTTCCAGCACCAGCGGCGCACCGGTACCCCGCACGGTTAATACCGGCATGGCGGTTTCATAAGACCAGGCTTGCTTGCCATCGGCGCGCTCAAACGCAGTGACCCGGCCATCGACGGTGTGCACAAACACCCGACGAGCATCGGCTGAGGCCGGCGACAAGGCCTCGCTGGTTAAACGGCTGCGCCACAGCTCCGTGCCGTCGGCGCGGTTAAGGCTGAGCAGAAAGCCGTCGCGGGTGGCGACAAATAATTGTTCGCCGGCCAGGCTGACGCCGGATAATACCGGCACATCCAGATCCACCGACCAGAGTTCGTCACCATCCGCCAGCGTCATGGCGGTTACCCGGCCGCTGGTATCGGCGGCGTACAGGGTGTCGTTCTGCACCGCCGGCTGCAGGCGGATGTAATTGCTGCCGGAGCCATCCCCCAGCTGGGTGCGCCAACGGATGCGGATATCGGCCTGCGCGTCAAACTCGGGCAGGCCGCTCTTGTCGGCCGCGTCCTCTGCGGGGGCTTTTTCCGGGCTGGAAGAACAACCGGCCAATACCAGCAGGGTCAGCAGGGCAACAAGAATTTTTGGCATCAGGCGTCTCCGGCCACCGCTGCCAGAGCATCAATTTTACGCTGCAGCGGTTGAGTATTCAGACCCAGCGTCTGTGCCGCATCGCGGGCACGGATCCAGGCATTGCGGGCTTCGGCGTTGTCGCCTTTACGGTACAGCGCATCGCCTTTGGCATCTTCAAACTGCACGGTATAAGCCGGGTCCGGCACGGTGTTCACCAGCGCCAGTGCCTCGTCGAATTTTTCCTGCTGAATCAGCACCTGCGCCAGACGGGCCTGAGCGGTGTATTTAACCGCATCGGCTTTGCTGGTATTGACCACCGCCTGTAACTCGGCGGCAGCGGCAGCAAAATCACCAGCGTCGGCGGCAAAACGGGCCAGGAACAAGGCACCGAAATCGGCGTAGGCAGTACCGGCATAGGTGGTTTTCAGCTCGGTCGCCAGGGCCGCTGCACTGGCTTTCTGTTCTTCAGTCTGCTGGGCCGCCGGTTGGGCCACCGCATCCACCAGCTGACTGTACAGCTCTGACGCGGCTTCGGCTTTCTGCTGCTGGCTGGTTTGCCAGCTGTTCCAGCCAAACCAACCGCCCAATACCACGATGACCGACAACAGCAGGGTTTTGCCGTTCTCTTTCCACCAGCTCTTGATCAGTTCTACCTGTTCTTCATCCGTACGCAAATCGCTCATGTCCGCTTCCCCGTCAGGTTCGTGTTGTTATTAAAAGGTTTGTTGTGTCAGCCAGCCGGCCAGTTCCGCTTGCGCCAGGGTTTGCTGGGCGCTGTCGGTACGCAGATCTTTCACGGTTACGCTGTCATTGGCCAGTTCATCTTCGCCCAGCAACAGGGCAAAGCGGGCACCGCTTTTATCGGCTTTTTTCATCTGGCTTTTAAAGCTGCCACCACCGCAATGGGTCTGAATGCGCAGCCAGCTGTGCTCGTCACGCAGCCGGTCGGCCAGCAACAAGGCGCTGCGGGCACTGCCCTCACCCACCGGGCAAATATACAGATCAATGGTCTGCATCACAGCGGGGGGAATCAGTTCCTGGGTTTCCAGCAGCAGAATCAGGCGCTCCACCCCCATGGCGAAGCCCACCGCCGGGGTTGGCTTGCCACCCAGCTGTTCCACCAGACCATCGTAACGGCCACCGGCACAGACGGTGCCTTGCGAGCCAAGCTTGTCGGTGACCCACTCAAACACGGTTTTGCAGTAGTAATCGAGGCCGCGCACTAAGCGCTGGTTAATTTCGTACTGCACGCCGGCAGCATCCAGAATGCTGCGCAGTTCGGCAAAGTGCGCGCGACTGTCGTCGTCGAGGTAATCGTGCAGTTGCGGCGCATCGGCCAACAAGGCTTGTGTGGCCGGGTCTTTACTGTCGAGAACGCGCAGCGGGTTGGTTTCCAGGCGGCGCTGGCTGTCTTCGTCCAGTTGTTCTTTACGCGCGCCGAGGAAGTCCACCAGCGCGTCGCGGTAGCGGGCGCGGGCTTCGTTGGAGCCCAGAGTGTTCAGCTGTAGGGTAACGGCATCGGTTAAGCCCAGCTGCTGCCACAGGCGGGCGGTCATCAGAATCACTTCGGCGTCGATGTCGGCACTGGCAATGCCAAAGGTTTCCACGCCGATCTGATAAAACTGGCGGTAACGGCCTTTCTGCGGCCGCTCGTGGCGGAACATCGGGCCGGTGTACCACAGACGCTGCGTCTGGTTGTACAGCAGGCCGTGTTCTTCACAGGCACGCACACAGCTGGCGGTGCCTTCGGGACGCAGGGTCAGGCTGTCGCCATTGCGGTCGTCGAAGGTGTACATCTCTTTTTCGACGATGTCGGTCACTTCGCCGATGGAGCGCTTGAACAACGCCGTTTGCTCAACGATGGGCATACGGATTTCGTCGTAGCCATAAGACGCCAGCAGTTCTTTAACGGTGCCTTCAAGATACTGCCACACCGGGCTCTGGGCCGGTAGGATATCGTTCATGCCACGGATGGCCTGGATTTTGTTCGCCATAATCTTCTGTGTATTCCGTTCTGCCGCGCCTGCTTACAGATCGCTGGCAATCAATTTTTGCCGGGCTTCATCCAGCTCGGCGGCGCGCGCCCGAATCAGCCGTTCAAGGTCATCGACCAGGGTTTCGTTCTGCAGTTTGCCCACCGGCTTGCCGTCGATGTAGACCAGATTCGGCTGTCCACCGGCCAGACCGACGTCAGTTTCTTTGGCTTCACCCGGGCCATTCACCACGCAGCCGATCACCGACACGCTCATGTCAGTGCGGATATCATCGACGCGCATTTCCAGCTCGTTCATGGTTTTGATCACGTCAAAGTTCTGCCGTGAGCAGCTCGGACAAGCGATAAAGTTAATGCCGCGCGAACGCAGTTTCAGCGACTTGAGCATGTCCCAGCCCACTTTCACTTCTTCCACCGGGTCAGCCGCCAGCGAGACGCGGATGGTATCGCCAATGCCTTCCCACAGCAGCAGCCCCAGACCAATGGACGACTTCACCGTGCCACCTCGCAAACCGCCGGCTTCGGTAATACCGAGGTGCAGCGGTTGTTCGATCTGGCTGGCGATCTTTTTATAGGCCGCCACGGTCATAAAAATGTCTGAGGCTTTGAGGCTGAGTTTGAAATCGGGGTAGTTCAGCCGGTCAAGAATATCGATATGACGCATGGCCGATTCCACCAGCGCGTCCGGCGTTGGTTCGCCGTATTTTTTCTGCAGATCTTTTTCCAGCGAGCCGGCATTCACACCGATGCGGATCGGAATGCCATGGTGACGGGCCGCATCAACCACGGCGCGCACGCGGTCTTCACGACCGATGTTGCCCGGGTTAATACGCAGACAATCGACGCCCAGCTCGGCCACCCGCAGCGCAATTTTGTAATCAAAATGAATATCGGCCACCAGCGGCACGTTCACTTGTTTACGGATCTGGCCGAAGGCTTCCGCCGCCTCCATGGTCGGCACCGACACCCGCACGATATCGGCACCGGCATCCTGGGCACGCTGAATCTGTGCCACCGTGGCCGCCACATCGCAGGTTTCGGTGTTGGTCATGGTCTGGATGGAAATGGGGGCATCGCCACCCACCGGGACATTACCAACCCAGATTTTCCGGCTTACCCGGCGCTTGATGGGGTTTTCAAAATGCATGGTCAGTTGGCTCCGGTCAGGGATTCCTGATACAGACGGTATTCGACCGAGTCCGGGAAATTACGCTTCAGATCGGTGGCCAGGGCGATGGTACGGCGGGTGTCCTGCTGAATGGTCAGCAGCTTGATACCCAGCCACAGGCTGTGGGCGTTGTGAGCCGCCTGCTCGCGTTGCACCAGACGGTCAAAACGGTCGAAATATTTCAGCGATTCTTCGTAGCGCTGTGCTTCAAACAACAGCGTAGAGCCGTTTACCAGCGCTTCGGCATTGTAAGGCGCAATGCGCAGGGTCTGGCCGTAGGTATCAATGGCCTGTTCAATTTTGTTCTGGCGGTAAAAATTCAGCGCCAGGTCATTCATGGCACCGACCCGGTTGTCGTAATAACGGTCACCACTGGCGCGCTTCAGCTCGCTTTCCGCGCTGGCGTACTCTTTGGTCTGAGAAAACAGCCGGCCCAGATTGTGGCGGGCGCGGGTAAAAGAACCGTCGTTGCGGATGGCTTTGCGGAAATACTCTTCGGCCAGATCAAACTCGCCTTCGGTTTGCCATAACAAGCCCATGGCGTCGTTGGCCGGGGCATAGTCTTCTTCAATATCCAGCGCTTTCTGCAGGCGCTGACGGGCCAGATCCGGACGGCCACGCTGCAGATACCCCAGGCCCAGCTGGGTGTAATTTTCGACCGCTTTTTCCGGTGAGGCTTTTTTGGTCAGCCGGCTTTCGGTCACGGTAACGCAGGAGGTCAGCAGCAGGCTGGCCACCAGCAACAGTAACGGGGCGAAAAAACGGGGCGTAACGGACAGTCTGATCATAGTGCTTTTCCCTGGGTCACATCATCAATCTGTACCGCCTTGATATAGCGCTCGCTGCGGCGGGTACGGTCTTCCACGCGGCCAACCAGCTGACCGCAGGCGGCGTCGATATCGTCACCCCGGGTGGAGCGGATGGTGACGATGTAATTTTTGCTCTGCAGATAATCGCGGAAGCGGTACACGCGGTTATTGCTGGGGCGTTTATACCCTGAATTCGGGAACGGGTTAAACGGAATCAGGTTAATTTTGCAGGGCGTATCACGCAGCAGTTCGGCCAGCTGTTCGGCGTGTTCCAGCTCGTCGTTGACGCCTTCCATCATGGTGTATTCGATGGTGGCTTTGCGGCGGTCCGGCAGCTTGGCCAGATAGCGGTTTGTGGCCGCCAGCAGCTCTTTCAGCGGGTATTTTTTGTTAATGGGTACCAGCTGGTTACGCAGCTCATCATTGGGTGCGTGCAGCGATACTGCCAGTGATACGTCGGTGACATCACCGAGCTTATCCATCATCGGCACCACGCCGGAGGTGCTGAGGGTAACGCGGCGCTTGGACAGGCCGTAGGCGTTGTCGTCCATCATCAGCTGCATGGCATCGACGACGTTATCAAAATTCAGCAGCGGCTCGCCCATGCCCATCATCACCACGTTGGTGATACGGCGCTCACGGCGCTCGCCCTGCTCATGGAAGCTCATGGCCGCCACATAGACCTGACCGATGATTTCAGCCACGCTGAGATCGCGGTTAAAACCCTGCTTACCGGTGGAGCAGAAACTGCAATCGAGTGAGCAGCCAATCTGAGAACTGACACAGAGAGTACCGCGGTCTTTTTCGGGGATATACACGGTTTCAATGGCGCTGCCGCCATCCACGCGCATCACCCACTTACGGGTACCGTCTTTGGAGAAATCTTCGTAAACCACTTCCGGCAGGCGGATTTCTGCGACTTCACTGATACGCTGACGCAACGCTTTGCTCATGTTGGTCATGCTGTTGAAGTCGGGTTGCCCGTACTGATGAATCCATTTCAGCATTTGCTGGGCACGGAATTTCTTTTCACCCATATCGGCAAAAAAGGCTTCCATTTTGGCCGGTGACAGCCCCAGCAGATTGATCTTTTGTGTGGTTTCGGTCATCAGTAATTACCCGGAGTATTGCCTCCCGCAGGATGGATCAGAGGGCATCACTGCCCTCTGAGTTCCGCTGCTATCAGCGGGCGCAGATTTCGTCTGCAGCGAAGAAGTAAGCGATTTCACGCTCAGCAGAAGCAGCAGAGTCAGAACCGTGTACGGCGTTGGCATCGATGCTTTCAGCGAAATCGGCACGGATAGTACCGGCAGCGGCTTCTTTCGGGTTGGTAGCACCCATCAGTTCACGGTTTTTGGCAATGGCGTTTTCGCCTTCCAGCACCTGAACAACCACCGGACCAGAGGTCATGAAAGACACCAGATCTTTGAAGAAAGGACGCTCTTTGTGTTCAGCGTAGAAACCGCCGGCTTTTTCGTCGTCCAGTTTGATCATTTTGGCAGCCACAACCTGCAGGCCGGCTTTTTCAAAACGGGTAACGATTTCGCCAATTACGTTTTTGGCAACGGCGTCCGGTTTTACGATGGACAGAGTGCGTTCAACAGCCATTTTATGCTCCAGAAAGTCTATGTAAGGGGTTAGGGGAAAATAAACCCGCGGATTATACGCACCTTTTGACTAAAGGTGTACGCGTGACGCGGCCTGCTTTGCATTATTTATGCCTGTTTGCGCAGCAACTTCACCACCCGCCCTACTTCCGCCACCGCCGCTTCAACATCGGCTGCGGTGGTAAAGCGTCCGAGGCTGAAACGCAGGCCGGCATGGGCCAGTTCGTCACTGCGGCCAATGGCCTTCAGCACATAGGACGGCGCCACGGTGGCCGAGTTACAGGCCGAGCCGGACGACACCGCCACCTTGGCCAGCGAGGCCAGCAGAATTTCACCATCGACGCCGGCAAAACTGACGTTCAGATGCTGCGCCGACCGCTGCGTCGGGTGGCCATTGAGGTAGACATCCCCCAGCGTCTGCAGACCTTGCCAAAGCTGGTCGCGCAAGGCGCCCAGACGGCTACATTCTTCAGCCAGATTAGCCGCGACAAGACGCGCCGCCTCGCCCAGACCGGCAATCTGATGGGTCGGTAAGGTGCCGGAGCGCATACCGCGTTCATGGCCACCACCGTGCAGCTGTGCCGCTAACGGCACCTGCGGTTCACGCCGCACATACAGCGCGCCGATGCCTTTAGGGCCATAAAATTTGTGCGCTGACACCGACAACAGATCCACGCCCCAGTCCTGAACATGCACCGGCACTTTACCGATGGCCTGCGCCGCATCGACGTGCAGCAGCGCCGCATGGTTTTTCAGCACCGCCGCCACGCCGGCGATATCGGTGATGGTGCCCAGTTCGTTATTCACCGCCATCAGACTGACCAGACAGGTATCGTCGCGCAGCGCTTCAGCCACCTGCTGCGGCTGAATCAGGCCGTCGGCATCCGGGCACAGGTAGGTAACATGCACACCCTGCTGCAGCAGCCAGGCACAGGTATCCAGCACGGCTTTGTGTTCAATCACCGAGGTGATGATGTGCAGCGACCGTTGTGGCTCTTTATTGCGCAGTGCTTCCACCACGCCCTTTAAGGCCAGGTTATTGCTTTCGGTGGCACCGGAGGTCCAGACAATTTCCCGCGGATCGGCACCGAGCAGGTCGGCCAGCTGACGGCGGGCATGTTCCACAACCTGTTCCGCCTGCCAGCCAAAACGATGGGAACGGGAAGCCGGGTTACCAAAGGTGCCGTCGAGGGTCAGACAACCCGCCATTACGGCGGCAACGGCCGGATCGGCCGGTGTGGTGGCGGCGTAATCAAAATACAGGGGAGTCATGCCAGTACCGTCAAAAAAACAGAGCGGGCATTGTCGCCGCTCTGTCGGATGGGTCAAGGGGCTGCAGCCGGGTCAGGCGATTTCGTCGTGGCTTTCCAGCGCCGCGATACGATTGTGGCGCAGCTGATTCTGCCGCTCGGCCGTGGCCCGCACTTCTTCGCGCTCAATCAGTGACGCCAGGGTAATGCCGGCCAGAAAGCCATGAATCTGTTCACTTAAATCACACCACAGATGGTGCGTAAGACATTCATGGCCGTCCTGACAATTACCGCGGCGATTGCAGCGGGTGGCGTCGATGGATTCGTTCACGGCATCGACAATATCGGCTACGTTCAGCAGCTCCGGCGCCCGGTTCAGACGATAACCACCGCCCGGACCGCGCACGCTGGCCACCAGTTCACTGCGCCGCAGCTTGGCAAACAACTGTTCCAGATACGACAGGGAAATACCCTGACGGCCAGAAATATCATTCAGACTGACCGGCCCCTGCTGGGCATGAATGGCCAGATCCAGCATGGCCGTGACGGCGTAACGCCCTTTGGTGGTTAAGCGCATTGCGAACCCCGCATAATCCTTACAAACCGGACGGCATTATGCGGATATCCGACTAATTCAGTCAACTTTAATGCACAACCGCCGTCAGGATTTACCGCAGGGCTGACACGGCGGTTCTGCTCCGTTGTTATCGTCCGGTTCTGCCGCGGTCGCACGCGCGCCCTCGTTCAGGCTGAGGAAGGTTTCCGCTTCCAGCTGCGGCAGTGCCTCTGAGCAGGTGGTGTCGCCCAGGGTGTGCAGGGCTTTGCACATGGTGTCGATTTTGCGGTCGACCGCGTGCATGTGATCCATCAGGTTATGAATGGAACGGGCAATCGGGTCGGGCATTTCATCGGCAATACCATAGGCATCAAACCCGATTTTTTCAGCCATGCGCCGGCGCTGTTCATCTTCGGCGGTGCTGGCTTTGCGCACGATACGACCGGGAATACCCACCACGGTCGCGCCTTCCGGCACTTCTTTGGTGACCACGGCATTGGAGCCGATACGGGCGTTATCACCCACCTCAATCGGCCCCAGCACTTTAGCGCCGGCCCCCACCACCACACCGTTTTTCAATGTGGGGTGACGCTTTCCCTTGTTCCAGGTGGTGCCACCCAGGGTAACGCCGTGGTACAGGGTGCAGTCGTCGCCGATTTCGGCGGTTTCACCGATCACCACGCCCATACCATGGTCAATAAAAAAACGCCGGCCGATGGTGGCGCCGGGGTGAATTTCGATACCGGTAAACCAGCGGCTGATGGTCGACAGCCAGCGCGCCAGCCATTTAAAGCCTTTCAGCCACAGCCAGTGCGCCAGCCGGTAATGCATAACAGCATGCAAACCCGGGTAAGTGGTCAGCACTTCAAAGGTATTGCGGGCGGCCGGGTCGCGCTCGAATACGCAGGCGATGTCTTCACGCAGGTGACGGATACTCAAGATGATTCCCCTTGTTTGCGCGGATTCTGCATAGCGGCCAGCATACCGCGCAGAATATTCACTTCGATTTTGTCCGGTGCCGCCCGCTGGTACAGGCGGCGCAACCGGCTCATCAGCTGTTTGGGTGTATTGGGGTCGAGGAAGCCGGTATCAATAAGGGCTTGTTCCATGTGGGTAAACAAACCGTCCAGCTCGGCGTGGGTGGCCAGCGGATAATCCCATTCCACGCCCCACTGACCGGCGTCGGCCGCCACACTGTCTTCCACCAGCGCCAGCCGCATTTCATAGCTGAGCACCTGAATGGCCTGGGCCACGTTCAGGGAGGAGAAATCCGGATTGGTGGGAATGTGCACGTGGGCATTGCACAGGTGCAGCTCTTCGTTGGTGAGCCCGCGCGATTCCCGACCGAACACCAGCGCCACTTCATTACCCGCCGGAATGGCCTGGGCCGCTTTGGCCGCACATTCACGCGGCGTCAGCAGCGGCCAAGGAATATGGCGGCTGCGCGCACTGGTGCCGACCACCAGGCCGCAACCGGCAATGGCCTCTTCCAGGGTGGGCACAATACGCACCTGCTGCAGAATGTCGGCGGCACCGGAGGAGCGCTGAATGGCGTCCTCATCAACCACGGCAATGGGGTCAACCAGAGTCAGCCGGCTGAGGCCCATATTCTTCATGGCCCGGGCGGCGGCACCGATGTTGCCGGAGTGGGTGGTGTTCACCATAACGATGTGGATCTGTCCGAGCATAAACCGGCCTGCCGCTGCCTGAAAAATGAGGCCGCGAAGTGTAACGCAAAACGGGCTTCGCAAACCATAGAGCTGCCGCTATAATCGCCGACCCCCAACGTTCTTTAAGAGATAGAATCCCTTATGCAGCCCATGGTAAATCTGGCGTTGCGCGCTGCGCGTAATGCAGGTCAGGACCTGATCCGCCGCCTCGACCGCTTTGATGCGGTACAGAGCACCGACCTGGAAAAAGCAAAGTTCATTGCTGACTGCACCATCAGTCTGGAAAAAGGCATTATCTTTGAACTGAAAAAAGCCTTGCCCGAGCACAACTTTGCCGGCCGCGAAACCGGCCACAATGGCGATAACCGCAATCAGCCGACCTGGCAGGTGTGCGTGATCGACGATCTGGCTAACTTCCGCGTAGGGATTCCCTCTTTCGCCATTATCCTGGCCTGCCTGAATGGCGATAAAGCCGAGCATGCGGTGGTGATTAACCCCATTAATGGTGATGAATTCAGCGCTTCCCGCGGTCGCGGTGCACAGCTGAACAACCGCCGTATCCGCTGCGGTGGCGAAACCAACCTGAGCGATGCCATTGCCGGTTACACCCAGCCACTGGGCAATAACGAAGCCGCCTTTGACCAGCGTGAACGCCTGATGCGCCTGATGTCGAAAGCCTTCGACCTGCGCAATATCGGTTCCAACGCTCTGTCTATGTGCTACGTTGCCGCCGACCGTTTCCAGGGCGCACTGCTCAGCAACGTCGATGAGTTCGCTCTGAACGCCGCTGGCCTGATCGCCACCGAAGCCGGCTGTCTGCTGGCCGATGTCAGTGGCCAGCCGAAACTGCGCGCGCCGGCCAACCTGGTGGTGACCAACCCGCGCCTGCTGAAGCCGATGCTGGCCCGCGATTAAGCCCGCCGGAATCGCAGACAACAAAAAAGCGGCCCAGGCCGCTTTTTTGTTGTTCCGGTTTTAATCAGAGCAAAGACTCAGCGCACTGCGGATACGTCTTCCGCCTGCGGACCTTTCTGCCCACGCACCACGGTAAACTTCACCCGCTGGCCTTCGGTTAAGGAACGATGACCCTGACCACGGATGGAGCGGAAATGCACAAACACATCTTCTCCTTCATCCCAGGTAATAAAGCCAAAGCCTTTTTTGACGTTAAACCACTTCACCACACCACGCTCGCGGCCATCTTCCACATCGCTTTCCACCACGGTACCACTGGAGCGGAAGCGACGACGACGTACCGGCGTTAACAGCACCGCCACCAGCACACCGGCAAACACCAGCACGGCCAGCGTCAGTACAAAAGCTTGCATACCTTCAGCCATAAACAGATTGTCAGCGGTCAGTACGACACCATCGGCCAGCTGCAAACCGGTTACCAGCACCGGAAACAACATAATTGCCAGCACCACAACCACCGCGCTACACACCAGCGCGAGCAGCGTTTTCCGTAAAATTAATTTACCCATGCGTTATCCCGTATCACTCGTTATTATCACAACAGAAACATACCCAAAGGCCCACCGGGCCTTGTGACAAGTCGGCTATAAAAGCCCATTTCATTAAAAAAATCAACACGATAGCCCCAGAGTAAAGAAGCCCTTATGAGCCAGAATCAAAGCCCGGAACACCTGTTACAGCGTATCGACGATCTGGAGATGCGCATTACCTTTCTGGAGGACACCGTCGAGGTGCTGAACCAGCAACTGGCGGCCAATACGCAGGAATTTTCCCTCGCCCGGCAGGCGATGCAGGTAATGCATCAGCGGCTGGAGCAGATGCAGTCGTCGGAGTCGCTGATGAAAGACTTCAGCGACGAAACCCCGCCACCGCATTACTGAGTGCGGCAGCAGCAGCGGCCGGCATGGCAGAAATGAGACTTCCGCTACGTTTCCGCTGACGCACAAGCGTTTTAACTGCGGCGCGGCCAAGGTAAACTCCGCGCCCTGCTGCAAAGCAGACCCGGTTACCAGAGATTGGCCATGAATATTGTTAAAACACTCCGTAATACCCTGTTCCGCTGGCAGCAAAAGCTGCTGTTCAGCCTGTTGCGTACCCGCCGCATCGGCACCGATGCCGATGAGCTGCAACCGGACCTCTCGCGTCCGGTGGTGTACGCCGTTCTGAATGAATCGCTGGCGGAACGACTGGTGATTGACCGGGAAGTACAGCAACTGGGCTGGCCCAGCCCGCACCTGCAACGATTGCAGAACCAACTGCCAGCCAAACCCTTCTTCAGTATTTACCGGCGCTCCCGGGCGCCCTTCCGGCGCCAGCTGACGCCCGTGGTGTCGCGCGAGTTAATCAAAATGGCCGATTGGGTCAGTGCCGATGCCCAACGCGATATTCAGATTGTGCCGGTACGGGTGTTCTGGGGTAAGGCCCCGGAGAAAGAGCAGTCATTCCTGCGTATCTGGCTGCAGATCAGCGGCATTCTGGGTGGCCGTCTGGTTACTTTAATGGCCATTCTGCTGAACGGCCGCAACACCTATGTGCATTTCAGCAAGCCGTTTTCACTGCGCGATCTGTACGAAGACAATCAGAGCGCCGAAAAACTGGCTCGTAAAGCAGCGCGTATGCTGCGGGTTCACAACCGCCAGGTAACCGCTTCGGTACTGGGCCCGGATTTATCCCACCGCCGCACGCTGGTGCATCAGATCCCCAATAAACCACTGGTGTTAAAAGCCATTGAAGAAGAAGCACAGAGCAAAAACATCAGCAAAGATAAAGCACGCCAGCGGGCACTGAAATACGCCGATGAAATTGCTTCAAATATTTCCTACACCAACGTGCGCTTCCTCGATGTATTGCTGACCTGGGTGTGGAACAAAATTTACGACGGCGTTTCGGTGCATAACCTGAATACCCTGCGTGATGTCAGCAAAGACAACGAAATTATTTATGTGCCCTGTCACCGCAGCCACATTGATTACCTGCTGCTGTCGTATGTGCTGTACCACAACGGTCTGCAACTGCCGCACATTGCCGCCGGTATTAACCTGAATATGCCGGTCGCCGGCCCCATTCTGCGCCGTGGCGGTGCCTTTTTTATGCGCCGCACCTTCCGCGACAACAAACTCTACGCCGCCGTGTTTGATGAATACCTGCACTCGGTTTTTTCCGGCGGCTACGCCACCGAATACTTTGTCGAAGGTGGCCGTTCGCGTACCGGCCGCACCCTGACTCCGAAAGCCGGCATGCTGGGCATGACCTTACGCAGTTACCTGCGAGATTCCCGCAAGCCCATTATCTTTATGCCGGTGTATACCGGTTATGAAAAAGTATTTGAAGCCAACAGTTATCTGGGTGAATTACGCGGCGCTGCGAAAAAGAAAGAAAGCCTGTTGGGCGTACTGGGTACCTTACGCGCCTTTAAGCGTTCATTCGGCAAAGTGAATGTTACCTTCGGCCGGCCCATTGAATTAAACGCCTTTCTAGACCAGCAGCAACCGGGCTGGCGTGAACAGGATTACAGCGACTGTGAATACCGCCCCGACTGGGCACCGGTGGTGGTGGATAAACTCGCCAACCAGGTCGTAACCGGCATTAATGCCGCCGCCTCGGTTAACCCGATCAACCTGCTGGCATTAAGCATTCTGAGTGCGCCCCGTCAGGCCATGGACGAACAGCAGCTGGTGCAGCAGATGGAAGCCTACCGCGACCTGCTGGCCGCCAACCCCTACACCGACATTACGGTGTTGCCGGAAGGTCAGGGCCAGGAATGGCTGCACTACGCCGAAAAACTGGATTCCGTTTCCCGCAGCAAACACCCGCTGGGGGATTTAATTCAGACCAGCGACCGCCAGGCGGTCATTCTCACCTATTACCGCAATAACGTGCTGCATCTGCTGGCCCTGCCGTCGTTACTGGCCTGCTTATTTGTGAATAATCAGCGTTATACGGCCGCCCAGGTACAGAACATTGTGCAGCAGCTCTATCCTTATTTGCAGGCAGAACTCTTCCTGCACTGGCAGGCAGAGGAACTGGCCACCGAAGTACAGCAGTGGCTGGATATTATGGTGCAGCGCGGCTACTTATTGCTGAACGACAAGGGCTACCATTCCACCCCATCCAGCAGCAACGAACACGCGTTCCTGCAGGGGCTGGCCGATAACGTGATGCAGACCCTGCAGCGTTATTACCTGACCTTAAGCGTGCTGCGCAGTCGTCAGGCCTGCACCCTCAGCACCGCTTCGCTGGAAGAACAATGCACCTTGCTGGCACAGCGTATCAGCCTGCTGTATGGCATTAATGCGCCGGAGTTTTTCGATAAATCGCTGTTCCGTACATTAATTCAGCAATTACTGAAACAAGGCGTACTGCAGCATAACGATGACCAGCTGTGCCACAGCGACCAGCTGGAACCCCTGGCCCAGATGCTGGAAGCACTGCTGGATGGCGGCTTGCGTCAGAGCATTTTGCGCAGCCTGGTCTGAGCATTGGCTGCCTCTGTTGCAGGTAAAAAAACTGATATAAAAAAGCAGATATAAAAAATGCCGGCTCAGAGCCGGCATTTTTATCACGCTTTATTGTGCAACGATGCGGCGTTAACCGCACCGGGGTTATCACTCAGTGGTGATGACCGCCTTCACCGTGCACATGGCCATGGGCCATTTCTTCATCGCTGGCTTCACGGATGGATTCTACCTTCACGCTGAAGCTCAGTGATTTACCCGCCAGCGGGTGGTTGGCATCGACAGTCACCATGGCTTCGTCGACTTCGGTCACGATCAGGTTCACCGGGCCGTTCGGGGTCTGGGCGGTAAAGGCCATACCCGGCTCAACCTGCTCAACGCCCTGGAAGGCTTCCATCGGTACCTGCTGTACACGATCTTCGCTGTATTCACCGTACGCATCGCCGGCGGCGATGGTCACTTCGAATTCATCACCCACAGTTTTACCTTCCAGAGCCTGCTCCAGACCCGGGATAATGTTCTGCGCGCCATGCAGGTAAGTCATCGGCTGACCGCCTTCAGAGCTGTCGATGGTTTCACCGCTGGCGGTATCAACAACTTTATAGTGAATGGTAACGACTTTGTTCTGGCTGATGGTCATGTCGGTTGTCCTTGTAGCTACGCCCCTGACGGGGGAAAAATGAAGTTCCGCAAAGGCGATGCGAACGTTCCAGCACGACCGGTCTCTACGAAAGGCCGGTCAGTATAACAACTGACAGGCCGGGTAACACCCCCTGCCGCTGTGCTACACTGGCGCCCTCTTTTACCCCTTTGCACGGTACCCAACCATGGCCGAACCCGGACGCTATCATCACCTGACTGTTGTGGAAGAACAGCCACACGGCCTGTATCTGGACGACGCGGAAGGCGGCAAAGTGTTGCTGCCGCGCAAACAGATTCCGGCCAATACCGCCATCGGCGATGTGCTGAAAGTCTTTGTCTATCTGGATTCCGATGATCGCCCTATTGCCACCACGCTGCGGCCGAAAGCCCAGCTGCATCAGGTGGCCTGGCTGAACGTGGTGGATGTGAATAAGACCGGCGCCTTTCTCGACTGGGGGCTGGCGAAAGATTTATTTGTGCCCTTCAGCGAACAAAAGCAACGGCTGGAGCCGGGTAAATCCTGCGCTGTGTACCTGTATCTGGACAACACCGGACGCATTGTCGCCAGTACCAAGCTGAACCGCTTTATTAAAGATGAAGTAACCTCCATCTGGCCCGGCGAACCCCTGCCGCTGAAAAATGGCGATGCGGTGAAATTGTTTATCGCCCAGCGTACCGAACTGGGCTACAAAGCGGTGGTGAACAACGAATACTGGGGCATTTTATACAATACCGATATCCGCAGCGCGATACGGGTTGGCCAGAAGCTGGATGGGTTTATCAAGCGGGTTCGGGAAGATAAGCGACTGGATTTAATGCTGGAACCGGCCGGCCATGAAAAAGCCGACCCGCTGGCTAAACGCATTCTGAAAAAACTGGAAGATAACCAGGGTTTCCTGCCCATGGGCGACCATTCACCGGCCGATTTAATTGAGCTGCATTTTGCCGTGAGCAAGCGCACGTTCAAAATGGCCATTGGTAAGTTACTGAAAGAGCGCCGTATTGCTATTGAAGAAAATGGCATTCGCCTGACAACCACTGACCAGCCTGCCGAAATACAACGTCCGCCCAAAACACCTGTAGCCGATATTGAACACCGTGCAGAACAGCGGGCAGAAATAACCACCGGGGTTAACACCAAACCGGCGAAAAAAGTGCTGCGCAATCCCAAACATAAAAGCAGCAACACGCTGGGCCTGAAAAAATAATGGCGGCAGCAAAGCCATAAAAAAATGGGGCGCACTGCGCCCCGTTTTTTTGCTCAATTTCAGCCGTCAGGGTTTATTCAGCAGTCGCCATATAATCACGGCGCTGCTGTTCACTGGCAATATAGCGTAACCACTGCTCAGCGGCTTTGGCACCGTCTTCATCCTGCTGCGCCAGCTCGAAACTTTTCCGCGCCGAACCCAGATCATCCAGATTAAACAACACCAGTCCTTTCAGAATATGCGCCTGATAGGGTTGTGCCAGCTCACCCAGCTGCAAGGCTTTATTAATATTGTTAAGCGCCAGATCCCATTCCTGACGTTCGGTATGAATTTGTGCCAGCTTATAGAAATCCATACCCGCCTGAGACGCTTCTGCGGCTTTGCCCATCACCACAATGGCTTTATCGTATTCTTTCGCCAGCATCCAGGCATCGCCCAGTAACGACAGATTACGGGCGCTGGACTTCACAATCTCATCCTGAATGCCTTTGCTGAGTACCACGGCGGCTTTAAAGGGAATTTCCTGCGCCAGCAATGCCTGCGCCAGATTCACCAGTTCGGCTTCTTTGCCGAGCATGCCTTTATCGTAAGCGGCTTCCAGCGTGGAAAGTTCTTTCAGCGGTTTGTCCAGTTCGCTGTAAACCGCTGCCAGCTGCACCCAGTATTGTGATTTCGGATACAGCGTGGCCAGGTCTTGCAGGCAACGCGCCAGACTGTTGAAGTCTTTGTTCTGGTAATACACCGCACGCTCCAGCAACAACCAGTTTTCTTTCGGTTGCTGCCCCTGCTCTTTGGTTAAAGCAATGGCTTTTTTAACATCGGGCAGTGCTTTGCCGTATTGTTCCAGCTGGAACTGCATTTGGGCACGCAGAATATAGGCCTCCGCGCTGGGCTTTTCGACCACGGAAAACCATTTGTTCAGCATACTTAACGCGGCTTTATAGTTTTCCTGCATCATCTGCAGCTTGGCCAGACTGTACAGCGTGGTTTGTTCCAGACTTTCCGGAATATTCTCAATGGCAATGACCTGCTCGTAGGCTTTGATGGCACCGGCATAGTCTTCTTTATTAAACGCCAGATAGGCCGCCATATTATGCGTCATCGCTTGTTCATAACTGTTGCGGCGGATCTTTTCCAATGCATCCAGGCGATCCTGCGCTTCAGAAAATTTCTTTTCATCGGCCAGTGCCCGCACTTCATCCAGTTTCTGATAAATCTGCGGCCGCAGGGTTTGCGTACGGCGAACCCGTGGCTTGCTGGCTTGTGAAGATTGCTCCTGCGCCTGCGTTTCAGGCGTTAGCAGGGGCACCGCACTGGTGCCGGTATACGCCAGCACGCCGGTTAATAAGACTGAGCATAAACGTTTCATGGTTGCCTCCATCCGCCTCAGCGGCCGCTTTTATCCAGCTCGAAGCGGATAATGTTGCGTACGCCGTCCACCTGCACGGGTTTACCGTTGTCGATTTTCGGCTTGTATTTAAATTTGGTTACCGCGGCCATGGCTTCGCGGTCGAAAATACCTGGCGGGCTGGCTTCAATAACCCGCGGGTTAGTAACCGTGCCCAGCGTGGTGACGGTAAATTCCACCACCACATAGCCTTCAATACCCTGCTGAGCGGCACGGCGGGGGTAGTTCGGCGCCACTTTCACAATGGGTAAATATTCACCATCGCCACTGCCGCCACTTAAGCCGGCATCCACTGCCAGATCGGCACCGATATCAAAGCCGCTGACATCAAAGCCGCTGGTATCGGCCTTGGCCATTTCTGGTTTGGGCAGATCGGGCGTTGGCGGCTCCTCCGGCGGCGCCGGTGGTTTTTCTGGTTTGCGGTCTTTGGTTTGTACGTCGTCGTCCGGGGTTTCCATTACAAAGCTTTGCAGACGATCGGTGGTCTGATCATTCAGTACCGACCCGCCACTGCTGATCAGGCTTTGCATCACCCAGAATACGGCAAAAGTTGCCAGCCCGGCGGCCAGCAATGCGACGCCGAAACGCGGCAGGCTGGATTGCATATCAACGCGCCTCCGTTGCCAGCGACACGTCGTACACACCGGCGGCCCGGGCGGCATCCATTATCGCGACCAGCACCTTGGTGCGGGCTTCTTCGTCGGCCTGAATCACCACCGTGCCCTGCGGGTTTTCCGCGTGCATCCGTTCAATATTGGCGCGCACCTGGCTTTCTTCGACCTTGCGCTTATCAATCCAGATTTCGCCTTTGTCATTCACCGCAATCAGAATATTGGCGCGTGGTTTGGACATGGACGTACTGGCGTCCGGGCGATTTACGTCAATACCGGTTTCTTTTACAAATGACGCGGTGACGATGAAGAAAATGAGCATAATAAACACCACGTCGAGCATTGGCGTAATATCAATTTCGCCTTCTTCTGCCTGCGGTGTAAGGTTGGAAAATCCACGTTTCATAATTCAGTTCCGCTAATTTTTTGCTCAATGATCGAAAGTAAAACGATCTTCCAGATGGGTTTTTTCGCGGCGGATAAATTTTTCCAGCAGCGACTGGGCAAACACCCCGGTAATAGCACCCACCATACCTGCCATGGTCGGAATGGTGGCTTTGGAAATACCGGACGCCATGGCCTTGGGGCTGCCGTTGCCTAAAAATGCCATCACATCAAAGACTTCGATCATGCCCGATACCGTACCCAGCAAACCGAATAACGGAGCCAGACCGATAACCATTTTAATGGTGCCCATATTGCCGGTGAGGTCGATGGATAATTTACCAATCAGATCCTGACGAATCTGATGCGCGCTCCAGGAGCGGCGCTCAGCGCGCCCCTCCCATTCCGCTACCGCTTCGGCCACATCCTTGCGATAACGGAACACGAAATACACCACGCGTTCGATCACCAGTAACCACAAAATAAAGATCAATCCGCAGATGGCGTAGAGGACGTCGCCGCCACGCTCCATAAACAGATAAACCGGTTCGTACAGTTCACCAAACATAGTGCTTACGCCGCTTTAGTCTGAGAAGTTTGCTGTTCGGACTGGCGCGCCAGAATGCCGGTGGCACGCTCTTCCAGAATCATAATCAGCTCACGGGAACGGTTGTTGGTTAAGGTGTGCAGGAATACACAGGGGATTGCTGCCACCAGACCCTGAACCGTGGTGACCAGCGCCTGAGAAATACCGCCGGCCATCAGTTTCGGATCACCGGTACCGAACAGCGACATGGTTTCAAACACATCGATCATACCGGTTACGGTACCCAGAAGACCCAGCAGTGGCGCCACCACCGAGATGATTTTGATCCAGCCGATGCCTTTGGTAAGGCGCGGAATTTCCGCAGCAATGGCTTCACCCAGGTGCAATTCCAGCGTTTCGGTATCGGCTTTTTTATTGGCATTAAATACTGCCATTACCCGACCCAGAGCGTTGTTTTCATCCGGGGTTTCATTGCCCATTTGCTTGCGGATTTTGCCGGCTTCGCTGTACAGCACGATCATGCGCCACACGGCCAGGAAAATACCGAAAGCACCCAGCACCAGAATGACATAGCCAACCACACCACCCTGGTCGACACGGTCACCCAGCTCCGGCGACTGCCCCATAATTTTCAGCAGCTGACCACGGGCCGGATCAATCCAGAACGCGGTTAATTCAGTGCCGGTGGCGGCAGCCAGATCATTAATAGGGCCGGTATAACGACCAGCCGGTTGCTTATCCAGCTCGACCAGACGGCCGGTTTCCAGATCCCAGTTCAGGTATTTGCCATCGGCCACGGCATTAAAACCACCCACACGAATCACCGGCTTGGCAACGGTTTCACCGGACGGTAATACCACTTCCGCCGGGTAGCTGGCGATACGGCCACTGAAGGTCATTTCACGCTGCATTTCAAACCACAGACGCTCCAGCTGACCAATAGACGGCAAACTGGATGACGAGCCGGCGACGCGGATTAAATCGGTAAGAAACTGTTCACGCCCTGGTAATTCAGAGCTGACGACCGAACCTTCAAACACCGCCTTGGTATCACCGGCAACCTGTTGCAGCACACCAAACAACTCTTTCAGACTACCCAGACGGTTGTTCAGACGCTCCTGCGCTTCGGCAATGCTGGTTTCGTTTTGCTGGAATTGCTGCTCTTTCTGCGCACTTAATTGTTCCAGGCGGCTGCGCTCAGCCTGCGCATCAGCCACCATCCGGTCCTGCTCGGCTTTGGACTGATTAAAGCGCGCCATGCGCTGTTTAAATTCCTGATCATCACGGGCCTGACCCTGCTGCACCAGATTCAGCAGATCATTTACCGATACCGGCTCGTTGGCTTGTACGGTTGGCAACCCACCCAGAGTAAGCGCAGCGGCTAACAACAGAGACTGCAATTTCATTATTTAACCTCCTGCGGAGCGGCAACCGGCACCTGAATTAACGCCGGTGCGGCCTGTTCACGGGCAATACGGATGCCTGCCATTAATTTGCTTTTGTAGGATTTATCCAGGGCCTGCCATTCACTGGCGGCGGTGTTCCAGACACCCAGTTCTTCACCATCCAGTGACTGATACATCAGCGCGATACGCCCAACACGGAGGAAATCCACCTCACGCTCCAGACCGTTCAGGCTTAACGTGCCCCGGTACGATTCGATGGTGCGGCCATAATTAATTTCGGTTTGGTAGGCTTCCATGACCTTGCGGTATTTTTCCGCCACGGTAACGTCAGAACGGCCCATCAGATCTTTCAGAGCATTCATACGTTTGGTGCGATCGTCTTTCAGAAACGGCACATCGACCGCCACAAACTGATCAATGGCATCGATCATGCGCAGCATCAGCGGGGTAATCTGACGCTCAACCAAGGTGACGTTTTTAATGCTTTCTTCAATACCCACCAGCTCTTCCTGCTGGGCATTCAGCTGACGATCCAGCTGTGCAATGTAGACATTCAGACCATCGACTTCTTTCATTAAGCCGCGGTATTCGCGCTCAGCGGCACGAATGCTGTTATCCACAGCATCAATTTTTTGCTGCGATTGCTGCGCCTTGCCGGCCCGCTGCACACCTTTATCCAGTGCACCATCAATGGCCGCCGCAGAAGCCCCCATAACCACACCACCTGCGAGGATGGCTGCCGCCAGAATATTGCGAGTACGCACTTGCATCGGCATAACCTTTACCCGTTCTGTTCATTGTTCGCCTGACTGCCAGGCACCTTAAATTCGCGCTCAGAATACGGCGTTTCTGTGACAGTTCTGTGACATGACAGAATGACTGCAGATTTGTGACAGGTGCGAGACGGGAGACGGGAGACGGGAGACGGGAGACGGGAGACGGGAGACGGGAGACGGGAGACGCTGAAATTGTGACGCCAGAGCCGCAAAAAAAAACGGCGCCCGGAGGCGCCGTCTCATATAACTGAGTCTGTATTACTTATCCTGACCCTGATCTTTAATATCATCCAGTGTACCCGGAATAATCCAGTCAGCCCACCAGGCATCTGCTGCTGCAGTACCTGGCTTAACGGCACCGATGTAATCGGTATTGTCGAAGGCAAAAGCAGAACCGTTATCAACAGCAGTCATCGCCGTGGTTACACCCTTAGCGTGCGCATCAGTCAAGGCCGCTGCCGCATCCAGCGTTACAGCTTTAGCTCCAGTAATAGTGCCGGACTGTACAGTTTTGGCAGCACGTTCGGCATAGAACTCACTATCGCACTGACCAATAACGTTAGCCAGAGTTACCTTAGATTCAACAATGGTTCCATTGCCATCAGTATCAGAGTCATCAATACGAATACAGTCTGTAAAGTTAATCACCGCTGAGTTATACAGCGAGACATTAACAGATCCGCGCAGACGCATGCCCGGCTGGCCAGAAATCTTACCCTTTTTTTCATCAAAATAGTTTTTGTTCACTTCAGATCCAACAATCAGGATATTCGCCAGGGCACCTTCTGTCTGCGGAACATAATCTGCATCTGAAGAGTTAGCCTCAATACCGCGCGGATCGTTGCTGCCACTCGGAGAAGTTTTCTTAGGATCTTTGCGAATAATGGCGTATTGAACGTTGCCTTTCCAGCCTTCGTCAAAATCGATATCGTCATCGTCATTACCGGTCAGAACCAGATACTTGGCATTGACGGTACCACCGAACCATTCCACCGCATCATCCAGGTTATTGTGCACCTGCACATACTCGATTTCAGTACCATGACCCACACCCATCAGAGTCAGACCGTTGATTTCGTTATTCTGACCAACAGACTTCCCACCTTCGGCAATGCGTACGTATTTAATAACACCACTGTTATCGGCCGGATCATTGCCACCGTAATAGCCAATACCAGGACCGCCTTCACCGGTTACGTTACAAACAGTGCCGTCGCCGTAGCACGCACCGGTATTACCAGCACCATAGTGAGGTGCAAAGCCTTGCACAATTACGCCACCCCATTCACCCAACCCATCGAAATCATCATCCAGAGAACTGAAGGTAATAGGGGCTGTCTTGGTGCCTTCAGCCATAATTTTCGAACCACGGGTAATAATTAACACACCGTCATTCAGTGCCTTAACATTGGTGCCCGGCTCAATGGTCAATACCGGCCCTTTACCCTTCAAGGCCGCCACGTCAGCAGCGTTAACGCCAACGTTACCTGCACCCACTTTAACCTGACCTTTCAGGAACCAGGTTTTATCTGCTGTCAGGGTGAAATCCTCATTGACAGTACCTTGCAGAGTACAACCATCGTCACTGCAAGTAACAAATGAAGATTGCTCAGACGGTGTCGGAGTAGGCGTTACGGATACATCATCATCGTCATCATCGCTGCCACCGCAGGCAACCAGAGACGCCGACAGAATAGCAATGGCCAAGTAATTCTTCTTAAGTTTCATGGTACTTCCTCGATAGGTTTTATCAGAGTTAATTAAAAATCCCGAAACATAGTTTTCCCTAACTATGTTTCATCTTTATTACAGAATTTAAAAAACATACTCTAACGATGCTGATATGTTGGCACCGTTGTAATAGCTTTCAATCTCAGTAGAATCTCTTGAGTAGCTAACTTTCTCGTCAGTAATATTCGACGCCTTCGCCTTAATATTCAGCGTTTCACTGATGTCGTATTGATAGGTCAGATCCAGAGAATAACGGCCATCTTCAACCTCAGAAGCCAACTGACCACGACTTGCAGCATAAATTCGATCATCAAAATAATTAAACAAGATGGTTAAAGATTGACCTGTTGGCAAGTGATCAAAACCTAGTTGAATATTCACTAAATATTCAGACTGTCCCTGCAGCTGACGTTTTGAAATACCTTCCAGACGCTCAGCATCGGTACCACTTAAGTCAACTTCCGAATCAATATAAGCGAAGTTACCGCCAACAAATGATGACCAAGAATCGCCGCTATAGGCATTGATTCGAAAATCCAACTCCAGCCCTTGCAGAGTGGCACTGGGTACGTTTGAAAAAGTATAACCATCCGCCGCACTGCCACTTCCATCAAGGACAGAGCGCTCAATCGGATCAGTAACATCCTTATAGAAAGCGGCCAATGAAATACTTTCATCTTCCGAGAAATAATATTCCGCTCTTAAATCAACGTTGAGAATTTCTGAAATTTTAAGATTGGGATTGCCAACCATCAGCTTCTCTGTTTCGGGGTCATACTGAGCCGATTCAGAGCGCTCTGTAAGGCCAGGCTTTGACAGCGTCTGACTTACACCACCACGAATCTGAAAATCATCTGTGAGCCGTAAAACTGCCGATAAAACCGGCAATACTTTGGTTTCGGACAGTTCACTATCACTACCTGATGAACCCGGATACTCCAGCGTTTGCTTAAAATCTTCGACTCGCGCACCAGCCAGAACGGATACTAAACCGAAATCCAATTCACCAGACACATAGGCTGCCAGGGTTTCATCCGTTGCATCATAATCATCGGTATCAGCAGTCGATCCGTTAATCTGAATAACGCCAGCATCAATATTTTCTTTGGAAAGCAAATCTTCCAAAGACTGAGTTGTATCTAACGTTGTGATGGATTTGTTCTCATAACGAGCAACATCCACTGTACGATCTTTCTGGTTTAAAAGCACACCTGTTTTTAAGCGAAATAAGCTGCTACCAAAGGTAATATCGGATGTGTAATCAAGTCCAAAATCCAATGAATCCTCAGTAAGATCTGAGTAGCGTCTTTCTACGGAACCCAACAGGTTCAGTTTATCAGCGCCCTCACTGGCACCGTATTCATAGTAACGGCGATCCGGCTCATAACGTGATGTCTGGCTGAAACCGACGCGCCACGATACCTCATCCTCACCCAGTAAATTTACATAGTGACTACCAGAAAACTGCTGGCCAATATATTGACGTTCAACCCACTGCAGCAGTGTTTTCTCAACCTCATAGCCAGCACTATCATCTACCGTCTTATCGAACCGCACGGTATCATCAGTTTTTCGTAAAAGAATCGTTTTGCTTTCGTAATGATTAGTGCCGTAATCCAACCCATAAACAAAATAGCCTGTCAGATCTATTTTTTGCTGACTTCGTTCATAAGAACCAACCTCACTGACATCATTAAGTCTTGCCTTATGACGACTATCTGTTTCATTTTTATATTGCAAAGCAAAATAACTGCCGGTACCACCAAAATCTTTTTCATTGTAATCACTGAGAGCCAGTGAAAATCCTGTATCGGGTGCAGCGGTCTTTGTTTTCAGGTTATAAATATTCTCAAAGGAATTTGCGAGTCGGATCTGCTCAGAGAGAGGCCGACAAAATGAGAAATTACAACCAAACTGAGGGGAATCCATACCGCCGTTGGTAATATTTTCAGCATAAGATGGTTGCTCACGGGTACCATCATCAATTCCGAGCCAATCCAGATCTCCACCCTTATAGCTCACATAATCTTCAAAAGTAGTACGGGTATTCATTCCCAGTGATACAGCAACTTTGCCAGAAGACTCAGTTGGCATCTCTTTCGTTTTCATCCTGATTGCGCCACCGGTTGAATCACCTGGAAGATCCGGTGTAAAGGTTTTCTGAATTTCAATGCCACCTAAGACGCTGGCCGGAAATAAATCCAGCGGGACATCACGGCGCATAGGATCCGTACTGGGCATTAAGCTGCCATTCAGGGTGGATGAGATATAGCGCCCCTGCATGCCACGTACCACGGCAAATTGCCCACCAACAACAGACACACCGGCTACACGCTTTAATGCTGACGCGGCACTGGAATCACCGAAGCGGGCTAACTGCTCTGCCCCAATCGCATTCAGCACCGCACTGGAATCCCGCTGCTGCGCAGTAGCAGTAGAGGGAATATAAGAACCCACTGCTACCACTTCTTCGATCATGCCGTCGCCGGACATGCTGAGGGTAAGATTCAGGCCGGTGTTCACATTACCCATTACCCGCACTGACTTAACGTCGCGCTTGCCGTAGTTGGGGTGGGCAATAACCAATGAATAATCACCGCGCGGCAGTTCCAGGCTGAAGTAGCCTTTATCGTCGGTTACGATGGCTTGCTCGGTGCCATTCACCACTACACTGGCACCCGCTACACCACCACCGGTCTCATCCGACTGAATAAAGCCAGACAGCTGCCCCAGCGCCGGCGTTGCTTCATCGCCCGGCACATAGAGGTTTACATCGGCCATGGCTTCGCCACCGATGAGCTCTACCTGAATTTCAGCATTTTCCTTGCTGCTGTTGGCAGTGAAGTCAAATTCACCAACGTATTCACCATACTTGGACAGTTCAACCCGGTAATTACCTGAACCAATATCGAAGGTTACAAAACCGGAGGAACCAATCAGTTTTTTCTGGCCATTGACCGAGACAGCCAGGTCACGCACGGCGCTGCCATCTTCAGTTATGTAAAACACCGCCTCACCCGCCAGCAGTTGCGCCGCGACGAGGTATGAGGCTGCACCCAGCAGCACTTTAGTTGCTTTCATCTTGCCCCCTGAAGGAATACACAAACTTCAGGCAACCGAGGTACGGCCACCCTTATGAACAGGCGGCAGTATGTTGCGGATATGTTGCAGTCAGATGACAGAATGGCGAGTAATGACGAGCAGAGTATGGAGCCTTGCGCATCCCCTGGTGTCCAGCTTCGTCCTTACCCCGGCTTTACAAACAGGCGCGCTGACTTTTTATTTTTCCCTTTAAAATCAGACAGTTACATACATAGTACAAAATGTTACAGATCTGGCCGGGTCAAGGTGATTGTGATACGATGTTTTCCACTAAAAAAAGAATAATAAACAGGCATCACCATGAAAGCGTCCTTGTCCCAACTGACATTGGCTATTGCCGTCAGTGCCGCCCTTACCGGCTGCAGCGGCGGTGGTTCCGGATCTTCTGCAGAAGCTACGGCCCCTGCAGCGGTTATTCCTTCTGTCTCAGAATCTGACACGGCTGACAAAGCAATCCTGTTTGTTGCGCCTGATTATCAGCTCATTGACGATGCGAATCTGCGCGCCTGTATTGAGGCCACCGGGATCAGTACAGTTAATCAGCTGCAAATACTGGAATGCCCGCACAGTCAGATCACCAGCTTGGCTGGCCTGGAACAATTTACGGCGCTGCGGGTACTGAACCTGCGAAATAATGCCATCCAGTCTGTTGCCGGGCTGGGCGAGCTGGCCGGGCTGAGCTGGCTGGATATCAGCTACAACCGCATTCAGGATGCCAGTCCACTGCAGTCGTTACAGCAGTTAAGCAGCCTGAACGCCAGCCACAACGAGCTGCGCTCCCTGGAAGCTTTGGCATTACCGGAGCTGAGTAAGCTGTATGTCAGCCACAATCAGCTGCACAGCTTTGAATTTGTGAATGGAATGCCGGCACTGAAGCATCTGACCGCTGAAAACAATAACAGCCAGGCCAGCTTTCCCAGTGCCATGCCTGCAGGAATAAAAACCTACAGCATTTAAAGATTCTTCTTAGTTAAAAAACCTGCTGCGGCAGGTTTTTTTTTATGCCGGAAATCCTGTGGCATAGGTCAGAACTACCCTTACAGAGTCGTGCTTTCGGCATCGCTATAAACGGGTAAGACAGACATAAAAAAGAGGCCACTAAGGCCTCTTTAAAATCAAACCACCACGACCAGAACAAGAACTCAGTAACCGTTATTGCGGTAGGTTTGCGACCAGGAGGGCAGATTAGCTACGTCACCATAGTTCTCGTTAGCACTGTAAACAGAATGGTTCGGATGCCCCGGGAAGTAGTTATTCGGGTGCGAGCCTTTCTGGGTTTCTGCAATCAGACCACCATCACCACCCAGGTTAAGCCAGAAGCCCGGACGGGTAATTTCAGGTGAAAAACCCTGAGTCGGGCTCCACTGAATAGAACGGGTACCCACACTGAAAAAGAAGCTGGGGGTATTATTCAGGAAAATGGACTGCACCGGAAACAGCTGTGCATGCGGTGATTGGCCAATCAGCGATTCACGGTCAGAAACCAGCAGACCGGTTAAGCCACCGGTTGCATCCAGGGTCATGGTGTTTTTATCCAGGAAACCAATAGTCCGCGCCCCACCAAGGAATGCTTCCAGCTTAATAGCCCCGACATTCAAACCCAGTAACTTTGAATCTGCAGTAATGGTCGGGCGGATAAAACCACTGATTACGTCAATGATATTCCCCTGATACCCCAGCGTATTTTCAAAACCAAGCCGGAAGCCCACCAGCTTACGGGCGCCGGAAGTTTCATCAAAAGCAAATTCGAAATAAGGGTTTTCCTGCACCATAGGCAGCATTTCATACTGTCCGTTACCCTTGTCACGGATTTGGCCCATGGTGACATCGCGCAGTTTAATATCAACACCGCCATCCGGCTCAAAACCACCCGGGTAGTCAAAGAAACTCATCTCACCCACGTTATGCGTCTTTTCTGAAGACAGATAATCAGAATCCGACAAACCAACGTTACCGCAGGGGTTGCCCGTACAGGCCCAGTTAATATTGTCGTTGTATGAAGCAGGAATAATGTTGTTGTAACACACCTGGCCGTTAGCACCGCCAATACAGTTGGTGCCTTCCGGACGCCAGTAACGACCCAACGCCAGCTCTTCAATGTTGGCGTTAATCTCAATACGGGCACCCATGGTCATCCGCAACATCCGCAGATCAGCACCACCATCCTGGTTAACGACCTGATCGGTTACTTCAAAAATTGCCTGACCGTAGGTATCAGCCAAGGCATCCTCATCCATTGGCTGCATACCAGCAATACCAATGGCAGACCAGAAAGCCAGTATCGCAGGTAATGTCATTTTTATTATTCTGTTCATAACCCGACCTACTTGATTGCAAAAATATTCATACGGGTTTCAGCCGGGAACTGTAACTGTCCGTCGACATCCACCCCCATAATAAACTGATGGTTTTCAGTAACCGTTTTACCTGGCCCCAGATAAACCCCTTCAACCGACAGTTCATCAAAATTCACTTCTTCCGGTAAGGTCACCTGAATGGCACCGGCGGTACCGGCCGGGCCAAAGTTATTCACCAGATCAATTTTCATGTTTTTGAACTCCACCCCACCGGTCATATTATCCAGCACCAGCCAGTATTCCTTGGTGTTGTCATCGTATTCGGCATCTTCGTTGGTGTAGCTGATGCGGGTTCCGGTATCGAACTCCATGCCAGCACTCAGGGTAATACCTGCCTGCCCGGAAGCCTGCTGCATTTCTGCTTCATTCAGTTCACTCATGCCGGCATAACTAACCGAGGATAGTAACGCGCTGATCAGGATAATTTTTTTCATTGTTATAAGTCCTGAGTCGTAATAACCAGACGCTGGATTTCCAGACCACGGATCTCAACAACGTTCTGATTCGGAATAAAGGGGATCTGATTATTCGGATTGGCCTCGTTGTAAACCGCAACCTGTTCGTTATAAATAACCGTTTTTGGCACAAAGGCCCGGTGAGTAACATTATCGTAAGTGGCTACAATATTACCACTGGCATCACGCAGGAAAATATCTTCAACCCCGGTAATCAGCTCAGGGTCATTTGGGTCACCAAAGGCCATCGACTGGATAAAAATATTGCCTTGCGGTGCCTGCCCAACGTCTTGCGGCAAACCGGCAATTTCCATGCGCAACTGCGTGGTCGCCGGTAAATACGTTGGATTTTTCCAGGTTCCCCGCTGAATCTGCGCAAACTGCACGGTACTGATGGTCAGCGGCTGATCAACGCTCCCCAATGGCAAGTAGGCATCCACACCACGCAACTCCAGCATACTGGCAGCGGCACCGGACGGATCGGCGGTTAAGCGAATAGCATCGGCACGTAAACCAATATTAACGGCCATGGCCAGACCACGGTCGGCATACACCGGCTGGCCGTTATTTTCATAACGCGCCAGATTGGCTGCGGAAAGGGTTTCACCCTGGCTGCTGTGGCCCCAGATCATGGCGCTGGTACCATACAGGCGCACACCTTCCAGATCGGCATAAGCCAGAAACTGATCATCTGTGCTTAACGTACGGTTCTGATCGGTAATGGTATCAATACGGAAATGCAGATCGAACTTATTGGTTGCCAGATCCAGCTGGTCTTCCTGCTCCTGCAAATACGCCGCGTACTCCTGACTAAGGCTGGTCAAGCTACCAATACTGATGGGCTTATTGGCAAAGAAGTCGTTAGGCAAGCCCCGATAGTATGAAACCGACTCACTGGAATAACGGTCTGCACGATTCTCGACGCCCAAGCGATTACCAGACCAATCGTAGAACCCCCGTTCTTTCTGGGTTAAATCAGCGGCCGGAAAACCAGCATAAAAAGCCGTGTGTACACGACTGCCGGTAACAAAGGTTCCGTCACCTTCCGGATCAATTAAACCAACATGTCGTTCGGTAATCTCACGCAGATCACCAATAACAAAAGGGTCATCGTAGGTACCGAAAAAACCGCCGCTGTTGGCCTTCCCCGGCGTGGCACCGGAGCGGTTAAAGCGCAGTTCACTCAGAATCACCGACTCGGCATCTGAACCTTCGGTAAGGCGCAGACGCAGGCGGAAATCATCCGGCTGACCGTAGTCGCCGGAGTAGATCACTACGCTATCAAAGGTGGCACCGATACCCTCGCCGGTGACTTCACCCAGCTGGGTTTCATCCAGGGGTTGCATGGCGAAGGCAGATGAGCTGACCAGCAAACAAAATAAGCCGATGGATACTTCATTTCTCATTGGTCTTCACCCCATACAAACAGATCGTCACCACCAGTACAAGCTAATACATCATCGAGGAGATTACGCACGTTAATACGTTGATTTGTCCCCATACGACACCACTTCTCGCCATTAGCAGTACGTTTAACATTAAGGCTTTCGCCATCTTTTACCAACGTCCAGGTGGTCGGGTTTTCATTACAAGCCTTTTTACCCAGATCTCCGGTGCCATCAGCACAGGCATTATCACCTTTGTTGATCATCTGATTACTGATCGGATTATATGTCCAAAGCTCACCCGCAACGACTGAGTTGGCGCAATTATTGGCTTCATAGCGACCTTCACCCGAATCAAACGCCACACATCGGTCTGATCCAAACTTCAAACGTCTCCAGCGCGGAGTCGTAATAATATTTTCCTGGGTTACATAAACCTCATCGGCTTCAGCCATATTGGTGGAGTTTCCTCCCCATACGGTCAGACGTAACTGCGACAAAATATCGGTACTGGAGGTATATGGCAGATCAACACTGATCGAACGCGTCCTTGCTGACTCATTCATTGCGTCAGTGTATGCAAAGTTACCGGATGTAGTAGCGCCAGTGGTAAACACTGCACCATTTGCATTAATCCATTCCCAACGGTAATTAATAATGTTGTGTTTTTTATTCACTGATTCACGGGGTGGCACGGTAAAACTCACCTGAGCTTTTGCTCGTGCCCCCAGGAAGTTGTCAATCGGATAAAACTTACCGCCAGCTTCAGCATTATTACTGAGTGCTGTTGAAGACAGTGAAATAAGGTCATTCACACTGATGTCGTTACTGATAACAAAATCCCGGAAGGTTTTATTAACATCATTGTCTTTATTAGCGCTGGTTAATGAGCCAAGCCCAACCACACGTGAAGGTGCCGGATTCTGCAAAGTAACCCGTACCTGATAGTCATTACTATTAAACAGAACATCTTTGGTCCGAATTATCAACTGGCTGTTCTGAGGAACTGTAGCGACCGGATCAAAATTAATCGTTCCGGATTGTAAAGCAGGTGATGAATATTCAAACGCCAGATAGTCACTATCTGTTTTTCCCGCTGCTTTATTCAACACTTCAACATAGCGTGATACATCAAAATCCGTAGCAGGGTTTCCACTACGCTGTATGTCGACAACCAGCTTCTGTCCTTCAAAAACCGGAGGAATATTTTCATTAATAATGACCAACGCCGGGCTGGTTACGTCGACAATGGTCAGGTTAGCCACACCATTGGTGGCAGCGATAACCTCATCATGGCCGTCACCGTTCGTCGGCGTCAGGCTGATCCCCACCACTTCATTATTTTCCTGCACATCGTCGTTAGCGATTGTGAAGGTAATAATCTGGGTTTCAGTCGCCGTGGTGGCCGGAGTAACCGGTGTAATTTCATGCCACTGCAGCTGGCTGGTGAAGCTGTATCCCGTAGATGCCGGGGCAACCACATTCAGGGTCGCAGCCGGTGCATAAACGGACGTGTTACTGCGTTTAACCCGGATTTCACAGACCAGCTCATTCGGGCTGGCCCGTAATTCATCGGGTACGGTTGCCGAGGTGTTTGGTTCTTTGCAGCTGTAGCTATCCGTTTCAAAGGCAAACTCACCGGGCGCATAGTCACGGATAAACAGCTGGGCCTGATTCTGCATGGTTAAAATCGGGTCTAATCCCGCAGCGTGATTCAACCCCGTCAGAGATACGGTCAGAGTACGATCGGCGCCATTAATGGCAGTGTCATTTGTAACCACCACATCGAAGCACTGGTCGGCACTGTCACCATCGGCAAAGACCACGGTGCCGGTATTGGCTGTCGGTACAATGCCGCTGGCCTGATAGTTAAAGTCAGTACCGGCAAGGGCTGAACCGCTGGTGCTGTAGTTCACATTCACTTCACCCTGAGAGCCAGACTCGCGCTTAATACAGATTTGCTGTACCGCAGAGTTGGTTTCCAGTACCACCGCCGGATCCGGAGCAACCACCGAGAAGTTGCCATAAGGGTTAGGGGTTACGTCATTCAGACGCAGGTTGAAATTGCTGGCTTGGCCGGCACTGGCATTGGCCAGGTCAGCCAGACGCAGACGGGCAATTTCCGTACCTTCACGCTGTTCGTCGTCGGCATTATCCAGGGTAATCACCACATTCTGCGTGCCACGGGTATTGGCAGGCCAGCTGACCGGCATCCCTGTGCCATTAACATAGGCTGCACCAAAAGCCAGATCAGCCGGATTGGTGGCGGTGGCCATATCGGCCTGGGTTCCCAGCGTGGCAGTGCTGTTGGCAGTATCCAGATCCACATACACCGTCAGCGGTTCTTTACTGCCACGGCTGCGCTCCAACGCAACAGTTACACTGCCACTGTCTTCATCAACCTGCACACTGCTGCCGCTGAACTGCACCACGCCAGCTGGCGGTGGCGGCAATACGGCGGTAATTTCAGCGGCAGACAACTGGCGGTTAAAGATCTGAATATCATCAATCAGGCCAGTGAACGACTCTGCGGCACCCGGAACCTGGCCCACGTAGAAATTACCGTTGTTACCAACCGAGGTTTCACCTGCAGCAAAATCAAAGCTGCCGGTTAAATCGCCATCGATATAAATATCGAAACCATCAGCACGTTTGTTGTACACCACATTCAGCCATTGACGATCCAGCAGACCAGGAATATTCACCACCTGATTAGAGCTGGCGCTGGTGCTGTTACTGCTGTGCAGAGTATTGTCATTGGGGTACAGGAAAACCCCCGGCTGACGAGCCAGACCGTCATCCCCTTTCTGCAGAATGCCACGCCAGTTACCGGTCGGTGCATCTTCAATGCTGATACGGAAGGCCACACTGTATTCATCAGCAGGAATATCCAGCCCGCCATTAGGCTTGGCCGCCAGACCCGGAACAACCATACGCTGACCCGGACTAACAGACAGAGCACCATTAACCACCGGCGGCATCGGGTTGGATACGGTATTCAGGGCATCCTGATTGTTGCCGGAGAAATCCTGCTGCGGTAAAGCGTTGTTATTGAAATTCCAGCCAGCCAGTAACGGGGCTTTTACGCGCACGGTGACAAAGGTTTCAGAGGTTGCGGCCACGGCGGTACCCGGCGGAATATCCGTCGCGGTTAAGCGGAACGTCAGAATCACATCGTCTTTCAGCAGTACCGGCGTGCTGTAGCTCGCGGTAACGGTGGCAGAGCCTGCCGCACCAGCGACCAGATTATTGTTGCTTACAACAATGTCGGAACTGGCGACATCGGCAAAGCGACTGTCAGAAACCAGAGTCCAGCTGGCACTGGCAACCCCCATTTCTTCATCGTCTTCCAAGGTGGCCAGCAGCTGAATATTGCTGGTATTTTCCGCCACCACGGTCGCTACTGCACTGAGATTGGCGGCCGGTGCAAAGTTGGTTTCCGGGCCATTCACCTGCCAGTTACCTTCACTGGTCCGGTCCTGAGCGTTAACCCACACCTGCTCAAGACCACCAAGTTCCATGGCCAGCTTGAGCTTGGCGTTGTTAACTGCATCCGCCGGCGCTGCATAGCGCCAGTTGGTACCCAGGGTCTGACAGGCGCTGAAACCTTCGGACCAGCGCATGCTGGTATCAGCAGCGGTATTCACCAGTTTCCATTCATAGCCATCGGTACAGGCATAGCCACGGGATACCGGGGCCGATGCGGTGTATTTGCAGTTATCGGCATACCAGGTACCGGTACCACTGGCCACCCGGCTCAGATAGGCACAGTCGTTGTTCTGATCAATAAGACTGCTGACGCCCCAGTCGTTATAAGCCTGATGCGAACGCCAGCTGCCTTCGGCTTCCTGATCGCTCAGGTTCAGCCAGGCATCCTGACCAGCGGCGGTGACGGCCGCAGCCAGTACCAGCTGATCCGCTTTGGCAGAGTTATTGGCAAAACCTTGCGGGGTATAAAATTCACTGCCCGGGAATTCACTGGCGCAATAGCCAAAACCTTCCGCCCAGGTGCCTTTGCCGGTGGTTACAAACCATTCAATGTTGTTGCCGGCAATACGACGGCAGGCAAACGCCGCCTGTTCAATCGAACAACGACCAGCGTACCACTCGCCATCGGTACCAATACGGGCACAATCGCGGTTAAAGCTGTTGCTGGGCTCGCCGGCTTTCCACCAGGTAAAGCGCAGACGGTTGGCAATCCACTGCGATTCCAGCGCGGTATCGGTAAAGTTAATCCATACCGGCTCGGCACCAATATTGGCCAGCAACTGATCCATTTCATCCGGGGTACGCGGCACAGCAAATAAGCTACCACCCAGATTATTGTCACAGGCGGCAAACCCTTCACTCCACTGGCCGTTACCGGTTACTTTCCAGCTGCCATCGAAACAGGCAAAGGCATAGGTGCTGTTGCAGGGCACATCGGTCCAGGAACCGTCATTGTGCAGCACTGCGCAGTCGGAATTATTCAGGTTGCGGAATTCCGGTTTCTGCCAGATACCGGTTTTCATGCGATTGGAGAACCATGGGTTATGTTCCGGATTAATCGCATTAACGAAGTAATAGTTAATCCAGGTATTTTTAACCTGTGCATTGGTGTTGCGGATTGCCGCATCCAGCGCCAGATCTTCTGCTGCCGTTACCGGCGCGGCAAAATAATATTCTGCGCCGAATTGTTCTTTACACAGACGGGTACCGCGCTCGTAAGACCAGAAGTCTTCACCCACTTGCGGCGTAATCTGCAGTGAACCATTGACCAGCGTGCCTTTAGAGGTAGCCACCTTCCAGCCGGCACCGTTGGTACAGGCATAATGGGCAGCAAAGTTGCTGCAGCTGCCACTGCGCCAGGGGTTGTTAGTACCAGCGGCGGTGGTGGATTTGTAGGCACAGGTATTAACTGGCTCGACACCCGGGTAGGCATCAACCCAATTGGTATAGGGCTGATTTTTACGGAAATGACGGCCATCGGCAGCACCACTGCGGTTATCTTCATAAGCGCCATCATTCATGTTCAGCCACACGGCATTCATCGGGCTGGCGCGTTCGCTTTCGGCTAGCAAACGGGCAAAGTCGATCTGAATAGAATCGTTTTTATTTAACGGGGCGGCAAAAACGAAGGTGGAACCGTATTCGCTGAAGCAGGCTTTGTGGCCATCTGCCGGTTTCTGTGCCCGGCCCTGAGACTGGGTTACCTTCCATACGTAGCCGTCGGTACAGGCCCAGGGATACTCGGTAGCAGCAGTACAGGAAGTGTCATACCAATAACCATCAGCAGACTGATACACACAGTCTTCACCGGTTACCAATGCAGTTTCATCGGCGGCATTAATACCGGCATTATCTGGTTGACCGGCGGCCCAGCCCGGGTAGGTTGCAATCGGCGCGGCATTAAGAACCCAGGCGCCTTCTTTCATGGCATCGGTGGCGTTCAACCAGACCTTGGCCGCGCCGCCCATGGCATTTTTAGCGGCCAGGTTCTCGTTGTATGTGGCTGGGGCAGCAAACACCCAACCGTTACCCAAGGCCTGACAGGCGCTGACACCGGCAGAGAAATCAGCCAGTGAACCGGTAATAACCGATGCCTGCCAGTTATTACCATTACGGCACAGGTAGGCATAATTACTGGCGGTATTACAGCGTTCATCAGCCCAGCTGCCTTCCTGGTTATTGGTCAGCACGGCACAGTTTTCGCTGGTGCTGCCATTGGGCTCTACGGAAGACCACAGAGGCGTTTTCAGGCGTCGCTGATTCCATTCCCAGGTAGCAAAATTTTCCAGCCGGTTACCATTAATCCAGTACTCACCACCAATACCAGCCAGCTTGGCCTGGTGTTGCATAATACGGGCATCATTCAGCGACCGCGGGGCATTGAATAAATAACCATTACCGAAAGCACTGCAGGCTTCCTGACCATTGGCAAAATCATTCAGCGTGATGGGATCATTGGTGAAATACCAGCGACCGCCGGACGTACAGGCCACCGGCAATGCCTGAGTACAGTTGCGGGCACGCCATTGGGAATCGGTAGCGGAAGCTGCCACACACAGTTCGCTGGTACTGGTGCTGGGCTGGCCGGCGGCCCAGTTATTAATGTCTTTGTTTAACTGCCAGGTACCTTCAGATTGCTGGTCATCGGCATTGATAAATACATCGTTCACACCAGCTGGTTTGGCCGCCTGCAGAGCATTGCGCTGGCTCAGGGTTTCCGGGGCATAAAATTTATACTGACCACCGAATTCCGCTTCACATTGCAGAGTCATCTGATCCGGGCTGCTAAAGGTGTAATTAGCTGCGGTTACTTTCCAGGTGCCATTGGCACCCAGCCAGGGGTTATAACAAGCGATAGGTTGTGCACTGGCACAATTCAGATCATTCCATAAACCATCGTTACGCTGCACGGCGCAATCTTCGTTTCCACCGGCATTATTGGGTTCGCCCGCGCCCCAGAACGGCGCCATAACGTCCATATCCAGGTTGAACACAAAGGTATTGGCGTATTTTTTATCGTTGGCATTAATCCAGACATCGCCAGCACCGGCATCCGCAGCTACAGCCTGCAGCAACTGACTTTGCTGGAACGATAACGGTGCCGCAAATTTATAATCGCCGGTCGCACCATTTTCATTGGGAATTTGTGCACAAGCCGCATTACCAGAGGCAACGATGGTATTTTCATTAGTCTCTGTCAGTCCTGTGGCGTCGGGAGAAATGGCCCAGCGCGAACCATTAAAACAAGCAACGCGCTTGCTGTTGTCACACTCGGTGTCGTCCCATAAACCATCGCTGATATACAACTGGACACAAGCGCCGGAATTATTCGGCTCACTTTCACGAAAGTAAGGCTGTAACTGTTTGTTGGCTTCTACGGCTTGCTGTCTGTTGATGGTTACACCATCTTCATAACGGCGCCAGTTGTCATAAAACGTTGGGTTCGGATTAAATAAACCACCGCCTTCCGATTCAATCAGGTCGTACCAAACCACTTTACGCAGATCACCACCGGCCGTTACCGGCGCACGGTAGTCTTCGTTAATCAGCCAACGGTTAACATCGGTAACGCGTTTAATATTCAGCCAGGCCACAATGCCGTTACCGGCTGCCTGTACCTGAGCACCCGCACGGCTGCGGTCACCTTCCGTCACCGGGGTTTTCAGACGGTAATTTACATACGGATTGTCCAGGGTTTCAGTATCCGGACGGCTACAGGCATCCAGCGCCTGATTGCTGAACTGATGATCGAAATTACGCAGCGCCCAGTTATAACCATCACTGCACAGCAGCTTGGCCTCGCTGTCACAGGCTGCAGAAATCCATTTGCCATCGGTCTGACGGATGGTGGCACAAATACCGGTGTTAAAATCCGGCTGACTGGCCGCCCAGTTGAACAGGCCATGGTTCAGCATCCAGTAACCTTCTACCTGAGAATCACGGGCATTCACCCAGGCAGAAGCAACCGCTTCAGCGGTTAAAGCAGCACTCAAAGCATTACGCTCTGCCAACGTGCGGGGAGCGGCAAAGTTCCAGTTATTACCAAACGCCTGCTGACATACACCGTGCAGTTCATTGGGAGAATTGAAAGCAACCGGAGTGGTTTTATTGGCAATGTTCCAGGCGGTAAAATCCGTGTTGGCACACACCACCGGGCGGGTTACTCCGCAGCTCTGATCATTCCAAAGACCTGAAGCAAGAACCTCGGCACAATGTTCAGCTGAACCGGAGTTGTTCGGCTCGCCAGCATTCCAGAACGGAGCAAAGACAGACGTTGTACCGGCATTAAATACCCATACACCTTCCGTAACGTTATCCAGAGCGTTAATCCAGACATCAGCAGCACCGGCAGCAACGATACGTGCACTCAGAGCATTGCGTTGCTGTAAGTTTGTGGGTGCAGCATAAGAATAACCGGCCGGACAATTGGCGGCAGAGGTCAGAATAGAGGTTGCCGGGGCAGTTAAAGCCCAGTCAGAACCGTTAAAACAGGCGGCACGACGACTGGTGTTGTTGGTACAGGACAAGTCATTCCAGCCACCGGATGCCTGCTGAACGGCACAATCTTCATTGCTGGAATCATTCGGTTCCCCACCATTCCAGAAGGTGGCGGTATCGGCACTGACCTGCTGCGCCTGCAGCGCAGTTAAGCCACCCGTGGTTGCACCAGCAAACCAGACCGAGGTTCCATCAGCACGAACAGCCGCCTCAGAAACAACTGAGGCAGCGGTGAGAACGATGGTGAATACGATATTTTTATAATTATTTTTCATAAACTGCTGGCCCTTACTGGAGCGGTTCGATCCGGAAATAACTTCCCGGTTGCAGAGTCATATTGTTCATTACCAAACGGCCGGTCTGACCCTGATAAGTCTGACCATCACCCATTTTAATGGCGTTAATATTCATATCCATGCTGGCATCCACCACACCAATATGCAGACCTTTTTTGGTCTGATCGATGCTTTGTGACAGCGATACGTTATTCATCACAATTTCTGCCGTCAGCTGCGGATCCGGGTTGCCAGCCACTTTGGCCGGGTCATCTTTAATGGTGAGATCAAAACTGGCGGTACCATCAATGGAAAGATCAATCTGCATACCCTGAGCACCACTGCCTGGCATGGTGTAAACGCCAAGATTGACAGAGCCAGGTTGATTGCCAGCCTTCGTCACATTCATATTTTCAATGGCGTAACTGCCCATACTCAGCGATTCGTTGCTGCCATCACCAGAAGATAACGTCAGCGCCCCAATAATCAGATCCAGATCGTTAATATCACTGATGCTGGCCTCAAGGCCGGTAATAAAGCCGTTATCGGTAAAATCCATCCGGTAGCTGAGTTCACCGTTGGTATTCAACTGCACATTACGGGCATTCAGACGCTCATCACCGGTGCGGTAAAACACGGTGCCGATATTCATGTCGGAACTGAATTTACCTTCAATACCATCACGATTGAGATCTTTGCTGGCCGACAAGGTGAAGTAGCTGACAGCCGGATTTACACTGATATCACCGAAACCCACATCACCAAAGTTATTGGCACCAAAGATGTTGTTGCCATTTTCATCGAGAATGGAAATATTCTGAATTTCAATGGTGCCAACCATCTCACCCACCTGCAGTTTCAGGCCGTCATTATCACCAGTAAGGAACATTTCACTGCGGAACGCCGTCTCGCCGGTAGCTGGGGTAAACACCACATCCGAGCTGAAGGTCACACCATCTTCATCAAATTGATACGTTAAACCACTGCCCGCTTCCATTACGGTACGGAAGGCAATTTTTGAACCGGACGGATCATTCAGCAGAGCGGTTTCAAGATAGCTGTCTCCGATAAACTGCCAAACTGATAAACGCACACCACCAAACATGGCGCGACCGCTGAAAGAAATTTCGCCCAGTTCCAGGTCCAGCGTATTAATGTCTCTGCTCTTAATACTGACGTTACCGCCCGCATCCACATCGATAGTGGTTTTAATGGTATCAACGCCGGTAACGTTGCCATTATTGTCGGTGACCAACGTGCGCAGCGTCAGACCACCAATGGATAAATAATCTTCCCCCTCACCGTCGTTATCCTGTTCGGTAAAACGAATTTCACCCGTCTGCACCAGACGCCCTTCCGCATCACTGGTGGTTAATTCAATGGTAATACCGGACTGACCGGAAATTTCGGCCATACCTGCGTCATCCAGAACCTGCATGGCATTCAGCAGAGGCGACGACAACAGCAGCGGCAACCCGGCCCACAGACAGATTTTTTTCATCTTAATGGCCCTCAATCTGCATGTAGGTGTTATTGGTCAGATTCATCTGAATATCCATGCTGCCAATGCCCACCGGGTCAGTAACCACGCCGACCTTATCGCTGCGCTGCATTGTGAAATCAGAGACCAGCAAATTACCGCTGACACCGCTCTGGGCATTGGTTTTATCAAAATCAAACACCAGGCCACGCTCACCATCGACGTTCATGCGCATACCGCGGACACTGAGATCATCCACCAGGCTGATATTGGCCGACATTTCAAATACGTTCGGGCCCGGGTAGTTCTCACCAATGGCACCAGTGATATAGACAAAGTCGAGGGAGGAATCTTTTTTAACCAGCAGGTCCATTTCCATACCGATTTCATCCGCGCCACGGGCGTTTTTCACCAGCAGATAACCACCCGGCTGCAGGTTCACATTACGCAGCGCCGCACTGTTCAGCACATCATCACCGATACGGACGTTGTAAAAGTTAACATTGCCATCGGTAATTTCCGGTAAGCCGATGCGCAGGCCATCACCTTCCAGGTCGAAGGAGATATTTTTCAGCGCCATACCACCGCCCAGCGGGTTGCGCGGATCACCAAAATCCAGCGTCGCGGTCAGACGGGCACCGTCATCTTCCAGCCAGGTGTCAAAGGACATAGAACCGGGAATATCCAGATCAATGGTAATACCATTGCCTTCATTACCACCGGCATAGAGCGTAGTAACCAGCGCGTCACCGGTACCAATCTGAAAGTTGCCATGGCCAATACCACCCAGCGAATAGCCATTAATGGCAAACGAACCCACTTCGGTCTCGATGGGCAGGTCACGATTGGTGAACACCAGCGCTTTGCGGCCGTTCACTTCCTTAACTTCCAAGTCGATCTGCACCGGGCGGTTGGTTTGTGTATAGAGGCGGACAGGAGAAAGCGTCAGCATGCCGACATTGCCATCCCCCATACCATCGTCATCGATGTAGGAGATGGAATCGATACGGGCGTCGTACTCGGAGGTATAGCGTAAACCCTGAGCCTGACCAGTCACTTCCGACAAGCTTTGCTCGTCCAGTGGCTGCATAGCCAGCATGGGGAAGGCAACGACACAGCCTGCGAGCAATGCACTCAGCCGAAGACAGCCTAATGATGCCATCTGACTCTCCCTGATTTCTTATTGTTGTAAGTATTGTTATCAGATTGTGGTGATACAGACCGGAACATACCAGAAGCCATACGTCCGTGCTACTTGGCGGATCGGGCCAGTTTCCGGCCGACGCTCAGATGAATTTCAAAATACCCTTAATTTTCAATTAGTTAGATCAAAATAAACATTATGTAAAGGCCATCCGGCCGACGACAAAAAAGTTACATAAAGATACAAAGATTTTTTTATCGCCGCCCGGGAGGTGACGGGAAGGGGCGTAGCAATGGGCGGACAGAACGTCCGCCCGACAGGCTCAGCCCTGCGCCAGCAGGTCGTTCAGGTCTTTCAACGCCGCATTGGCGCGGGAGATGTACGAGGCCATCACCAATGAATGGTTGGCGAACATGCCGAAGCCGCCGCCGTTCAGAATCATGGGCGACCACAGCGCTTCCTGCGTGGCTTCCAGCTCGCGGATAATCTGCCGCAGGCTGACCAGTGCATTCTTACGGGTAAGCACATCGTGAAAATCATGCTCAACAGCACGCAGCAGGTGCATTAAAGCCCAGGAAGTGCCGCGGGCTTCGTAAAACACGTCGTCTAGCTCGGTCCAGGGGGTTTTCACTTCCTGCTCGGTGCTGGTCGGGGTGGACTGATGCGCTTCCGTATCACCGGCCAGATCGGTATTCAGGCGCGGACGCCCCACCGAAGAACTGAGACGCTGCGATAAACTGCCTAAACGGTTTTCCACATCGGTCAACCAGCGGCGCAGGTTGTCAGCCCGGGTATAGAACTGGGCATTGCTATCCTGCGGGTCGGCCAGCCGGCCCAGATAGCTTTCCAGTGCCGCCAGACCACGGCTGTATTCTGCTTCGGTGGAAGGCAGCGCCCAGCTGTTGTTGTCAAAATGGAGCTGCGGTTCAGCTACGGCCAGGTCTTTATCTTCGGTCGACTGGCTTTGTGAGCGACTGAAATCGCGGCGCAGCGCGCGGGTAAAATCGCGTACCTGAATCAGCACGCCGAATTCCCAGTTGGGAATATTATCCAGCCATAAGCCGGGGGGCAGAATGTCGTTGCTTAAATAGCCACCGCGCTTATTCAGCAGGGTTTCGGTCATTTCTATTAACGTGGCCGTGGTAACAAAACCCGGTACCGGCTCTACCGCCATCTGCTCGGCCCGGACCATGGCGCGCTCACGCACCGGAAACGCATCCGGCTCGGTGCTCCACCAGAAACCCAGCACCAGTGACGCCAGCAATAACACCACCAGCAACGCCAAAACCAAAGAACGCAGCGGGCCACCCTCTCGCCAGTTGTCACGCAGCGACTGCACCTGCTCGGCTAAGCGTTCACGCGTGCTGATAGATTCGGTCATTTTTTCCTTCCTGTACCACTAAAAAATCCGGAGCTAAAGCCTAACGCCGCCACCCGCAGCGAACAAGCACAGAGCGCAAGTTTGCTGACGAAGCCCCAATAACAGGCATAAAAAAACCCGCCGAAGCGGGCGGGTTTCGGTACTACCGGGGAAATTACATACGGTAGTTGGCCTGGAAGGAGATACCCAGAGCGTTAATATCGTATTCGCCGGTCAGGCGATCGATTCCTTTTACCTCATCATCCAGGCCTTTGTTCTGTTCATTCAGCTTGGACGTACCGATAAACAGGTAAGCCAGCGCCGCATCAAAGCTCCAGCGCGGGTTCAGGTTATAGGTGGCACCGGCGGTCAGCCACTGACGGTCGTTATCCGGCACCCGGGCGGTACGGTAGGCTTCTTTCACCGGTGACTCATCAAAGGCGTAACCGGCACGCAGGGTCCAGTTCTGGTTCAGCATATATTCCGCACCGAACGACACAGACACAGTATCACGCCATTTTTCGACGATATGGCCGATGTAGTTCTCACCCAAGCCGCTGACCGCTGAAATCAGACCCGGCTCGGTACCGATAATGTCGAAGTATTTAAAGCTCGACCAATCGGTCCAGGTCGCACCGCCCAGCAGCAGTACACGGTCGTTAAGCTGATGGGCAACACTCAACGTGGCGGATTGCGGGCCGGTCAGCGGTACGCGCGAGGCTTGTTTAGGTAACGTGCCCCCGATAGGTTGCTTTAGTTCAGAATCCCCTTCCAACTCAAATTCGATTTCAGAGCGGTAGGCCAGGCCCAGCGTGGTCGCCGGGGTAACATCCCACATCAGACCGAAGTTCCAGCCAAAGGCAATATCGTCACCGGATACTTCAAAGGTATTTTCATAACCTTTATAAGCTTCAACGTTGTAAGCAGGAACTGATGGATTATATGGCGCTAAATCCAGCTCTTTGCTTAGCACGCCCTTGGCATAAACAATATCCAGACCAACACCGACCGAGAAGGTATCGGTCAGCTGGTAGGAAAAGGTCGGCTGAATATCAATGGCAGACAGCATGGTTTCATCGGCAAAACCGCTGGCCAGCGAGCCCTGCGCGTAATCGGTTGAGGTACCGAAGGGGGCAAAAATACCCAGACCAACGGCCATTTTTTCATCCAGTTTGCGCACGTAGTAACCGAACGGAATGACTTTATCCGGCATAAAATCGCCACCGTCGTTATACACACCAGCTTCAGCGGTATTACTGCTGGCGCCTGCCGGATTGATGAGCTCACCATTCTTAAACTCACCTTCCAGATTCAGAAAGGTAAAACCAAAGCTGGCCTGCGACTGTTCCAGGCGGCTCATACCGGCCGGGTTAAAAAACACCACCGAGGCATCCTTGGCAATGGCAGCACTGCCGGCAAAGGCACGGCCGGCGCCACTGGCGCTTTGCTCGTTGATTTTAAAACCACCAGCCTGAACACCAGCGCTGAATAAAGAAGCGGCTGCCACAGCAGCAGCTAATACCGGAATATGTTTGTTCATTATGAAATCACCTTGCAGAACGCAGTTGCGGCCAGAAAACAGCCAACAGGGTCGACGGCATGGTCAGGAACCGTCAAAAACGGCGGCAGTATGCCAGCACCGAACAGGCCAACTTGTGACTGTTAGTTAACAAACGGAAACCATTTGTAATTATTTGAGCATCAATAAATTAAATTGAACAATGGTGTTCAATTCTGAAAAACCGGCCTTCAGCAGGCCCTGACCAGCCGGGCTCGTCCCTGGCACAGTCACCACGCTATACTGGCGCTTTCCGCATTTCCGGCTTTTTTATGCACATTACCCCGGTCGCTGTTGCCCGCACCCCATTCGCTGAAAAATTTGCCATTCCCCGCCAGCCGCAACTGGCGCCGGCGGCGCGTGGCGTTATTGAATTGCAGCCCCCCTTTAACGACCCGCTGGCGCTGGCCGGGCTGGAACAGGTCAGCCATATCTGGCTGCTGTTTATCTTCCATGAAGCCTTGCCGGCCGACGGCGAACCACCGCGCCTGCGGGTACGCCCGCCGCGATTGGGCGGTAACGACAAACTGGGCGTGTTTGCCACCCGCAGCACCCACCGCCCCAACAGCATTGGGCAGTCGGTGGTGAAACTGGAGCGCATCGAAGGCACCCGCCTGATTGTCAGCGGCATCGACCTGCTGGATGGCACCCCCATTATCGACATCAAACCCTATGTGCCTTACGCCGACAGCCTGCCGCAGGCCAGCAATGGCATTGCCAGTGCAGCGCCCGGCACGGTAACGGTGGAATGGCAGCCACAGGCTCTGGCCGCCGCCCACCAACAGGGGCAACGCCTGGGCGAAGACGTACAGGGCTTAATTGAACAATGCCTGGCACAAGACCCGAAACCGGCCTATCAGCAGCCGGGGCCGGAACGCCATTACGGCGCGCGCTTCTGGGATATTAATGTGGTGTGGCATTACCCGGAGGTAGAACGCATCCGGGTATTAGAGATTACGGCGGCCTGAACCGCCGGCACATCAGTTCTGGTGCAGGTGGTACACCAGCTGGCGGAACGAGGTTAAGCCCTTGGCGCGGAACTTCGGTTCCTGCTCAATCAATTCACGATCATCCAGCCGTTCCAGCTGCGCATAATGAACCGCGTAGTGAGTACGCACTTCGTCGTCCAGCACCGCAAACGGCGGGCCATTGGCGATGTTCTGGTCATAATCGAAGGTAACCAACAGTTGCGGAGCATGGTCGCTGAGGCGGCGGATCTGGTTGCAGTAATCAATCCGCATGGTTGCCGGCAGGGCCACCAGCGCAGCACGATCGTATACGGCATGTACCGGGCCGATCAGCTCTGGGGTTACGGCAAAGAAATCCCCGGCAATCAGCAGCACGCCGTCACCACGGTAGACCGCGGCATCTTCGCCGTTCAGTTGCGTACGGGTTTTTTCAATGCTCAGATTCAGCTCGTCGCGCAGCAGCTGCGCCAGCTCATCCAGGGCAATTTCACTCAGCTCAATACCCACCACACCGTAGCCCTTGCTGCGCAGCCAGACCAGATCCAGCGTTTTGCCGCACAGCGGCACCAGCACAGTGCTGCCGGGCGCAACCTTCAGCGTTGGCCAGTATTTGAGCAGAATTTTATTCACTTCGTTGAGGTGGAAACCGATTTCCATCCGTTCCCATTTGTCGTGCCAGAAATCGCTGTGCATAGAGTAAACCTGTAAAAACTGCAGACCGCCTTATAACCGAAATGGCATACAGCTGCCAACCCGACGAAAGCAGGCCGGCAGCCGCAGCGATGCAGTTTCTGACTCAGGCTTTTTTGGTGTAAGCGCTGATGATCACAATGCGCACACCGTTTACCCGGCCTTCGATGTGCTCCGGGTTATCGGTCAGGGAAATACCGCGCACGGTAGTGCCGCGCTTGGCGGTAAAGTTGGCGCCTTTTACATCCAGATCTTTGATCAGGGTAACGTTGTCGCCGGCCTGCAGAATGGCACCGTTGGAATCGCGGGTGGGCTCACGGTCTTCTTCCGCACTGCGGGTTTCGGCCCACTTGCGGGTGTCGTCTTCCATATACATGACATCCAGCAGATCCTGCGCCCAACCTTCACCAGCCGCCCCTAAACGCTTCAGCATCCGGTACGCCACCACCTGCACCGCCGGCACCTGGCTCCACATACTGTCGTTCAGACAACGCCAGTGGTTAGCATCGGCGTCAGCGCCCGCTACCTGCGGCTGGCACGTGCCACAGAGCACCACACCGGTATCCACGGTCAACTGACTGTGCGGCGACACCAGCTGCGCGCTCAGATCCTGTTCAGAACCGCATAACTCACACTTGTTGCCAGCCCGGGCCAGCAGACTTTGCTCAATCGACATAGATAAAACCCTTATAAAAAGTTCGGGAATTATACACAAATTGACATTTTTTGGGGGAACGGCGTGCGGAATGCTGAATGCTGAATGCTGGACGGGAGACGGGAGACGCTTTACAAGCATGGCGCTGGAAGCTGGAAGCTGGAAGCTGGAAGCTGGACGCTTGAGGCTGGTGGCTGGACGGGAGACGGAAGACGCTCTAAAACCACCAATAACGCGCCGCCAAAATCATTGTAGGAGCGGACCTTGTCCGCGAATCGGGCCAACGGCCCGCTTATGCGCAGACGCTGGATGCTGGACGGGAGACGGAAGCCGCTCTAAAACCACCAATAACGCGTCGCCAAAATCATTGTAGGAGCGGACCTTGTCCGCGAATCGGGCCAACGGCCCGCTTATGCGATGAACGCTGGATGCTTAAGGCTGGATGCAAAGAAAAAGCCCGCTCAGATTGCTCTGTGCGGGCTTTTAAATAAGTGGAGTCAGCCGCTAAGCCCCGGTTGTTCTGAAGAGTCGTCGTGGACAGTCACTGTCCACGGCAGAATCGGCTTAAGGCCTAAAGAAAAAGCCCCAGCAAATTCACACTTGCAGGGGCTTTTAAATAATTGGAGTCAGCCGCTAAGCCCCGGTTGTTCTGAAGAGTCGTCGTGGACAGTCACTGTCCATGGCAGAAACCGGCTTCAGGTCCAAAGAAAAAGCCCCTGCAAATTCACATTTGCAGGGGCTTTTAGATGTAAAAGGAGTCAGCCGCTAAGCCGGGTTCTGTCGTGGACAGTCATTCGTCTAGGCCTGCAATCGCTCACAGGCTCAAGCAACCTACCCGCCCCCAACGCGGGCCGCGCCATACGGGGGCCTATTTGGTCTTGCTTCGGGTGGAGTTTACCGTGCCACGGACTGTTACCAGCCGCGCGGTGCGCTCTTACCGCACCCTTTCACCCTTACCTGATCCCACTTGCGTGGGCCATCGGCGGTTTGCTCTCTGTTGCACTGGTCGTAGGCTCGCGCCCCCCAGGCGTTACCTGGCACCCTGCCCTATGAAGCCCGGACTTTCCTCCCCCGATACCATTGCTGATACCGGCAGCGACTGTCTTGGCCGACTCCGCCGCGGATCATACACAAACAGTCATCGCTTGTCTTGGCGCAACCATCTGCAGCGCCGATAACACACAAACAGGCATCGCTTGTCTTGGCGCAACCACCTTCAGCGCCGATCACACACAAACAGGCATCGCTTGTCTTGGCGCAACCACCTTCAGCGCCGATCACACACAAACAGGCATCGCTTGTCTTGGCGCAGCTTATTCAAAGCGGATTATTCAGCGCCATGCTTTTAAAGCGTCTCCCGTCCAGCATTCAGCATTCACCCTTCAACACCGGCGCAAATACCTGATCCCACAGCGCGGCATAACGCTGGCGATGCCAGCCGATATGACCAATGCGCTTCTGGCCGATATCCTGCGGCGTCACGCGAATATGATTCTTGGGCGCGCCGGTAAAAAAGCTGTGCAGCATGGCCACACTGCGCGCCGACATCATTTCATCGTCGCTGAATTCCACTGATGTAATCGGCGTTTTTACCGAAGCAAACCGCTGACGCAACCAATCGCCTTCCGCGCCCACCGCGTATTCTTTTTTCAGGCACCAGCGCCGCCATTGCAGAATCACGCCCTTGGGCATATCCGTCATAATGCCGAGCTTTTTACCGGGGAAATAACCCGCTACCGGCACCACCGCCGGCACCAGGAAATACCACAAAAACCAGGCCACACGCTTGGTCGGCGCTGAGTTATACCACCAGGTACCCACCCCCGAACCCACGGTAATAATGCGGTCGATATCCGGGTTATGTCCCATAAAACCAATCATATGGCCGCCCACGCTGTGGCCGATCCAGATGCGCTCCAGCCCCGCAAAACGCTCTTTCACATACGCCAGCACCACCGGGCAATCGTTACTGGCCCAGCTCAGCTTGTCGCTTTTGCAGTGCTTCAGATGCCCACGCACCGAATCGCCCATGCCCTCGTAATCGAAGCTGAGCGCCACATACCCCTGCCCCGCCAGCCAGCGGGCAAAATCGTCGTACAGGTAATGCGCCACGCCCGTGGCAGGGGCAATAATGCACACACCTTTGGCCACGCCCTGCGGCTCGAATACCTTGGCCGCCAATTCAGCACCGTTTTTAGTACGGATACGGATAGTCTCGCCTGCAGGCAGTGTGTTCTGCCCGGCGCTGGCCAAATGTCCCGATGTTTTTGTATTTATAGATGCGGTCATATCAGCCCCCTCAGAAGGTCTGCAAAATAAAATTAAGAAAACGCAGCACCACCTGCAGTTCGTCGTCGCTGAATTCCTCAGCAAAGCGCTTATTCAGCTGAGTAATCAGCGGCTTCAGTTGCCGGGTTTTCGCCAGCCCGGCTTCCGTCGGAAACAGGCTCACCGCACGCGCATCATCGGTAGTGCCGCGCTGCACCAGCCCGTTCTTTTCCATACGGCTAATCAGCCCGGTAACGGCCGATTTATTCAGCTCCAGCGCCTGCGCCAGATCCTTCTGCAAACAACCCGGCTGCTGGCAAATAAGCATCAGCGCCGCCAGCTGCGTAACGGATGCATCCAGCTCGCGCTCGCACAGAGCATCGACATGACGGAAGAGCTTCTTCTGCGCCATGTTCAGTAAAAAGAAGAGACGTTTATCCATACGGGGTTGGCTCGCTCAGATAATGGGTTTGCCGCACAGGCAGCACAATGGTTCACATCTAAACAATTTTCAGTTTACATGTAAACCTTTCAATTGAACCACGAAGTACTGGATATCCCCCCAGATGATTGAGCGAAACCGCCGGAATCGTGCGCGTTTACGCGCCAGTGTCAGCATAGCGATGCGCGAATTGCCTCCAATGCCGAAGAATCCCCCCTTTAAAATCAATGAGTTAAGAGATTACTCAAAGTGATAGCGCGCAACGTGTAAAGACGACTGCGGAGTGATCGTGTGCATGCGCGTTTATAGCCTGATAACGATGTTATTACCGGCGCTTTTCGCTTGGTTAACAGTGGGTTAGACTCGGGACTTAAACAAGGACACAGGTGTGTAAATGAGCATGCCTACGAAGAAACTGTTATATGAAATGAGCAAAATGCGACCAACTCGAAGCTTTCTGAATGGAACGATAAACATCGAAGATATCAACGATGCGCAAGCTCTTATATTAAACAAAATTGAATTCCCTTACTCACCCAGAGCCTTTCAGGTCAAAGCTGCTCCATCTAACGATGTTGTGTATTGGTCCTTCTCAAGACGAAAAGCTAACAACTATATTCGTAAAAACATTGCCCAAAGAGGGCTAAGCATTTTCTTTTCGGACACATTGGCAGGAAAATCACTGGACTATAATTACCGGTACTCGCCAAATGAATACTTGTTTAGTTTTGCACTCTATTTCGTAATAGCCGCGATTTCAGTATCGTCTCCTATGACTGAGAGTTTTTTTACTTTTTTCATGTCTTTTCTTGCAATAATTTCTTTGATAAAAAGTATTAAATCAAGGAAAGCTTATGACAAGTCGAAGGCAGATTAAGGTAATTCTGCCAAGCTAAACCGGACACCCAGGTGTCCGCCGCCTAATCCATAAAAATCACGCCTTCCCCTGTATCTCCAGCGCTTTCTGGTACAACTCTTTTTTATTCACGCCCGTCAGCTCGGCAATCACCGCCGCGGCTTTTTTCGGCGGTAATTCCGCCAGCAATAAGCGGAATAATTTTTCGCTGTCCACTTCGCTGCTTGGCGCCGGGTTTGGGTTGCCGGCAATCATCACCACAAACTCGCCTTTTTGCTGGTCGTCGTCGGCGCTGATCTGCGCCAGAATCTCAGGCAGCGTACCGTGGTAAAAAGTCTCGAAAGTTTTGGTCAGTTCGCGCGCCACGCAGGCCGGGCGTTCGGGGCCGAATACCTCGGCCATCATCTGCAGAGTTTCCAGAATGCGGTGTTTGGCTTCGTAGTACACCAGGGTGCGCGGTTCCTGCGCCTGGGCTTCCAGTTTTTCACGTTTGCTGCCGGCTTTGTGCGGCAGAAAGCCTTCAAAGGTAAAACGGTCGGTGGGTAAGCCCGCCGCACTCAGGGCGGTAATAATGGCACTGACACCGGGAATGGGCGTTACCGGCAGGCCCAGCTGGCGCAAACCCTGCACCAGAGGGTAGCCGGGGTCGGAAATCAGCGGCGTGCCGGCATCGGAAACCAGCGCCATGCTCTGCCCTTTGCGGAGCAATTGCGCCACCTGTTCAATGCGGTCGCGTTCGTTGTGTTCATGCACCGACAACAGCGGCTTATGCAGCCCCAGGTGCTGGAGTAATTTGCTGGTATGTCTGGTATCCTCGCACGCAATCACATCGACGCTGGCCAGCACCTGCTGGGCTCTTACGGTCAGGTCGGACAAATTGCCAATCGGTGTCGCCACAATGTAGAGCGTGCCGGCCTGAGTTCTGGAATCGGATGTCATGCGGGAAAAGTTACCTGAATCTGGATTAAGCGGAATGGCGCGCGCGTCATTATGGTTGCTGCTGGCCGGTTGTGCCGCCCTCAGCGGCTGCGCCAGTAAACCCGGCCCGGTGGATACCGCAGCAACGATAGCGGGTGACCAACAAGGTACGGCCAGTTTGTTGCAACAGGCCCGGCGCGCGCTGGATGCCGGCGAGTTTGGCAACGCCGCCGCGCAATTGCAACCTCTGGGCGAGCGCAACCTGAGCGCCCGTGAACGTATTGATTTTCTGCTGTTATCCGCCGAGCTGTATCTGATGCTGCAGGAGCCGGACCTCAGTGCGCCTTATTTAACCGAACTGAACGATCTGTTGCCGCAAGCCAGCAGCGCGCAGGAAATTCAGGCCAGCCTGTTAAAAGCGCGCTGGTATGAAGCCACCGGCCAGTATCTGGCCGCAGCCCGCGAGCGCGATTTTCAGGCGCCGCTGCTCAGTGGCGACGCTGCTAAAACCAACCATGAACGCATCTGGCAAAACCTGATGCTGATGCCGGAAGCGGAACTGCTGGAATGGGCCGAACGCAGCCCCGATACCCAGTTCGGCCACTGGCTGCAGCTGGCCGCCGTGGCACGTAATTCCCGCCTGACGCTGGATGAACAGGTGGCCGCCGTCAGCCAATGGCAGCAACAGCACAACCGCCATCCGGCCGCACTCAGCCTGCCCGGTGGCTTGGCCATGCTGCAGGAAATCGCCAATGAACGTCCGCAACAGGTAGCGTTGTTGCTGCCACTGAGTGGCCCGCTGGAAAAAACCGGCCGCGCCATCCGCGATGGTTTTATGGCTGCCTATTATGAATCTCTGAACAAAGGCTTCCCGGTACCGCGGGTGCGTATTTACGACAACCAGCAACTGGCCGATGTGAATGCCGCCTACGCCCAGGCTCAGTTTGACGGCGCCGAATGGCTGATTGGCCCGGTGAATAAACTGCAGGTACAGGCTTTGCAGCAACGCGACAGCCTGCCGCTGCCAACGCTGGCGCTGAATTACGGCGACCGCACCGATAACGAAAGCAGCCCCGCCAACCTCTATCAGTATGGGCTGGCTGCTGAAGATGAAGCAGTGCAGATTGCCGAAAAAGCCTGGGCCGATGGCAAGCGCCGGGCCCTGGTACTGGTGCCGCAGGGTGACTGGGGGGAGCGCATTTACAACGCTTTCCGCGAGCACTGGCTGGCACTGGGTGGTGATATCAGCGAGCAGCGTTATTACCCCAACCGCCAGGACTACAACCCCGATGTGCGCGCCCTGCTGAACGTGGATGAAAGCCAGCGCCGCTATCAGGCCGTGCGCCGCTTACTGCGCCAGAGCACCGAATTTGAACCGCGCCGCCGCCAAGATGCCGACTGGATTTTTATGGTGGCGCTGCCGCAGCAGGCGCGTCAGATAAAACCCACGCTGGCGTTTAACTTTGCCGCCGACCTGCCGGTGTACGCCACCTCGCACCTGTATACCGGTGAACCCAACAGCGCCCGCGACCGCGACCTGAACGGCATTCAGTTCTGCGATATGCCCTGGCTGCTGCAGTCCGGCAGTTTGCAGGAGACCGTGGAGAAAGCCATTCCCGGTGGCCAGGGCAGCTATGCCCGCCTGTACGCCATGGGCGTGGATGCATTCCGCTTATTACCGCGCCTGAAGCAGCTGGAAGTGTTACCGCACAGCCAGGTGTTCGGCAGCACCGGCGCCCTGATGCTGAACGCCGAGCGCCGGATTGTGCGCCGCACCGAATGCACGGTTTTTGAAAACGGCCGGCCGGTACGGATTGCCAACCGCTGATACCAGCGGCTGAAATTCACCCATACACAGGAGGCACGGATGGCCACCGACCCGAACGATCCAGCCTTAAGTAACCGCCATAAAGGCCATGCCATTGAGCAACTGGCCGAACACTGGCTGAGCCAGCAGGGGCTGACGCTGGTCGAGCGCAACTTCACCCTGCGCGGCGGTGAAATTGATCTGATTATGTGGCAGGACGACGTGCTGGTATTTGTGGAAGTGCGTTACCGCCAGGACAGCGGCCACGGCAGCGGTGCCGAAAGCATTACCCGCGCCAAGCAGAATAAAATACGCCGCACCGCCGAGTTTTATTTACAGCAACACTTTGGCAACCGGCCGCCGTTCTGCCGTATTGATGTGCTGTCCGGCAGCGGGGAACCAATTATCTTTGACTGGATTCAGAACGCTTTTGCCTGACCGGCACGCTTTCATTATGATAACCGCCTTACTGTAACGGAGTTCCGACGTGCAACATCGCATCATTGGCCATTTTGGTGCCAGCATCGAAACCAAAACTCTGGCCGCTGAAGAGCTGCCTCCTTATATCGAACGCGCCGGCAGTGTGATGGTTAATGCCCTGCTGAACGGCGGCAAAATTCTTACCTGTGGCAATGGTGGCTCGGCCGGCGATGCGCAGCACTTCTCTTCCGAACTGCTGAACCGTTTTGAACGTGAGCGCCCCAGCCTGCCGGCCATCGCCTTAACCACGGACTCGTCCACCGTTACCTCGATTGCCAACGATTACAGCTACAACGAAATTTTTTCCAAGCAGATCCGGGCGCTGGGTAATGCCGGTGACGTATTGCTGGCCATTTCCACCAGCGGTAATTCTGCCAACGTGGTGCAGGCCATTCAGGCCGCCCATGAGCGTGATATGACGGTGGTGGCGTTAACTGGTAAAGATGGCGGCCACATGGCCTCGTTGCTGACCGCCGATGACGTGGAAATCCGCGTTCCGGCTTTTGTTACGGCGCGCATTCAGGAAGTACACCTGCTGGTGATTCACTGCCTGTGCGACATGATTGACTGTTCGCTGTTCGGCGAAGAGTAATTTTCCTGCCTTTAAAAACTAATACACCCGCCATGGCGGGTGTGTTGGTTTGCTTTCTTCTCAGTCTTTCAGACGATTAATCCCCAGTGCTTTAAGCGTGTACTTCTCATAAATCGGCTCGCTGGAGCCGGTTTTCATTTTGTGAATGAAATACTTCTCGAAGGCGATTTTGGCCAGATGCACCCACTTACCTTTTTTGAACCAGGTCACGTTGCGCGGCGGAATCTGTGGAATGGCCACAAAGGCCGCGCCGGTATCGCCCATGTCGGCTAAACAGATGGCGCTCCAGGTGCCGCGGGCATCGGGCTGGCCTTTGCCATCCAGATCAGCGGCCAGGTTATGGGCAATGGCGGTCATCATGGATTCAATCATATAACCGGTTTTCGGTGTGCCGGTCGGCACCGGGGTTTCCTCCACCGGCGGAATGGCCACACAGACACCGGCCGAATAAATATTTTTAAACGCCGGGCTGCGCTGGAACTCATCAATTTTCACAAAGCCTTTCGGGTTCACCAGCTCGGGAACCGCCGCCACCGGATCTACCCCGGCAAAGGACGGCAACATCATGGAGTGTTTGAACGGTAATTCATGCTGTTTTTTCAGCGAGCCATCGTCGTTCAGCTCATCCACATACATCACACCGTCGCCCACTTTGGTGACCTTGGCGTTGGTAATCCATTTAATGTGGCGGTTACGCAGTTCGCTTTCCAGCATGGACTTGGAATCGCCCACGCCGCCCAGGCCTAAATGGCCGATATAAGGCTCGCTGGTAACGTAAGTCATGGGCACCCGGTCGCGCACTTTTTTGTTACGCAGTTCTTTATCCAGAATAAAGGCGTATTCGTAGGCCGGGCCAAAACAGGAAGCCCCCGGCATGGCGCCGACAATGGCATGGCCGGGCTCGGCAATAAGGGCTTTCACATCGTCCCGGCAGGTTTCAGCATGGTCCAGTGAACACACCGACTGGGTATAACCACCGTGCGGACCAGCCCCTTCAATGGCCGCAAAATTCAGTTTCGGGCCGGTACAGATCACCAGATAGTCATAAGCTTCGGTGTTGCCGTTGACCAGCTTCAGCTGGTTATGGTGCGGATCAATTTCGGTGACAGCGGCGGCAATAAATTCAATGCCTTTCTTTTCCAGATGCGGACGAATGGGGAAGCTGATTTCCGGGCGCTCACGCCAGCCCACCGCAATCCAGGGGTTGGACGGTACGAACTGGAAGTCTTCCCGCTCGTTAATCACCGTGACCTGATGCTGATTGCTTAAGGCTTCGCGGATTTCGTAAGCCCCTGCCATACCGCCGGTACCGGCGCCCAGGATAATGACTCTGGCCATAATTACCTCGCTGTTGTTATTACCGTTTGAGATCAGTTATTGACCATACACAGCAAAACCAGGGCCAGATATAACCATATAGTAATAAAGTAGCAATTTAAGCGCCGGAGGTGGCGGAATAAGTGGCCTGCAGGCCGGGCCGTCAGCGGGGTACGGATCAGATGCGAAACTCACACTGCCAATTATGGCAGACAAGCAAGCATCAGCCTGTCATATACGGCACAACCACTCAGGCAATGGCCTGTTGCGGCCAGCATCCTCCGCTGATGCGGGGCTGGCTACCCATATCCCGGCGGTTGGCCACCTGCACAAAGCCCCGCGCCTGCAGCAAGGTGCAGACAGCGTCAGCCTGCTGCCAGCCATGCTCCAGCAATAACCAGCCACCGGCGCGCAGATACACCGGCGCCTGCTCAATAATGGTGGCCAGATCCTGCAGCCCTTGCTGGCCTGCTACCAGTGCAGAGGCCGGCTCAAAGCGCACATCGCCCTGCTGCAGGTGCGGGTCGGCGGCATCAATATAAGGCGGGTTACTGACGATCAGATCAAACTGCCCCTGCACCGTGCTGAACCAGTCAGAAGCCTGAAAACTGACTTCTGGCAGGCCATTCGCCAAAGCATTGCGCTGCGCCAGGGCCACGGCAGCGGCCGATTGATCTACCCCGCTGACCTGCCACGACGGTTGCTCGCTGGCCAGCGCCAGTGCAATGGCACCGGTGCCGGTGCCCAGGTCCAGCACGTGACTGTTGGCCGGCAAGGGCAATTCCAGCGCCCACTCGATCAGGGTTTCGGTATCCGGACGGGGAATTAAGGTAGAGGGTTCAGTCTGCAGCCGCAGCGACCAGAAATCGCGCCAGCCCAGAATATAGGCCACCGGTTCACCGGCGGCACGGCGTTGTAACAAGGGTTCCGCCAGGGCCAGTTCGGCGCTGCTCAGTTCGCGGTCGGCCCAGGTATACAGCCAGGTGCGGTCTTTCTGCAGGGCGCCGGCCAGTAATAATTCAGCATCCAGCCGGGCGCTGTCACTGACCGCTGCCAGCCGTTCCCGGGCCTGTGCCAGCCAGGCGTCGATACGCATTATTGGCCGGCCATATCTGCCAGCAGGTTGGCCTGATGCTCGCGGATCAGCGGTTCAATCACCGGGTTCAGGTCGCCCTGCACCACTTCATCCAGCTTATATAAAGTAAGGTTGATGCGGTGGTCGGTAATACGCCCCTGCGGGTAGTTGTAGGTGCGGATACGCTCGGAACGGTCACCACTGCCGACCAGACTTTTGCGCGTGGCGGCCTGTTCCGCCTGCGCCGCCTGCCGTTGAGCATCGCGCAGGCGCGTGGCCAGCACCGCCAGCGCCTTGGCGCGGTTTTTATGCTGCGAGCGCTCGTCCTGACATTCCACCACCAGGCCGGTCGGTAAGTGGGTTACACGAATGGCGGAATCGGTTTTGTTAATGTGCTGACCACCGGCGCCGGAGGCGCGGAAGGTATCAATACGCAGGTCGTTTTTGTTGATATCGAGCTCTTCTTCTTCGCTCACTTCCGGCATCACCGCCACGGTGCAGGCCGAGGTATGAATACGGCCCTGGCTTTCGGTGGCCGGTACGCGCTGTACCCGGTGGGCGCCGGATTCAAACTTCAGCTGCGAGTACACATCGGTACCGGAAATACGGGTAATCACTTCTTTAAAGCCACCGTGCTCGCCCTCGCTGGCGCTGAGCAGCTCGGTACGCCAGCCACGCAGTTCCGCATAACGGCTGTACATGCGGTACAGATCACCGGCAAAAATCGCCGCTTCGTCACCACCGGTACCGGCGCGGATTTCCAGAATCACGTTGCGGCTGTCGTCCGGGTCCTGCGGCAGCAGCAGAATTTCCAGTTCCAGCTGCAACTGCTGCAGGCGTTCGCGGGCCGCTTCTTCTTCTTCTTCACCCATGGCGCGCATATCGGCATCGCTGTCCTGCGCCAGTAACTGCGCTTCGGCCAGATCGGCGCCGGCCTGCTCGTAGGCACTGAAAGTGCGGGCGATGGTTTCCAGCTCGGCGTATTCTTTCGACAGTTTACGGAAGCGCTCCTGATCATTAGCAGCATCGGGTTCGGACAGCAGATGACCGACTTCTTCATAGCGGTCGCGCAGGTGTTCCAGTTTTTGCAGGATGGAGCTTTTCATGAGGAGGCAGAGTCGTCGTCGGTGGCGGCATCCGGAATGCGATGACTGTTCAGGTTGAACAATTCCCGGGTCCAGTCCAGCACTTCCAGCCGGCTTTCAGAACCCGCGCGGCGTAAGGAAGTGGTGGGCGCATGCAGCACCTTGTTACTGAAGGTGTGGGCAAAATAGCGCAGCACTTTTTCCGGGTCGGTACCGGCCTGTAATTGTTTTAGGGCTTTCTGTAATTGTTCTTCGCGCAGGGCATCCACACTGGCGCGTAAATCGGTGACGGTACGCACCGCATCCAGCGCTTTTAATTCGCGCATAAAATGGTCGACCCCGGCCAGAATTAATTCTTCGGCCTGACGGGCAGCATCTTCGCGGGAGCGGACGTTTTCTTCGATAATGCTGCGCAAATCATCAACGGTGTACAGATACACATCGGATAATTCCGCTACTTCGGCTTCAATATCGCGCGGCACCGCAATATCCACCATAAACATGGGTTTATGGCGGCGTTTTTTCTGTGCTTTTTCCACCATCCCTTTCCCCAGAATGGGCAGCGGGCTGGCGGTGGAAGAAATAACAATATCGGCGCGCGGCAACACTTCCGGAATATCTTCCAGCAGCACCGCTTCAGCATGAAATTCCTGCGCCAGATGCTGTGCCCGCGCCAGCGTGCGGTTGGCGACAATAATGCTGCCAACACCGGCCTGTTTCAGATGCCGCGCCACCAGCTCTATGGTTTCACCGGCACCAATCAGCAATGCTGTGCTCTGCTGCATATCGGCAAAAATATGCTGCGCCATGCGCACCGCGGCAAAGGCCACCGATACCGGATTTTCACCAATAGCGGTATTGGTACGCACCCGCTTGGCGATGGCAAAGGTCTGGCGGAATAAACGGCCCAGTTCGGCCCCGACGGTGCCCGCCTCCTGCGCCACGGCATAAGCGGATTTCATCTGGCCGAGAATCTGCGGCTCGCCCAGCACCAGCGAATCCAGCCCACTGGCGACCCGCATAGCATGCTGCACGGCTTTATCTTCCTGCAGATAATAGAGCGCGCCGTTCAGCTGCTGGCGGTCAATCTGATGATGCTGCGACAACCAATCCACCAGCGTTTGTTCCGGCAACTGATCGGAAGAGCAATAAATTTCGGTACGGTTACAGGTCGACAGAATCACGACTTCAGCCACCGGGTCCAGCGCCTGCACCTCATTCAGCACCACGGGCATACTGGCCGGGTCGAAAGAGACCCGCTCCCGTACCGCGACCGGTGCTGTTTTGTGGTTAATGCCCAGTGTCCAGATACCCATACTGACAGAAACTGCCTCTTGGTTGGCGGCTCTGCATGCCAGAGCCCGGATCCGATAAAAGCGGGGATTATAAACATCTGCGCCGGGCTTTGCCGCTGAAATCTTTGACTTAACTGCGGGTCTGACCCTAAATAGTGGGCCTGAATCACCGGATTGTTGTCTTATGTTGTCAGTGTGTTGTGGGTTTTCTTTGCGCCGGCCGGCGTTTTTCATACCGGCGGGCTGGCTGCTGTTATTACTCAGTGGCTGCACCACGCTGACCACGCCCCCTGCCGCAGCGCCAGCTGCACCGGCTGCGGCACCGATTACCAACGCCACTGTCGCTGCCCCCGCAACCGGAGCAGCAACCACAGCGGCCAGGCCCATTCCAGCTGCAACACTGTATTCCCTGCTGGTTGCCGAAATGGCCGGCCAGCGCCAGCGTTTCGATATTGCGCTCTACCACTATATGGATCAGGCCCGCACCACCGGCGACCCGGCGATTGCCGAGCGGGCTGCCCGCATTGCGCAATTTGTCGGCAGCCCACCGCATGCCAGCGAAGCGGTTGATATCTGGCTGCAGTCCGAGCCGGACAACCCGGCGCCGCATCAGGCCGCAGCGCAGCTGCTGATGGAGCAAGGCCAGCACCAGCAGGCGTTGCAACATCTTGAGGAATTGCAGCGTCTTACCGGCATCAGCCAGTACGATTATCTGGCCGCCAATGCCGGCCACCTGCCAGCAGAGCAGCAACAGGAACTGCTGCAGCATTTGCAGCAATTGTTACAGCAGCAGCCCGATAATGCTTCGCTCTGGTACGCCTGCGCCATTATGCAGCAGCATCTGGCCCGGTATGACGAGGCACTCCACAGCACCGAAAAAGCCCTGCAAAAAGACCCGCAGCACCTGAGCGCCGGCATTCAGAAAGCCCGTATTCTGGTGTTATTGAAACGTCCGGATGACGCCCTGCAGTGGTTACAGAAACTGCGCCGCCAACATCCGCAGAACAAGGGCATTCAGGTATTACAGGCGCGTATTCTGCTGGAACAACGGCGCATGGAGGATGCCCTGAACGCCTTCAGCGAGCTGCATAAAAACTTTCCGGAAGACGCCGCCATTCTGCTGTCGCTGGCACTGTTGTACGAGGAAGCCGGCCAGTACGAGCAGGCCAGCGCCTGTTTTTACCAACTGCTGGCCAGCCAGGCGCATGTTAACGAAGCGCACTTTTATCTGGGCCGCATCGCCGACAAAGAAGGGCGCCCGGATCAGGCCATCAATCATTTCAGCCAGGTTGACAGCGGTCGCGAGTTTTTGCCGGCCCAGCTGCGGGCAGCACAACTGATGGAACAGGAACATGGCCTGGCAGCCGCGCGGGATTTTCTGCAGGAACAGCAGCAACAACACCCACAGCATCAGACAGATTTATTACGCATCGAAATTGAACTGCTCAGCAGCGCCGGTGAATACCAGACCGCGCTGAACCTGCTGAGCGACGAACTGCAACAGCAGCCAGAGCATATTGATCTGCGCTATACCCGCGCCATGCTGGCCGAACGTACGGATAATCTGCCCTTAATGGAAGCGGATTTACGCCATATTATTGAGCGCCAGCCACAGCATGCCGAAGCCCTGAACGCACTGGGTTACGCCCTGGCCGACCGCACCGAACGCTGGGCCGAAGCCCTGCCGTTTATTGAACGCGCGCTGGAAATTTCCCCGGATAATCCGGCGGTCATCGACAGCCTGGGCTGGGTCTATTTCCGTATGGGCGATATTGATAAAGCCCTGCCCCTGCTGGAGCAGGCCTTCAGCCTGATGCCTGACCACGAAATCGCCGCCCATCTGGGCGAAGTATTGTGGCTGACCGGTGACCGCGAACGGGCCCTTGAGGTCTGGCAGCAGGGCTATGAACAAACCCCCGACAGCCCCATCATCGACCGTACACTGGAGCGCCTGCAGGTTAATCCGGGCGCTTCCGGCTCATCCGGCTTCTGAGGTTCTATGTTACGCATTACCCGTTTAACGGCGCTGGCCCTGGCCTTATTGCTGCTTGGTGGCTGTGCCGCACTGCTGCCCCAGGGCGGCAAAGAAGGCCAGCTGACCCGGCTGAATGAATTGCACAACTGGCAGGTGCGGGGGAAATTATCCGTCGTCACTCCGGACGACAGCGTTACCGGTTATTTAACCTGGCAGCAGCAGCAGGATCAGTACGATTTATTTATTGCCGGACCGTTCGGCAGTGGCTCCTCCCGTCTGCAAGGCAACCGCCAACAGGCCGAACTCAGCCTGCCCGGCTGGCCACAACCCCAACAGGCGCGCAGCCCGGAACAACTGATGCTGACGCATCTGGGCTGGAATTTTCCGGTCTCGGATATCCGCTATTGGGTAAAAGGCCAGCCCAGCCCCAACGGTCGTGTTACCAGCCAATACAGTGACCAGGGGTTACTGACCCAATTACAGCAGCACGGCTGGGAGATCCGTTATTCCCGTTACCAGCAGCGTGGTGGTTACTGGCTGCCGGGGTTAATCCGCATCAGCGGCTACGATTTCCGTTTTACCTTTGCCATTCAGGAATGGACCCTCAATGACTGACACCCGCTGGCTGAGTGTACCGGCACCGGCCAAACTCAACCTGATGCTGCACATTACCGGCCGCCGGCCGGATGGTTACCACAACCTGCAAACCCTGTTTCAGTTTCTGGATTATGGCGACACCCTGCATTTCCGCCGCCGGGACGACAATGAACTGACCCTGGTGCCGGCCATTGATGGCGTGCCGTTTGAAGACAACCTGATTATCCGCGCCGCCCGCTTGTTACAACAACGGGCCGGCAAAACCTGCGGGGCTGATATCCGGCTGGATAAAACATTACCCATGGGCGGCGGTCTGGGCGGCGGCAGTTCCGATGCCGCTACTACCCTGCTGGCGCTGAACGAACTCTGGCAACTGCAGCTGAGCCCGGACGAACTGGCCACTCTGGGCCTGACCCTGGGCGCCGACGTACCGGTGTTTGTACGGGGTGCGGCGGCCTTCGCCGAAGGCGTGGGAGAGCAGCTGACGGCCGTGCCGGAACTGCCGGAACCCTGGTATCTGGTGGTGTGCCCACAAGTGCATGTTAATACTGGGAAAATTTTTTCACATGAGGGCTTGACCCGTGATACGGCCCCCATTAATATTCGCACCGCGTTGAGGCAAGGGGGCAGAAATGACTGCCAGCAAGTTGTCACAGTGCTTTACCCGGAAATCGGTAACGCATTGAATTTGCTAAATAAATTATCCCCTGCTAAGATGACGGGCACTGGAGCTTGCATATTTTCAAGCTTCGGTTCTGAGGCAGAAGCTATCAGAGTTTCTGACCAGTTACCGGCTGAATATGTGGCCTTTGTGGCTAAAGGTGTTAACCAATCACCGGCCCATAGGGTATTATTCAGACCGTCTTAAAAGATGCTGGGGTGTCGCCAAGTGGTAAGGCAGCGGGTTTTGATCCCGCCACTCGTAGGTTCGAGTCCTACCACCCCAGCCAAATCTCTTCTTTCCATCATTGAAAATGTGCATCAAAGGGGACAACTGTGTCTAAATTGATGGTTTTTTCCGGAAATGCAAATCCGGAACTGGCGAAACTCGTTGTTGAGCGCCTGGATATCCCCCTTGGTGAAGCCACTGTTGGCAAATTCAGTGATGGTGAAATTACCATCGAAATTCATGAAAACGTGCGCGGCAAAGATGTGTTCATCATGCAGCCGACCTGCGCACCGACTAATGATAATCTGATGGAAATTCTGCTGATGGCCGACGGCTTGCGTCGCGCGTCAGCCAGCCGTATTACCGCCGTGGTTCCCTACTTTGGTTATGCCCGTCAGGATCGCCGTCCGCGCTCAGCCCGGGTACCGATCAGTGCCCGTGCCGTTGCCGACATGATGTCTGGCGCCGGTATTGACCGCGTACTGACTGTTGACCTGCACGCCGACCAGATTCAGGGGTTCTTCGATGTGCCGGTGGATAACGTGTACGGCTCTCCGGTACTGATTGACGATCTGGAACGTCAGAATTACGAAAACCTGGTGGTGGTATCCCCGGATATCGGCGGTGTGGTTCGTGCCCGCGCCATCGCCAAACAGCTGAACGTTGATCTGGCCATCATCGACAAGCGTCGTCCGAAAGCCAACGTGTCTGAAGTGATGAACATTATCGGTGATGTGAACGGCCGTACCTGTGTACTGGTTGACGACATGGTCGATACCGCCGGCACCCTGTGTCAGGCCGCTAAAGCACTGAAAGAATTCGGTGCCAAAAAAGTTGTCGCTTATTGTACCCATCCTGTATTATCCGGCCCCGCTGTTGAGCGTCTGGCTATGGCTGAACTGGATGAGCTGGTTGTTACCGACACTATTCCGTTGTCTGAAGCCGCCAAAGCCATCGGTAAAATCCGTCAGCTGACCATTGCTGGTCTGTTGGCCGAAGCCGTACGCCGCGTTAACAACGAAGAATCCATCAGTGCGATGTTCCGCTGAGGAACGGCTGTAAAGGTTCTTACCGAACCCGCTGAAATAACCGTTTTTATCCGGGCCGCCCGAGCTGGTCGCAAGCTCTGGCGGCTTTTATGTCAAAACCATGAGGAAAGACCATGTCAGAATTTACTCTGTCTGCAGTACTTCGCGAAGACGAAGGGAAAGGTGCGAGCCGCCGCCTGCGTCGCGAAAATGGCGTACCAGCCGTAGTTTACGGTGGTAAAGCCGGCGGTAACGACCGCAAGCCAGTTTCCATCACTCTGAAAGTGAACGAGCTGAACAAAGCTCTGGAAAACGAAGCGTTCTACAACAGCATCATCACCCTGACCATCGGCGACAAAGCCGAACAGGTTGTACTGCAGGACCTGCAGCGTCACCCGGCCAAGCCGATGGTATGGCACGCTGACTTCCTGCGCGTGAACAAATCCACCAAGATCAAAGCGCACATCCCGCTGCACTTCATCAACGAAGACGTCTGCGTGGGCGTGAAAACCGGCGGTGGCAAAATTGCTCACCACCTGACCAGCATCGACGTTCTGTGCTCTGCCGGCGACCTGCCGGAGTTCATCGAAGTCGATATGGCTGCGCTGAATGTTGGTGACGTTGTTTACCTGTCTGGCCTGAAACTGCCGAAAGGCGTTGAGTCTGTGGAACTGGCACACGGTGCTGACCACGACGACGCCGTTGTGTCTGTTCTGGCCGTTAAAGGCGGTGACGACGAAGAAGCCGCCGCCGAGTAATTTCTGCTCCGGTGGTAACAAAAAAGCGGGGCTGGTCCCCGCTTTTTTTATGTCTGGTCGCATTGATCTATCTGACATCATTCTGCAGGGAGCCGACCCGTTATGAGCGACTCTATTCAGCTGATTGTCGGCCTCGGAAACCCCGGAGCCGAATACCAACACACGCGCCACAATGCCGGTGCCTGGCTGGTTGAAAAACTGGCCCGTCAGGAAGGCATCCAACTTCTGCCGGAACGAAAATTTCACGGTTTGTATGGCAAAGGCCGTATTGGCGGACAGGATTGCTGGCTGCTGATTCCCACCACCTTTATGAATTTAAGCGGTAATGCGGTACAGGCGTTGGCGAATTTTTATAAGCTGGCCCCGGCCCAGATTCTGGTGGTGCATGACGAGCTGGATTTGCCCGCCGGCCAGGCCAAATTCAAATTCGGCGGTGGCCATGGTGGTCAGAACGGGCTGCGCGACATTATCAGCAAACTGGGTAATAACCAGAATTTTCACCGTCTGCGCATAGGTATCGGCCACCCTGGCGATAAAAGCAAAGTGACCGGCCATGTACTGGGCAAACCCTCACAGGCCGAACTGAAAGCCATGCAGGATGTTATCGACGAAGCACTCTGTGTGCTGCCGCAGGCCCTGGGCGGTGATCTGGCCAAAGCCATGAACCGTCTGCACTCCTTTAAAGGCTGAAATCGGGTAAACTACCCGGCAAATTTTTTACGAACATATACAGGACCTGTTATGGGATTCAAATGCGGTATCGTGGGCCTGCCCAACGTGGGTAAATCCACCCTCTTCAACGCCCTGACCAAATCCGGCATTGCGGCCGAAAACTTCCCGTTCTGTACCATTGAACCGAACTCCGGCATCGTACCAATGCCCGACAAGCGGCTGGATGAACTGGCGGCCATTGTAAAACCCGAGCGCGTGGTGCCGACCGCCATGGAATTTGTGGATATCGCCGGTCTGGTGGCAGGCGCCTCCAAGGGCGAAGGCCTGGGTAACCAGTTCCTGGCCAATATCCGTGAAACCGATGCCATTGCCCACGTCGTGCGTTGCTTTGAAGACGACAACGTAATCCACGTGGCCAACCGCGTTAATCCGGCCGACGACATCGACATTATCAATACCGAGCTGATTCTGGCCGATCTCGAATCCTGCGAAAAACAGTACCAGCGCATTGTCCGTATCGCCAAAGGCGGTGACAAAGATGCGGTGGCACAGAAAGCGCTGCTGGAACGTCTGATTCCGCATTTTGAAGCGGGTAAAACCGCGCGCATGCTGGAGCTGAACGATGACGAGCGTAAGTTCGCCCGCACCTTTCATCTGCTGACCATTAAACCGACCATGTATATTGCCAACGTGGCCGAAGACGGTTTTGAGAACAACCCGCACCTGGATACCGTAACGGCGATTGCCGCTTCCGAAGGCGCTTCCGTCGTAGCCGTTTGCAATAAAATCGAAGCGGAAATTGCCGAGCTGGACGACGAAGACAAACTGGAATTCCTGCAGGAAATGGGCATGGAAGAAGCCGGCCTGGACCGGGTTATCCGCTCCGGTTACCAGCTTCTGGGCCTGCAAACTTACTTTACCGCCGGCGTAAAAGAAGTGCGCGCCTGGACCATTAAAGTGGGTGATACCGCACCGCGCGCCGCCGCCGCTATTCACACCGACTTTGAACGTGGTTTTATCCGCGCCGAAGTCATCAGCTATAACGATTTTATTCAGTACAAGGGTGAAAACGGCGCCAAAGAAGCCGGTAAATGGCGTCTGGAAGGCAAGGACTACATCGTTCAGGACGGTGACGTCGTGCATTTCCGCTTTAACGTCTGAAGTGTTGCTAACGCTATAAAAAAAACGGCGGTTTTTACCGCCGTTTTTTTATTCCGCAAAGACATCAATGAGTTTTGAATTCACCCGCCAGATCTTTTAATTCCGTTGCCAGTGCCGACTGATTCTGGGTAACCGAACGTATTTCCATCGCGCCCTGATACGTCTGGGCCGAATCATCACGGATCATTTCCATACTGCGGGCCACTTCCCGGCTTACCGCCACCTGCTCTTCCGAGGCTGTGGCAATTTCCGACGCCATATCAGAAATGCCTTTTACATCGTTAAGAATATCGTCAAAGGTGCGTTCCAGCTCTTTCGACTGCAGCAGTGCTTCATCAGCAATTTTATGGCTGCTTTCAATGGAATGGGTTGCCGTTGCGGCCAGTTCGGTAAAGCTTTCGATAATCTCCTGAATTTTCTGGGTGGAACTGTGGGTTTGCTGGGCCAGCGTGCGTACCTCATCAGCAACCACTGCAAAACCGCGGCCATGCTCACCGGCCCGGGCGGCTTCAATCGCCGCATTCAGCGCCAGCAGATTGGTCTGGTCAGCAACGTTACGGATAACATCAATCACTTCAATCATTGAATCGCTGCGGTGCTGCAGATCCTGCATTAACTGGTCCACACCCTGTACCGATCCGGCCAGACGCTGCACCTGATTGACACTCTGTTTAACGGTTTCTTCCCCCGCTTCGCTCTTTGAGCGCACACTCACGGCCGCATCCGCCACCCGCTGGGTATGCTGGGAAATCTGTTCGGAAGTGGCCGACATTTCTTCCGTCGCCGTTGCTACCTGCTCGACCTGCTGTTGCTGGTGTTCCAGCTGCAGGGCATTTTTACCGGCGGTCATTGCACTTTCTTCCATCGCCGCCGCCAGTTGCAGGCTGGCATTATCGAGCTGGTCCAGGGCGCGGGAAAAAGCCAGAAATAATTCCTGCACTGCCGCCGCCACTTCACCAATTTCATCCAGTGACGATACCGGCACCCGCACCGACAAATCCTTTTCCTGCATCGAGGTGCGGATAACCTTTAATAACCCACCCACCTGGCCGTTGACCTGCGCCGAAATAACCACCGACATCACCACCACCAGCAACACCACCAGAGCCATTAACGCGGTTTCCGTCCATAAATCCGTGGCAGCGGCCTGCTGCAGCTGGACGGCATCAGCCGCAATAATCTGCACCAGCTGTTCTTTGCTGTTATTCAGCACGCTGATACGCACGGTGGCTTGCTGAAACCATTGTGCCGGCGTAATCGCGGCGGCCGCCTGGGGATCATTCAGACGCTGACGGAAACCCTCAAACTGGCGGTTATCGGCGCTGTTGAGTGCGCTGTTCCAGTCGGTCATTTCCTGTTCATACAAAAACAAGGGCACCTGTGCCTGCAGTGATTCCTGTTGCCCCTGCAGGCGGGTAACCGGTAATAAATCCGCCCGCTCGAATGTACCCATTCGGAGGTAGGCAGCACCCCGTGCACGTTCCAGTCCTGCTACTTCTGTCAGGTTGGAAATGGCGGCATAGGCACTCATCCGGCGCTGAATATCCGGCTCCTGCACCGACCGTAATGTACGGCCGGTAAAGGCCATCCCCTGATGAACCAGATCGGTATAGATGCGCAGCGCTTCTGCGCCGCTGATGGCATGAGCCAGCACCTGATTGCGCACCTGGCTGAGCTTCTGCAGCTGTTGCTGAAAATCGGTTAACGCTGACAGCGCCTCGTTGTTCTGCAGCCATTGGGTTAACCCCTGCTGCCAGCCAGACAACACCCGGTCACTGCTCTGGTACTGCGCCTGCAGGGCGGCCGTGGCCTCTGCCGGGGCCTGCCGGCTGGATAAAAACACCGCCGAGCGGCCACGCTCTTTCTGCAATTCCGTTACCACCGGGTCGAGCAGCTGTAATAACGCGGCCTGCTGCTGCAGATGCTGCATCGCCTGATACTGCCCCAGATAACCGTGGGTACGCTCCACAAACAGCATCAGCAACACCAGCATGGCTGGCAAAATAAGAATCAGCAGCTTATGCCGCATGGATAAATTCTGAATAAACTTCATAACAGGCCTCCGGTTTGTGCCGACAGCGTAGAAGAGCCACAACCGCCTGCCATACTTCAGGTTAGGTAGCCCCAATACCGCCAACACTGAACAGTACCGCTGCCCTCTGTATACTGCGACCTATAAAACAGACAGGAGATATCTTGATGACACTGAATGACTGGTTTGTTCCGCCCGGCACCATCAACCACTTACTGCCCATGGAACATAACCACGGCATTGTGCTGTTGTCAGTACTGATCGCCATCCTGACATCGGCCATGGCGCTGCAGATCGCTGGTCTGGCACGCCTGAGCCGCACCCGCAGCACCCGGCACCTGGCCATCGCAACCGGTGCAATTTCACTACGACCCGCTGCTGACCCTGTTGTCCATGCTGCCGGGGCTGGCGGCGGAATACAAAGATAACGAAACCGGTTTGCACGTTATCCGCATGAGCCGTTACACACAATTGTTAGCCCGGGCTGCGGGTTTCAGTGACGCCGATGCTGAACGTATTCTGCACGCCGCGCCCATGCACGATGTGGGAAAAATCGGTATCCCCGATGCCATTTTGCGCAAGCCCGGCAAGCTGGATGCAGACGAATGGCAGGTTATGCAAACCCACGCCGCCATTGGCGGCCGTATTATTGGCCAGCACAGCAGCGGGTTACTGAAAATGGCGCATGATATTGCGGTCAGCCACCATGAAAAATGGGACGGCAGTGGCTACCCGGCCGGTTTAGCCGGTACCGATATTCCGCTGGAAGGCCGCATAGTGGCCATTGCCGATGTGTTCGATGCCCTGACCAGCGAGCGGCCTTACAAAAAAGCCTGGCCGGTAGAACAAGCGGTGCAGTTATTGCGCGACGAAGCGGGTAAACATTTTGATCCGGAACTGGTACCGCTGTTTATTGAATTGCTGCCGCAGGTTCTGCAAATAAAAGAACAGTGGGCGGAAGAGCGGGCCTGAAGCCCGCTCTGCTCCCGCATTTACACTCCTTAATAAAAAGACCGTCCGGCGGCCGCCATATCCCGCACACTTTCCGGTATGCGGAAGCGGTTACCGCAACGCTCAGCCAGAGCATCGGCATTAGCAATAAACGACGCCAGCCCTTCAATGGTTTCAATAAAGGAAATCACCCCACCGGTATGGGCGGCAAAACCCCAGCCAAAAATGGAACCAATATCCATTTCATGGGCGCGGGTAATAACCCCTTCGGCACGGCAATGCAGTGCTTCCACCGCCTGCGCGTACAACAGGCGTTGCTTGACAGTCTCCACGTCCGGTTGTTGTGTTGCGACCGGAAAATGTTCGGCCAGTCCAGTCCACAGCGTTTTTTTCGCGCCTGGCTCAGTTGGGTAGGTATAAAAACCAACGCCGGCTTTTTTACCGATACGCTTTAACTCATGCACCATGGTTTGCACCACGGCATCGCCCGGATGCGGTACATAGGCAGCGCCAAGATCCTGCTGGGTCTGGCGGCCGATGCGGTCCATGAGTTCCAGTGACACCTCATCGCTTAGGGTCAGCGGCCCGACCGGCATACCGGCCAGTTTACCGGCATTTTCAATCAGCGCCGGCGCCACCCCTTCCTGCAATAACGCCATGCCTTCCAACACATAGGTTTTAAATACCCGCGAGGTATAAAAACCGCGGCTGTCGTTTACGGTAATGGGGGTTTTCTTAATTTGCTGAACAAAATCCAGCGCCCAGGCCAGGGTTTGCTGGTTGGTTTGCTGGCCCAGAATAATTTCCACCAGCGGCATTTTATCGACCGGTGAAAAGAAGTGCAGGCCAATAAACTGCGCCGGACGTTTACTCGCTTCGGCCAGCCCGGTAATCGGCAGCGTGGAAGTATTGGAAGCAAAAATTGCGTCGTCTGCCAGCACCGCTTCGGCCCTGGCGGTAACCTCGGCTTTAATGGTGCGCTCTTCAAATACCGCTTCAATCACCAGCTCGCAGCCTTTCAGATCCTTAAAATCCGTAGTAGGCAGAATATGCGCCAGAGTAATGGTGGCTTTTTCAGCCGTCATTTTGCCGCGCGCGACACGCTTTTTCAGCAACTCATCTGAATACGCCTTACCCTTATCCGCGGCGGTCTGAGTGCTATCCAGTAACACCACCTGCATACCGCTGATGGCCGCAGCATAGGCAATACCCGCACCCATCATGCCGGCACCTAAAATACCGATTTTCTGAAACTGTTTTTTATCCACGCCCTGAGGGCGGTTTTTCAGTTTATTGGCATCCTGCAACGCCACAAAGAAGGTGCGGATCATGGCTTTGGCCTGGTCCGACAGCAGTAATTCCGTAAAATACCGCGCTTCAATTTCCAGTGAAGCATCAAAGGGCACCTGACAGCCTTCGTACAGGGCCTGCAGAATTAATTGCGGCGCGCGGTAATTACCCATGCCTTTTTGGCGCAGCATGGCTTCGGCACCCATAAAGACCTGTGCCACTTTTGCTGACTGTACTTCGCCATTTGGCAGTTTAAATTTCTTCTCGTCCCAGGGCTGGACGCAGGCCGCCGGATTGGCCAGCAGCCACTCTTTGGCGGCACTGATTAACTGCTCGGCCGGTACAACGGCATTAATGAAACCGGCCGCCTGGGCTTCTTTGGCTTTCGCCTGTGTGGCCTGCAACAACCAGGGCATCGCCGCCTGAATGCCCAGCATGCGCGCCAGCCGCTGCGTACCGCCACCCCCGGGCAGCAGGCCGAGATTGACTTCCGGAAAACCAAACACCGCTTTCGGGTTGTCGGCCGCAATACGATGGTGGCAGGCCAGCGCCACTTCCATACCACCACCCAATGCGGTGCCGTTCATGGCCGCGACAATGGGTTTACCGCCCTGCTCCATGCGTCGGGTAATGGCATGCAGACTGCGGACAAAATTCAGCACTGTTTCCGCATTCTGCGGCATGGTCTGAATTTCTTTTAAATTGGCACCAACGACAAAATCGGCTTTACCGGATGTTAATACAATGCCTTTTACCGCATCATTGGCCAGTAAATCATCGATGGCTTTGCCCAGTGCCAGCACCGCACTCTGGGCCAGTGAATTGACCGGACCATTGGGATCGTTCCAGGTAAGAACGGCCAGGCCCTGAGCGTCGATTTCCTGTGTAAAAGTACTCATAATCTTTCCTCAAATCGTAAAAGCCAATGCTTTTAAACGCGCTCAATAATCGTGGCCGTCCCCATGCCGCCGCCGACACAGAGATTGATAAGGGCCGTATTCAGATCCCGGCGTTCCAGCTCATCCAGCACGGTGCCTAAAATCATCGCCCCCGTGGCACCCAGCGGATGACCCATGGCGATGGCACCACCATTAACGTTGATTTTGCTGTGGTCGATGTTCAGTTCTTGCATAAACAACAGCACGACCGAGGCAAAAGCTTCGTTCAGTTCCCATAAATCAATATCGCTGGCCTGCATGGCGCCGTTTTTCAGTGCTTTACGCGCTGACGGCGCCGGGCCGGTGAGCATAATGGTAGGTTCGGAACCCACCGAGGCGGCGGCACGGATGCGTGCGCGGGGTTTTAAACCCAGCGCCTGGCCCATTTCTTTGGTACCGATTAATACCGCAGAAGCGCCATCCACAATGCCGGATGAATTACCGGCGTGGTGCACATGATGAATACGCTCTACCTGCGGATACACCTGCTGGGCAATGGCATCAAAGCCCATATTGCCCGGCACCTCAAAGGAAGGTTTAAGCGTCGCCAGCGATTCCAGTGTGGCGTCCGGGCGCATCAGTTCGTCGTGCGCCAGCAGGGTTAAACCAAACTGGTCTTTAACCGGCATAACGGAATTTTTAAAATAACCATTGTCCCAGGCGTGCTTGGCGCGCCGCTGGGATTCCACCGCGTAGGCGTCTACATCGGTACGGGAAAATCCGTGCAGTGTGGCAATTAAATCGGCAGAAATCCCCTGCGGCACGAAGGATAATTTATTAGTCACCGACGGGTCGGTGTAATACGCACCGCCACTGGCACCCATCGGCACCCGTGACATACATTCCACCCCACCGCCAATGGTTAATTGCGCTTCACCGGCCTTCACTTTGGCCGCCGCCATATTCACCGCTTCCAGCCCCGAGGCACAGAAACGGCTGACCACCGTACCGGCACAGGTTTGCGCGTAATCGGCCATTAATACCGCAGTGCGGGCAATATCAGCGCCCTGCTCCATCGCCGGTTCCACACAACCCAGCACCACATCGTCCAGCAGACGGGTATCCAGCTGGTGTCGCTGCTGTAAATCGCGCAATAAGCCGGCCATTAAATTGACCGGGGTTACCACATGCAGACTGCCATCTTTCTTACCTTTGCCGCGCGGGGTTCGGACGGCGTCAAATATATAAGCATCAGTCATTTTTATATCCCTTGTTAACCATCAAGACTGAACCATCAGCGACTTTTCATATTGCCACCGGGTGTATTGTTTTGCTGACAGACCCTCTGCCGCGGGCCTGATTTTATTCCCGATAAAATCAGGCATTCACCCCGTCGTGGGGATCGATGCGGCAGCGGAGCCTGCATGGATGCATTCACGGCGTGTCTGGCAGCAGAATAATGCACCATCATGGTGGCATACTGTTCTGACTGAGATGGTTTAAATCGTCCGCGAAATAATCTCTTTCATAATTTCTGAGGTACCGGCATAAATCCGCTGTACGCGCGAATCAGCCCAGGCGCGCGCCACCGGGTATTCCCACATATAACCGTAACCACCGTGCAGCTGCACGCAGGCGTCAATAATGCGGAACTGCGCTTCCGTGGCCCAGAGTTTTACCGCGGCGGCATCGTCGACACTCAGCTTGCCTTCGCAGTGCAGTTCCAGACAGCGATCCACATAACACTGGGTTACATCCAGTTCGGTGCGTAATTCCGCCAGTTTAAAGCGGGTATTCTGCAGCGCCGCAATCGGCTTACCGAAGGCCTGACGCTCTTTTACGTATTTAACCGTTTCGTCGTAGCAGGCACGGGCTGACGCTACGCCACCGATGGCCACACTTAAACGTTCCTGCGCCAGTTCCTGCATTAAATAAATAAAACCGGCATTTTTCTGGCCCAGCAGGTTCTCTTTCGGTACCCGTACATTGTCGAAAAACAGTTCCGAAGTATCCTGCGCTTTCATTCCCACCTTATTCAGGTTTTTACCGCGGCTGAAACCGGCACGGGTGCCTTCAACCAGAAATAAACTCACGCCTTTAGCGCCAGCGCTGGTGTCGGTTTTACACACCACAATATACAGATCGGCCATCTGGCCGTTGGTAATAAAGGTTTTGGAGCCGTTAATAATGTAGTCGTCGCCATCCGCTACGGCGGTGGTACGCACCCCCGCCAGGTCAGAACCGGTGCCCGGTTCGGTCATGGCAATGGCGGTAATTACTTCACCGGTACAGAGTTTGGGCAACCAGTGTTGTTTTTGTTCTTCACTGCCGTAATGCAGAATATAGGGCGCGGCAATGTCGGAGTGCAGGGAAAAACCCGGGCCGGATGAAAACACATAGGCCTGTTCTTCAATAACGATGGAGGAATAACGAAAATCCACCCCGGAACCGCCGTATTCCACCGGCAGGTGGGTACACAATAAACCGGTCTCACCGGCTTTGTGCCAGGCTTCGCGGGAAATATGCCCCTGCGCTTCCCACTCTTCCCAGTGCGGCTGAATTTCACGCTGCATAAACTTGCGCACATTGTCGCGGAATAAATCGTGTTCTTCGGTGTAGACGTGACGTGGAATCATATTGTTGCTCCTGATTTATTATTTGAATTTACGGGTTAAGAATGTTCAGACGCCGTCCGGATAACACCGACCTGCTGCCATTGCTGAATTTGAGTATCCGTAATCCCCAGGTTCTGCAGGATGCTGACGCTGTGTTCACCCTGCTGCGGGCCAGGCCGGAGATGCTGGGGTTTTGGTTCATTAAAACAGAAAGGCGTCGCCGGGCAGCGCAGGGTTTGCCCCTGTGGCGTGGTCAGGGTTTGCACCATTTCCCGCGCCAGTAATTGCGGATGTTCAAAGGCCTGTTGCGGCGTTAATACCGGAGTAACACAGCAGTCGGTGGCGGCAAATACTTCACGCCAGTGCGCCTGAGGCTGAGCAGCAAAAACTGCTGCTACTTCCGCGCGTAATTGTTCGGCCAGCGGCCCCATATCGTGGTAACGGGTTTTCCAGTCAGGTTGTGCCAAAACGTCGCACAGCTGATGCCAGAATTTCTGTTCCAGCGCGCCCACCGCCATATAGCGGTTATCGGCGGTTTTATAAAGGCTGTAACAGGGGCGCGCACCGGTGAGCATGTCCTGCCCGCGCGGCATGGCTTTGCCCATTAAATTCATGGCGGCCAGCGGAATAACGTTATTGGCAAAGGCGCAGTCGGTCATGGAAATATCCAGATAACTTCCCTCGCCGTGGCGAAAGCGCCCCACCACCGCCGCCAGAATGGCCATGGCCGCACTCAGTGAGCCACCGGCGAGATCGGCAATCTGAAAATTACCCAGCGCCGGTGGCCCGCCGGCTTCACCGCTCTGGTCGAGAATGCCGGCGGTGGCGCAGTAATTCATATCGTGGCCGGCGTTATTGGCCCAGGGGCCGGTCTGGCCAAAGCCGGTGATGGAGCACATCACCAGCTGCGGGTTCACCGCGCACAGACGTTCGTAGCCGAGGCCGAGTTTTTTCATCACCCCGGGGCGAAAGCTTTCCAGCAGAATGTCGGCGCGGGCCACCAGCTGCAGCAGCAACTGATGCCCGTCCGGATGGCTGAGATCAAGGCTCACCGATTCTTTGCCACGGTTCAGAATATGAAACACCGGGCTGGTCAGCCCTTTCGGCATGCCCAGACTGCGGGTGTAATCCCCGGCGTGGGTGTCTTCTATTTTTATTACCCGCGCGCCCATATCCTGCAGGTGCAATGAGCACATTGGGCCAGGCAATAAGCGCGACAAATCCAGCACGGTTAAACCGGCTAATGGCAGAGTCATGCGGGGTCCTCGTTATTGTTATAGGACGTGACGAACCTCAGGCTACCCCTGCCGGCAGCCCGCGGCAATGTGCAAAGCGCGCACAATCATTGGCATAAATGCACATTAAAATTATGACCAGAGCAACAAAATGGTCATTTTTCTGCGCGACATTAATCCAGACAGGGCAAATCAGGCCGGCATTCCTTATAATCGCCGCGTTTTGTGCCAACCGGTGCCTCACATCCTTCAGGAGTTTTGCTATGAATCTGCACAATAAAGTTATTGCTGTTACCGGCGCAGGCCAGGGTCTGGGTCGTGCTATGGCCGTGTATCTGGCCAGCAAGGGCGCGCGTCTGGCCATTATCGATCTGGACGAAAGCCACATGGCGGAAACCCTGCGTCAGGTCGAAGCGGCCGGCAGCACCGGCCGCAGCTACGTTTGCAACGTGGCCAAAGAAGATCAGGTGGAGGCCACTTTCGCCGCTATCAGCGCTGACCTCGGTGGCCTGCATGGCCTGGTGAATAACGCCGGTATTCTGCGCGACGGTCTGATGGTGAAAGTGAAAGACGGTGAAGTCACCAAGATGAGCCTGGCGCAGTGGCAGTCGGTGATCGATGTGAACTTAACCGGTGTATTCCTGTGCGGCCGGGAAGCGGCGGTGCAGATGATCAAGGGCGGCGAAGGCGGCTGCATCATCAATATTTCCAGCATTTCCCGCGCCGGCAACATGGGCCAGAGCAACTACTCGGCCGCCAAAGCCGGTGTCGCCAGCATGGCCGTGGTGTGGGCGAAAGAACTGGCCCGTTACGGCATCCGCGCCAACGCCATTGCGCCGGGCTTTATCGCGACCGAAATGACCGCCAGCATGAAACCGGAAGCGCTGGAAAAAATGACTGCCGGCATTCCGGCCAAGCGCATGGGTGTACCGGATGAAATTGCCCACGCCGTGTCTTTCCTGCTGGAAAACGACTATATGTCGGGCCGCGTGGTCGAAGTCGACGGTGGTCTGCGTCTGTAATGACGAATAGCCACCAGCCTGATACGGCCGCCGTCAGTGCGGCCGAACGGCTGTACACCGTGCTGGCGGCCATTCCCGCCGGTACGGTGGTTACTTACGGACAGCTGGCCGCCTTAGCCGGTTTTCCGCGCCGCGCCCGCTGGGTGGGGCAAATGCTGCAACGGTTGCCGGAAGGCAGCCGCCTGCCCTGGCACCGGGTGATTAACGCCCAGGGGCGCAGCAGTTTTCCGCCCGCCAGCCCGGCTTATGCCCGCCAACTGCAATTACTGCGCGCCGAAGGCGTGGTCATTTCCCCCAGCGGACGCATCGCTCTGCAGCGTCATGGCCTGAACTAACCCCCTGCCAAAACCCAGATTCCACGGGCTTTACTACCCCATCCGCGCTTCCGCCCTACCCACACCGGTAAAAGATGTCAGGGCCGCACCTGTTTTTTTACAGCCGCCTGCCCGACAGTAACGCTCAGAGACTTACTCAGCTCAGCGCAGTGACAACAATAACGACCACACAGCAGCGGAACAGATTATGGCAACTGAATATTTTGACGTTCTTATTATCGGCGCCGGCCTGTCCGGTATTGGTGCCGCCTGTCACCTGAAAAAAGAATTACCGCATAAAACCTTTGCGATTCTGGAAGGCCGCAACGCCAGCGGTGGCACCTGGGATTTGTTCCGTTACCCCGGCATCCGCTCCGATTCCGATATGTTTACCCTGGGCTATGAATTTAAGCCCTGGAACAACAAAAAAGGCATCGCCGATGGTGCCGATATCCGCAATTACATCCGCGAAGCCGCCGCCGAAAATAACGTCGAACCGCACATCCGTTACCAGCAAAAAGTCACCGCGGCACGCTTTAACAGCAGCACCTCACTGTGGACGGTCGACGTACAGCAGGCCGATGGCAGCACGAAAGAATACAGCTGCCACTTTTTACTCAGCTGCACCGGTTATTACAGCTATGAGGAAGGTTTTACACCGGAATTCGCTGGCCGCGACGATTTCAACGGCCAGGTTATTCACCCGCAATTCTGGCCGGAAAATCTCGATTACCAGAATAAAAAAGTCGTGGTCATCGGCAGTGGTGCCACCGCCGTCACCCTGGTGCCGGCCATGACCGACAAAGCCGCGCACATTACCATGCTGCAGCGCTCACCCTCTTATGTATTAACCGTGCCGCAACAGGATGCCATGGTGAAGGTATTACGCGCGCTGTTGCCGCAGAAATGGGCCTACCGCATTATCCGCGGTCGCAACGTTTCTATTACCCTGGGCCTGTTCCGCTTCTGCAAAGGCTTTCCCAATGCCGCCCGGAAATTACTGCAGTGGACGGTAAAAAAACAATTACCGGCCGGTTTCGATATGCAGCACTTTACGCCGAAATATAATCCCTGGGACGAGCGTCTGTGCGCGGTACCGGAGGGCGATATGTTTAAAGCCATTTCCGCCGGTAAAGCCTCGGTGGTGACAGACCATATCGACCGTTTTGTCGAAAACGGCATTCTGCTGAAATCCGGTAAAACGCTGGAGGCCGATATTATTATTACCGCCACCGGCCTGAAGGTGCAGATGCTGGGCAAAATGCAGGTGAGCGTGGATGGTCAGCCGTTCGTGCCAAACCAGAGCATGAGCTACCGCGGGGTGATGTTCGAGAACCTGCCCAATATGGGCATGGTGTTCGGTTACACCAACGCCTCCTGGACCTTAAAAGCGGATCTGATTTCCAGCTATGTCTGCCGTTTGCTGCAGCATATGGATGAGAAAGGCGTACGCCAGGTAACACCGCGCAACCATAACGCCGGTATTAAGCGCCTGCCCTTTATTAACATGCAGTCGGGCTATATTGCCCGGGTAAAAGACCAGATTCCGCAGCAGGGTGACGAACGACCGTGGAAGCTGTATCAGAATTATTTTCTTGATATGACATTGCTGAAGCTGGCCAGTCTGGATGACCCCTCACTGGAATACAGCAACCCGGTTTCCCGGGGCCGCAACCAGCCCAGCGAAGCCGTTTGAGCTGACTGTACGAAGATGGGCGTTTCAGAACGAAGCGCCCGGTCTTACCTGGTCTTATAAATCGTTTACAAGCCATCCGGATAGGGGTGTTTAATCACCTGATACGGATCGCCCTCTCCCTGAATGGCCGCCCATTCTTCCTCACTCAGCCACTGCTGAGGCGGCTGACCAGCCAGGCGCGCCAGCGCCGCCAGCGCATCGGCCCAGGTGCAATGGTTGGCAAAGAGTAACGCTTCGGTATCCAGCGTCCCGCCCTGATTCACATAGCCCAGCGCTACCGTACGCGCCGGCCCCAGATCCAGCAGCCGGGCATGGCCCAACAGTACTTCCGGACGGGTATGGGTTAACAACACCCGGCCCTGTACCCGGGCCGGGAACAGCGATTCCAGTACCGATGCATCGGCCATAATTTCGGCTTCATGGGCATCGCGGGCAATGCGGAAGCGACCCGGTTCGAGCAGATAAATCAGCGAATGCGCTACGCCCCGCTGCTGCAGGCGATCAGACGCTTTCAACGCCTGCTGCAACTGAAACGCCCCGCAGGCCACCAGCTGCAGATCAGCCCCACAATGCCCCCGCACGCAAATAGCGCCATCGCGCACCAGCGCTGCCGCCTGCTTGCCATCCAATACGGTCGGCACCACGGATTTCGGCACCACTAAGTTCCAGACCGTACCGAGGTCGCCATAACAGGCTTTCAGACAGGCCATGGCACTGTTGCCATCGGCCGGGAACACCACCCGCGCCATATCGGACATTTCACCCAGCAAGGCTTCCGCCAGGCTGGGGTCCTGATGGCTCTGTTCGTTTTTGCCGTTTTCCCACAAGTGCGACGTAGAAATAACCGGAATACCCAGCCAGGAAGCCGGATCGTTGGCTTCTTTCTGGTGCCGGGAAAAAATAATGCTTTGCCGCAACGCGCCCAGCATTTTGGTGGAGAACGCTTCGTACGACACCACCATGTTCAGACCGGCCTGATTGGCCAGACAGGCGCTGACCACGGCTTCTTCGTTAAGGGCGGTAATCACCGCACCGTCGACGGCCTCGGCCACCCCGTCTTCCGGATCAGTCACCCGGTGTTTCAGGTGATCGAGGGTCTGGTTCATGCGGTTGGAGCTGAGTTCGTCCGGGTTACCCACCCGCACGCGCAGCTGCGGGTTCACCTCAATCAGGTCAACAAAATAGCCATCGAGCGCCGCCATGGGGGAAATGTTGTCTTTGTGCCAGTGCGGATCGTGGCGGTTCACCGTCACCGCCACTGGCGCAGCCGGGGTTTTTGGTTGCTTCAATTCAGCCACGGCGGCGCGCCATTGTTGCTCATCCTGCCACAGGGCTTTGGCCCCTTTGTGGAAGAAACGCAGCGCCTCAGCATCGCGGCGCGGGTTGCTGCCCAGCGGTAAACCGTGGGCGGCGTTGGTGCCGGCGCCCGGGAAGCCATAGCCCTTGATGGTTTCAGCAATGCAATAGGGCAATGCCACCGGGTAACGGCTGTCACCGCACTGTACCGCCGCCCCCAGGCGCTGTAATTCCTGCTCCATGGCAAAAATGGCGCAGACAAAGGCGGCCGGATCACGGCCATCTATCACAAAGGGCGCAAAGCCCTGATGACGCAGATGTTCCACAAACCACTCAGTGCCGCCCTGCTGGGCAACCGTGGTGCGCTGGTCAATGCGGCGGCCATTGGCAATCATCACCGGGCTGACTAAACCCGTGTCTTCGGCGCGCCACCAGCGCGCCGCCCAGTCGCTGCCGCGCTGTTCTTCAAAGGCGCCATCGCTTAAAAAGGCCACCAGCCGCTCACCGGGTAAGGGCTGATGCACATATTGCAGGCCGGCAAAGCCTAAATAACCACCTTCAATACGGGCGCCGGCGGTGTGTACGTTCACATGGCTGCCCAGCGGCGACAGCGGTTTGCCGTCCGGGCGTACCCGGTAATTGTAAAAATCGCGGGTAAACCGGCTTAACCCGTCATCGTTCAGAGGGTACTGCTGGCGGCGTTCCGACAGTGCGGTGCCGGTGAGTAATTGCAGCGCATCGACGGCGGCCACACAGTGCCCCTGCCCCATCAGCCAGTCGCGCGGCTGGCCGGTTAAGCGGTTCAGCGCCAGCATGCCGGCATAAGCCGGTACCATATTCAGCGAGCCACCGGTGTGGCCCTGCGGATCGCGTTTGAAATCGTCCGGCTGCATATCGCGGCCATCAAGAAATACATTTTTGGCGTAGGTCATGTGCACCACCAGCCACATCGCCTGATTGGTCAGGCAATCCAGCGCGCTGAGCGCCTGGTAACACTCGCCAACGTCAGCAATATGGCCGGCGGCCAGCAGTTCTTCTGCCAGTGCCGCGACCTGTACCTGAGTTTTGTCGCTGTGGCAGATAACGCCGCCGCCAGCCGCCCAGGCAGCAAAACCAGCATGCTGTTCGCGTAACTGGCGCGCGCTGGCAGTCAGCGTCTGCACAGATTCGGGTTGGGTCAGCGTGTGATACAGGTTCATAGTCAGGCTTCCTTCAGATGCTGCAGAATGGTGGGAACCAGCAGCGGGCTGATATCAATGGCATTGGTAGGGTGCGGAATGCAGTTACAGGTAATGACGCCGGCGACCGGGCCAGCCTGCATTTCTTCGGCGGCCGAGGGCAAACCCGCCCCGCCTTCGGCAAATACGGCGTGCACACCGATGCACAAGGGTTTTTGTAAGCCCTGCTGCACCAGTTGCTCGGCGGTGCGCAGCATGGTGTGGCCGGTGGAAATAATGTCATCCACCAGTACCGGCTGATGGCTGGCGTAGCGCTGCACGTCGGGCAGGTCGATGGCCACATCACGGTCACCACTGCGGATTTTGGTTAACACCAGGACGTCACAGCCGGCCTGTTCGGCCACTTCCCGTGCCCACTGCTCACTTTCTTCATCCGGGCCGATGATTACTGGATTATTCACCTGCTGACGCAAATAAGCGGCAATTTCACTGGTGGCATGCAGCGCGGTGGCCGGAATACGGTAGATTTCATTCAGGTGGTGGTAACGGTGCAGATGCGGATCGATGGTGATTAAAAAATCAAAACTCAGGTTGATCAGTTCAGCAAAGTATTTGGAGGTTAAGCATTCGCCCGGCTGAAAACGGATATCCTGACGCATATAGGCCAGATACGGGGTGACCAGGCCAATACGCCGCGCCCCCATATCACGCAGATGGCGGGCCATAAACCACAGTGCCAGCGCTTTTTCACCGGGCTGATGCAGGTGGCACAACACAATAATATCGGCCCCCTGCACATCGGCCGGCACATTAAAATACAGCTCGCCATCGGGAAAATGGCGGCGCTCCAGCGGCAATACCGATACCGGCTGCTGCTGGCTTAATTGTTCTGCCAGGGTACTGGCCAGGGCGGCATGGTCATCCAGGCACAAAATAAAAGCAGGCATAGCGACTCCTTAAACCATGTCGTCTTCGATGCGGATAACATCGGTGTGGCCGTTGAGGAAATCCAGCGCATACGCCAGTTCGCCCGGCGCTTCTGCGTACAGGGTAAACAGCGGATCGCCGGCCTGAACCTGATCACCCAGCGCTACATGAAGATCCATGCCGGCACTACGGGCGTTCGGGGCACCGGCCAGCGACGCCAGCCGGGCCAAAAAGCGATTATTGAAATAGGCGACGACGCCGGTCCGTTCGGCGCGGATAACGTGGCTGTAATCGGCCAGTTGCGGCTCATTAAAGCCCCCCTGGGCCAGACAGATGGCTTCAAACCTGGCCATGGCCTGACCGGATAACAGGGTACTCTGGGCCAGCGCATAGCCTTGCCCGGGCGCGGCTTTATCGCCCATTTCCAGTAACACACCGGCTAATTGCAGCGATTTTTCGCGCAGATCCTGCGGTGCATGGCCATCGTTACGTAATACCTGTAATACATCGCGGGCTTCCAGCGCCGGGCCGATACCCCGGCCAATCGGCTGGCTGCCATCGGTAATGACCGTGCGCACATCCAATCCCAGCGCTGCGCCGGTTTGTTCGAGCAGGTGTTTCAGGGTTTGCGCAGTGGCTTGTGAGCGTACTTTGGCGGTTGGCCCCACCGGAATATCAATTAATACCTGCTTTGAGCCGGCGGCCACTTTTTTCGAAATCACCGACGCTACCAGCTGCCCTTCGCTATCCAAATCAAGCGCCCGTTCGACGCGGATCACAATGTCATCCGTGGGGCTGAGGCTGACAGAACCGCCCCAGGCCAGGCACGCACCCTGTTGTTCGACCACCGCCTGCATACGGGCAAAGTCGAGAGTGACCGGCGTCATCACTTCCATGGTGTCGGCGGTGCCGGCCGGCGAGGTAATGGCGCGGCTGGAGGTTTTTGGCATCAGCAAATCATTGGCCGCCACAATGGCGACCACAACGGGCGTGGTACGGTTACCCGGCAGCCCGCCCACACAGTGTTTATCCAGCACCTTATCCTGCTCCCAGTCGAAGCGCTGACCACTGTCGACCATGGCTCGGGTGATGGCGATGGTTTCATCCAGGTTAAGGCGGTCGCCGGCGCAGGAAGTGACAAAAGCGGATAACTGAATGTCGGAATAATGGCCGGCTTTGATATCGGCAATGATGGCGCTGGCGGCTTCCTGAGTAAAACGCTGACCGTAAATTTTGCCGCGCACAAAGGACATAGAGTCCACCGGCCGGGCGTGACGGAACCAGGCCTGCTCACCATCGGCCGGGCATCCCAGCAGGTGCCAGGTCGCTTCGGAGATACCGGCTTCCTGATGCGACAGCAGGTCGCTGCACACCAGCACCAGGGTGGCGATGGTCTGATGACTGGCGGTGCTGATCTGCACCCGGCTGTGGGCGTAAAAACCTTCCGACATTGCCACATGACAGTCCTGACGCATATACACCACCGGTTCCTGATGGGTATTAATGCCCAACCGGCGCAGATGCAGATAATCGAACAGTGTTTCCATAAGTTCTCCAGAAAGTGCTACCGAGTGTAGTCAGCCGCTGCCCAAAACGCCTTGCGGTACATCAACGAACCTACGGTGGTGGTTTCCCATTGGCGGCCACGTCTGCCAGAATGAAAACGATTTTAACGGTTCAGGGAATTCAGAATGAACAAACCTTTTCAGGTTCAGTTTATTGGCGCCACCGGTACAGTAACCGGTTCCAAATATCTGGTGACTTATGATCGTCACCGTCTGTTGATTGATTGTGGCTTATTTCAGGGCATTAAAAACGTCCGCAAACGTAACTGGGCTGAATTACCCTTTCCCGCCGATCAGATTGATGCCGTGCTGTTAACCCATGCCCATATCGACCATTCCGGTTTTTTACCGGCCTTGATGCGGCGCGGTTTTCATGGCCCGGTGTACAGCAGTAAAGCCACGCACATGCTGTGCAAAGTCTTGCTGCCGGATGCCGGCTACCTGCAGGAAGAAGATGCGCGTTACGCCAATAAAAAGAAATTCAGCAAACACGAACCGGCGGAACCCTTATACACCGAAGAAGATGCCCGCAAAGTATTAAAACAATTCAAAGATATTGAGCGCGGTGAAGTGCTGCATTTGCCCGGTGGTATGACCGCGACTTTTACCCCCACCGGCCACATTCTCGGCGCCTGCGCCATCCGGCTGGAATATCAGGGTAAAAGCATTACCTTCAGCGGTGATGTTGGCCGCTGCAATGACGCCATTATGTATCCACCGGAACCGCTGCAGGAAACCGATTATCTGGTGGTGGAATCCACTTACGGCGACCGCTTGCATAAAGAAATGGATGCCGAAGAAGCCATTGCCGATGTGATTAACCGTACCGTAAAACGCGGTGGCATTGTGCTGATGCCGGCCTTTGCGGTCGGGCGGGCACAATTAATTCTGCATTATATTCAGCGCTTGCGTGACCAGCAGCGTATTCCGAATATTCCGGTGTTTCTGAACAGCCCGATGGCCATCCGCGCCACCAATATTTTCTTCGACCTGCACGAGCAGCATAAACTCACTGAGGAAGACTGCGCGCGCATGGATGATATGACCATTTATGTGAAAACCACCGAAGAATCCATTGAACTGATGAGCCGCAAAGAACCCTGCGTAATCATTTCTGCCAGCGGCATGGCCAGTGGCGGGCGCGTACTGCACCACCTGAAAGCCCTGGTCGGCAGCCCGCGTAACAGCGTTCTGTTTTTGGGTTATCAGGCCCAGGGTACCCGGGGTGCCAGTCTGATTAACGGTGCCGAGGCGATTAAAATTCACGGTGAATACCATTCCGTGCAGGCTGAAATTGCCAATCTGGATGCTCTGTCCAGCCATGGCGATTACCGCGAAATCTGCAACTGGCTGAAACAGATGCCGGGCCATCCGCGTAAGGTGTTTATCACTCATGGTGAAGCAGGCGCCGCCGACTGCATGCGCCAGCATCTTAAGCAGGCCTTTGGCTGGGAAGCTGAAGTCCCGGAATACCTTGATACTGTGGAGCTTTAACCGATGCCGGAGCTCCCGCTATACCAGATTGATGCATTTATCCGCCCGGGGGTTTCCGGATTCAGCGGTAATCCGGCGGCTGTCGTGTCGCTGACGCAATGGCTTAGTGACACGCAGATGCAGGCAATTGCTGCGGAAAATAATCTGTCGGAAACCGCGTTTTATGTGCGTCAGGCTGATGGTCGCTATTACATCCGCTGGTTCACACCAACGACGGAAGTGGATTTATGCGGCCACGCAACCCTTGCGGCAGCCCACGTTATCCGGGCAGACCAGCCGTACGAAAATGAATGGTTGTTCGACTGTCAGGCCGGCGAACTCTGCGTACGCGCCCATGGCGCTGACTTACAACTGGATTTTCCGGCCCGCCCCGCCCGGATTCTGCAGAATGACACACTGCAACGGCAGCTGGAGCAATGGCTGGGCGTACCGGTAGTCGCTATGGCACAAGCACGCGATCTGATTGTCGAGCTGGAATCGGCCGACGCTGTACGCACCTGTGAGCCGGATTTTTCTGCGTTGGCAGAACTTGATGTGTTTGCCATTGCGATTACTGCCCGCTGCGATGCTCCGGATTACGACTTTGTCAGCCGCTTTTTCGCACCCCGTCAGGGCATTGGTGAAGATCCGGTTACCGGTTCTTCGTTCTGCTCGCTGGCCCCCTATTGGACGGAGCGACTGCAGAAAACCACTCTGCGTGCCTGGCAGTGCTCTGCCCGTGGTGGCGATATTGGCCTTGTTCTGCATAACGGACGGGTACTGATCAGCGGCCGGACGTTTGCCTATCTGAGCGGACATATTCATCTGCCATGACGGCCACCACAGGCTGAGCTATAGTGAGTCGGCCTGACCGTTAATCCGGGTGCTTATGAACATTCTGTCGGCGTTTACCGCGTATCCCCTGCCCGCTGGCTACAATGCCGGCCAGGCTGCGCGCAGCCCGCAACCAGCCCCTGCGCGCACGGATGATTCGGCCGATATCAGGGCAACCCCCCGCATGGATTTCCTGCCCGCAAGGCCGGATGAGGATGATCTGGAAGCACAGCGCAACCGCCTTCTGCCCGATGACGCCCCAGCCGCTATCCGCGATTTCCTGACCACCGCCAACAACAGCGACGAACGCCGGCTCGGGCGTTTTGTGGATATTCAGGCCTGATCAGAAGTGCCATACCACGCCAGCCCACACCGACTGCCAACGGGTACTGTTGGCCGGTTCATTCAGTCCCACCACACGGCTGCCATTGCTGAACCACCGGGTATCTGACGCCTCAGACCAGCGATAGCCCTGATGATGCTGCAGATTGAATCCCCATGCCGGCGTCAAAGACCACTGCAGATGCAACACCAGCTCCGCTTCATACCCATCGCTGAGTATCAGCCGGGGTTCTCCATAGCCTGAATCACGTAAATCAATGTCCAGTGAACCTTCAGGCCACCAACTGGCACGTACCAATGCACCCCAACGTAAGGCAGCGGTGTATGGCCAGTCGTTATGCCAGCCGATTTCAAGCTGCGGACCATGCCAGCGATACCGTTCATCCAGACCGCGCACTGCGTCAGCCGCGCGGATGCGGCGCTGCCATTCCTGCCATTGCACAAAAAATCCGACGGATACGCTCTGCTGCAGCCAACGCCAGCCGCCGCGGTAACGCCGGACCGTTTCGTCCGTAACCGTACGGTGTGGAATACCCGCCTGGGTGTAACCGCGGTAAGGTAATGGGCCGTCCAGGTGATAAGCCTCCAGCAGCAACTGCTGGGCCGGCAGAATGTCCCAGCGGGTCTGAACAGCCACTCCCGGCAGCCATCCCTGTTCACGGTTCAGCTCCTGACCGTTGTCGCCCTGTTCACGGTACAACCAGTGTTCAAAGCCAGCCCCCAGCGTCAGTTCATGGGCCGATGCTGGTGCCAGCGCGCATAAAAAACCGGATACTGCCAGGCAGTATCCGGTAATGCCGGAACGAAAAAGCCGCATCAGCCTTCGATAATAATGGCCACGCCATCCAGTTCGATGACGGGCTCACTGCCACAGCCATTAAACGTGATGGTCAGAGTATTCTCATCATCGGTCAGTACGATAACGCCGCCACCGATGCTGCCATCAGCACACAGCACAATGTCAGACGCTGTCAGCGATACATAGCCATAGTCCGGATGATAGAACGTCGCTTCAACACTGTACTCGCCATCAATACCTTCGCTGACATCCAGATCAGCCACCTGATATACGGTGCCGTCGCTGCCTTCGTACTGAGAACGGTATTCACAATTGTATTCCGCATCGCACACCGCACTGCCGGCCCAGCTGCTGGTGACACCGTCAACCGTCATGGTGTAATTCCAGCTGCTCTCGGTCAGAACGAAGCCATCGGTTACCGTGGTGATCACACCAGACAGGCTGAAGCTTTCGCCTGCGGCGGTCATACGGAAGTTCTCATAACGAATGGTGGTCGTCATACGCTCACCAACAGTCGCAACAGCAACCGTCACCTTACCGTTAAAGCGGATATTGCCCTCATCCTCTCCAAAGCTGGTGCAATAGTTGTTGTAGTTGATCACGGATGAAGAATTGGCTTCCGTACCAGAACCGGATATTGACGCCGAACCACCGCAGTCACCTTCCATGCTTGAACTGGCAGCAACCGGCAGATCCACCAAACCGCTGCTCAGTACGCGCTCAACCGCCTGCCGGGCCCACTCAGCCTGAGTGTTGCCATCCTGTATCTGGATACCTATCGGGACATCGCTCAGGGCATCTTCGGAGCCTTCAGCATCAATGGCCAGAGCCACGACCTCACCAGCACCGGCAGCCAGTGCTTCCTGATTTTCTTCCGATATTTCAGCTGCACCTTCTGCGCCGCTGTAACGGATGACTTCATACCCCGCAGAAGAACTACTGCCGCCGCCTCCGCCGCCACAGGCGCTCAGAAGCAATGAAAGCAGAACAGCTGCTGTTAAAGAATGTGTTGTGTTCATCATGATTTCTCCTTTCCATGGGATGCGGTTTATTGCCGCAGGACGTTCTACTGTAAAGGCCTTACGCTACTCTGCCTATCCGGTTGTCCGGAAATACCCATAAAAAAACCGCCGCGGCTTGCACCGGGGCGGTTTTCTGCGCCTTAAACGGCCGGATTACGCCGGTTGTTCAACACCTTTCATGGTCAGCTTAATGCGGCCTTTCGGGTCCACATCGGCGACGTGTACGTTCACGATCTGACCTTCTTTCAGGTAGTCGGAGACGTTTTCCACGCGCTCATCGCTGATCTGGGAGATGTGCAGCAGACCATCTTTACCCGGCAGTACGGTAATGAAGGCACCGAAATCAACGATCTTGCTGACTTTACCGGTGTAGGTCACGCCCACTTCGATATCGGCAGTGATGGCTTCAATCATGCCGCGGGCAATATCGGCCGCTTCTTTGCCAGCGGCAAAGATTTTGATTTCGCCGTCGTCATTGATGTCGATCGCCGCACCGGATTTTTCGGTGATGTCACGGATGGTGGCGCCACCTTTACCGATCACTTCACGGATCTTGTCAGACGGGATCTTCATGGTGGTCATGGTCGGAGCGTTGTCGGCCAGCTGCTTACGCGGCTCGGCAATCACTTCGTTCATCTGCTCCAGAATGTGCAGACGGGCCGCGCGGGCTTTTTCCAGCGCGATTTCCATGATCTGTTCGGTGATGCCTTCGATCTTGATGTCCATCTGCAGCGCGGTAATACCTTCATCGGTACCGGCTACTTTGAAGTCCATGTCGCCCAGGTGGTCTTCGTCACCCAGAATGTCGGTCAGAACGGCAAACTTGTCGCCTTCCTTAACCAGACCCATGGCGATACCGGCAACCGGTGCCTTGATCGGTACACCAGCGTCCATCAGCGCCAGAGAGGCACCACACACAGACGCCATAGAAGATGAACCGTTGGATTCAGTGATCTCAGATACCACACGGATGGTGTACGGGAACTCTTCAAAGCTCGGCATCATAGCGGTTACACCACGACGGGCCAGACGACCGTGACCGATTTCACGACGACCTACCGCACCAATACGACCCGCTTCACCCACGGAGTAGGGAGGGAAGTTGTAATGGAACAGGAACGGGTCAGTGACGGTACCAAACAGGGAATCCATCATCTGTGCATCACGGGTAGAACCCAGTGTGGTCACCACGATGGCCTGAGTTTCACCACGGGTGAACATGGCGGAACCGTGAGTGGTCGGCAGTACACCGGTTTCGATGGTCAGCGGACGCACGGTGTCGTTATCACGACCGTCGATACGCGGCTGGCCTTCGATCACGCGGTTACGCACCACTTCATACTTCAGGGTGCCAACCATGTCGGCGATTTCGTCGGCAGAGAAACCTTCTTCGCCTTCTTTAGCGGCCAGTTTTTCAACGGCGGCGTTTTTGATTTCGTCCAGACGGGCGTAACGGGCCATTTTGTCAGAAATGGTGTAAGCCTCGCTGATGGCAGCGGCGGTTTCTGCTTTAACGGCGCTGTACAGCGCTTCGTTACGGGCTTCAGCCTGCCAGTCCCACTGCTGGATACCCAGTTCGGTGGTCCACTCGCTGATGGCGGTAATGGCGGATTGGAATGCCGTGTGCGCGAACAATACGGCACCCAGCATTTCGTCTTCGGTCAGTTCCTGAGCCTGAGATTCCACCATCAGTACGGCGTCTTTGGTACCGGCTACGACCATGTCCAGCAGCGAGTCCTGCAGCTGGCTGTAGGTCGGGTTCAGCAGGTAGCCATCTTCTTCGGTGAAACCGACACGGGCACCACCGATCGGGCCATTGAACGGAATACCAGACACGGCCAGCGCGGCAGAGGTGGCGATCATGGCGCAGATATCCGGATCAACGTCTTTCTCGGCGCCCATTACGGTCAGCAGTACCTGAACTTCGTTCATGAAGCCTTCCGGAAACAGCGGACGGATCGGACGGTCGATCAGACGGGACGTCAGGGTTTCTTTTTCTGACGGACGGCCTTCACGCTTCAGGTAACCACCAGGTACACGACCGGCAGCGTACATTTTTTCCTGGTAATGCACGGACAGCGGGAAGAAATCCTGACCGGCTTTTACGCTTTTAGCGGCAACAACAGTAGCCAGCACCTGGGTTTTGCCCATGGTAGCCAGTACGGCACCATCAGCCTGACGGGCGATACGGCCGGTTTCCAGAGTGACGGTTTCATTACCGAACTGGAAGGTTTTGATCTTAGCAACGGGTTTTGTGCTCATAGGGTTTTCAGTTTCCTTAACTCAACAGTAAACCTGACGACTGCCGGTGCTTCTAAGAATTGGCTCTTGCATCTGCTGAAGCAGAAAAGCCAATGATTAGAAGCACCACCACATCTGCGATCAGAGTGGGGTTGGCACCACAGCGAACAGGCGGTTTTTCGGAGCAGATGGCGGCCAGCTGCGGCCAGCCAGATACAACAAAAGCCCCGAAGGGCCTTTGCTGCAAGCGGAGATCTCAGCGACGCAGACCCAGACGACCGATCAGAGCGGTGTAACGGGACAGGTCTTTGCGCTTCAGGTAGTCCAGCAGCTTACGACGCTGGTTAACCATGCGGATAAGACCACGACGTGAGTGGTGATCTTTACCGTGCGCTTTGAAGTGGTCCTGCAGGCCAACGATGTTGTGGGTCAGCAGTGCAACCTGAACTTCCGGAGAACCGGTGTCGCCTTCAGCAACCTGGTACTCTTTTACAATCTCAGCTTTTTGAGCAGCAGTTAATGCCATCTTTATAACTCCATACAATGTGCATCAGGCTTCGCCTGAGGATTAAATAAGCATCATCACCGTGCACATTAACAGTGCGATGCGTTTGCCTGACGGCAAGGTTGTACCGGTTTAACCAGTTACCGGCACAGCAACCTGAAACAGGCGCTGGGCTTTAATCTGTCCGGCAGCGATCTGGCCGATGCCGATCATTTGCCGATGGTCCGGTGCAACGGCCCACAATTGTACAGAAGGACAGTCGCTCAGGCCAGTGCTGATCGGCTGTCCGTGCAGCATTTTATCGGCTTCGGCCAGCGTTAACGCCACTTCGGGCCAATCCGGAATGGCGGTTGCGGGTGGCAATAAGACGCTGTCCAGACTTTCCATGTCCTCAGCCGCCAGAACCTCCAGCTGCTCCAGCGTCAGCATCTGGCCGCTGTGAAAAGGGCCACATTGGGTGCGGTGCAGACGGCTGACGTAAGCGCCACAGCCAATGGCCTGACCAATGTCTTCCACCAGAGTGCGGATGTAGGTGCCTTTGGAGCAGCGTACGGACAAATCCAGCTCTTGCGGGCGCACGGCCTGCAGCAGCAGCTCATGAATGGTGATAACGCGGCGTTTTTTATCGGCCACCGCCTGTATCTCGTCCGCACTCATGCCCTGGCGGGCCAGTTCGTACAGTGGTTTGCCATCCAGCTTAAGGGCTGAAAACATCGGTGGCACCTGCTCCACCTCGCCACGGAAGCGGTCCAGCAACCGTTCCAGTTGCTGACTGTCCAGTTCCGGTACCGGCGCGGTTGCAACCACTTCCCCTTCGGCATCACCGGTGGAGCGGATTTCCCCCAGCCGCGCGGTGGTATCGTAGGCTTTGTCGGCATCCAGCAGCAGTTGCGACAGTTTGGTGGCCTCGCCCAGGCAGATCGGCAACACACCGCTGGCTAACGGGTCCAGCGCACCGGTATGGCCGGCTTTCTGCGCGCCAAACAGATGCTTAACCCGCTGCAATACCTGGTTGGACGATAACCCCAGCGGTTTGTTGATCACCACAATGCCGCTGACGGCACGGCCTTTTTTTGTCCGTGCCATGTTTATGCCTGCGGCTCACCTGCGTCGTCATCGGGATGACGGGCGTTATCTTCATCACGCGCCTGTTTGATCAGGCTGGTGAGGTGCATACCGCGCTCAATGGTTTCATCGTAGTGAAAACGCAGGTGCGGAATGACACGGGTACGCATAAATTTCGCCAGTTCGGTGCGCAGGAAACCGGCCGCATCGTTGAGAATTTTCTCGGTCTGGCGACGGATGCTCTCATCGCTTTCCCCTTTGGCGCCCATTACCGTGAAGTAAATATCGGCATAGCCCAAATCTTTGGCGACCTTAACGTAGTTGAGGGTCACCATACCGAGACGCGGATCTTTCATCTGAAACTGGATCATCTGCGCCAGATCCCGCTGCATCTGGTCACCCAGACGCGAGGTACGGCTGTATTCTTTTGGCATTGTTTGCTCCCGGGCCCTGGCCCTGTCGTGCAGAGACGGCAAAGCCCGGCAGAACCGGGCTTCGCTGTGCAGTTAACGGCTTACAGCGTACGTGCGATTTCGCGTACGTCGAAGACTTCAATCTGGTCGCCCGGGCGGACGTCCTGATAGTTCTTCACACCGATACCACATTCCATGCCCTGACGGACTTCAGCAACGTCATCTTTGTAGCGACGCAGGGATTCCAGCTCGCCTTCATAGATCACCACGTTGTCACGCAGTACACGGATTTTCTTGTTACGGTAGATTGTGCCGTCCACCACCATACAACCAGCAATCTGGCCGAATTTCGGTGAGTTGAACACATCCCGGACTTCCGCCACACCGGTGATTTCTTCACGCAGCTCGGGCGCCAGCAGACCGGCCATGGCTTGCTTAACATCGTCGAGCAGGTCGTAAATCACGCTGTAGTAGCGCATGTCGACGCCGCTGTTTTCGACCAGTTTCTTGGCGGCGTTGTCGGCGCGCACGTTGAAACCAAACACCACGGCACTGGCAGCAACCGCCAGGCTGACGTCAGTTTCCGTGATACCGCCCACGCCAGAGGCGATGACGTTCACTTTCACTTCTTCCGTGCCCAGTTTCTGCAGCGAAGCCACGATGGCTTCCAGCGTACCACGTACGTCGGTCTTCACCACCACGTTGAGGTTGGCCACCTGGCCTTCGCCCATACCGGCAAACAGTGCATCCAGCTTGGCGGCCTGCTGGCGCTGCTGAACCTGTTCACGCATTTTGGTTTCGCGGAATTCCGCCACTTCACGGGCTTTTTTCTCGCTTTCCACCACCATGAAGTTATCACCGGCGTCCGGCGTACCGTTCAGGCCGAGGATTTCCACCGGAATGGACGGGCCGGCTTCGCCAACCTGTTCACCGTTTTCATCCAGCAGCGCACGGGCACGACCGTAGCAGGTACCGGCCAGTACGATATCGCCTTTTTTCAGCATACCGTTCTGCACCAGCAGGGTAGCCACCGGACCGCGGCCTTTATCCAGTCGCGATTCCACCACCACACCCTGACCCGGGCCGGTAAAGTGGGCTTTCAGCTCGAGAATTTCAGCCTGCAACAGCACCGCTTCCAGCAGGTCATCAATACCCGCACCGGTTTTAGCCGACACACCGATAAAAGGAACCTGACCACCCCAGTCTTCCGGCACCACGTTGCGGGCAGCCAGTTCGTTCTTCACGCGATCAATATCGATGGTGTCTTTATCGATCTTGGTCATCGCGACCACAATCGGCACACCGGCAGACTGAGCGTGCTGGATTGCCTCGATGGTTTGCGGCATTACGCCATCATCGGCAGCCACCACCAGAATCACCACGTCAGTGGCCTGCGCACCGCGGGAACGCATGGCGGTAAAAGCAGCGTGGCCGGGAGTATCCAGGAAGGACACCATGCCATGGCCGGTTTCCACATGGTACGCACCGATGTGCTGGGTAATACCACCGGCTTCGCCGGTTGCCACGCGGGTACGACGGATGTAGTCGAGCAGCGAAGTTTTACCGTGGTCAACGTGACCCATTACGGTCACCACCGGCGCGCGTGATTGTTCATCACCGCTGTAGGTGACGGCGTCGGTAACATCCTGCTCCAGCTGGTTGTCAGCAATCAGCTTGGTTACTTTGTGACCCATCTCTTCCACCACCAGGGTGGCGGTGTCCTGATCCAGAATCTGGTTGATGGTCGCCATCACACCCATCCGCATCAGGGTTTTGATCACTTCACCGGCTTTTACGGCCATTTTCGCCGCCAGATCACCCACGGTAATGGCTTCCGGCAGTTCTACCTCGTACACCACCGGAGCGGTCGGACGGGTAAAGGCGTGTTCATTGGCCTGACCACGACCACCGCGACCCGGTTTGGCTTTGCCTTTGCCGGTATTGCTGCGGCGTAAACGACCGCCACGGTTATCGTCATCATCACGGAAACGGCTGTCTTCGCGCTGATCAACGCGCTTTTTATCGACGGCTTTATTGGTCTTTTTACGACCCTCTTCCTGACGGGCAGCAGCGGCTTCGGCTTCGGCACGTTTCTGTGCCGCATCTTCTTCCACGCTGACCGGTGCGGCCTTGGCAGCCGGTTTGGGACGCTCGTCATCCGCACGGGCAGCAACCGCTTCCACCACGGGTTCTGCAGCCGGTTCTGCCGTCGGTGCCGGTGCCGGCGCCGCCGCAGCGGCGGCCGCCTGAGCTTCTGCTTCCAGACGCGCGGCTTCTTCAGCGGCTGCCTTTTCGGCTTCCTGATCCAGCTCTTCACGCTTCATGTAAGTGCGTTTCTTGCGCACTTCAATGGCCACGGCTTTTTTACCACCCTGACCGGTTTTCAGCGTCGTTGTTACCTTACGCTTCAGCGTAATTTTATTGGGTGTAACAGCGGCGTCACCATGGCTTTTCTTCAGGTGCAGCAGCAAAGCTTGCTTCTGGTCATCCGAAACTTTCTGATCGGCCGAGGTCTGTGGCAACCCCGCATCTTTCATCTGGGCCAGCAGCCGCTCAGCGCTGGTCCCTACCACGTCGGCGAGTTCTTTAACGGTTACATCTGCCATACGTTTCTCCTATGCCGAGCCAATAATTAGACGTTGCCCTCAAACCAGGGCTTGCGCGCGGTCATAATCAGCTCCGCGGCTTTTTCTTCAGTCATATTTTCAATATCCAGCAGGTCGTCGATGGATTGCTCGGCAAGATCTTCCATCGTACAGATACCTTTACTGGCAAGAACCAGCGCCAGATGTTTATCCATACCTTCCATTGTCAGCAGGTCTTCGGCCGGTTCGGCGTCGTCCAGCATTTCTTCGGAGGCAATTGCACGGGTCAGCAGCACGTCTTTGGCACGGTTACGCAGTTCAGTAACGATGTCTTCATCCAGGCCATCAATTGCCAGCATTTCGTCCAGCGGAACGTAGGCAATTTCTTCCAGTGTGGTGAACCCTTCTTCCACCAGTAAGGTGGCCAGATCTTCTTCCACATCCAGTGCTTTGATGAAGCTGTCGATGTAACCAGAGGCTTCCTGATTTTGTTTTTCAACGGCTTCGTCTTCGGTCATTACGTTGATTTCCCAGCCGGTCAGCTCGGACGCCAGACGTACGTTCTGACCGCCACGACCAATGGCCTGCGCCAGGTTATCAGCCGCTACCGCCACATCCATGGTGTTGGTTTCTTCGTCCATAATAATCGACGCCACATCGGCCGGAGCCATGGCGTTGATAACCAGCTGCGCCGGGTTGTCATCCCACAGCACGATATCAATGCGCTCATTGCCACCCAGCTCGTTGGTAACCGCTTGTACACGGGCACCACGCATACCGACACAGGCACCAACCGGGTCAATACGCTTGTCGTTGGTTTTTACCGCAATTTTGGCGCGGGAGCCCGGATCACGGGCAGCGCCTTTAATTTCGATAACTTCTTCGGCAATTTCCGGTACTTCAATGCGGAACAGTTCGATCAGCATTTCCGGACAGGTGCGGCTCAGCATTAATTGCGGACCACGATTTTCCGGACGTACAGAATGCAGGATGGCACGCACACGATCGCTCATGCGGAAAATTTCACGACCAATAACCTGATCTTTCGGCAGCAGACCCTCGGCGTTATTACCCAGATCAACAATCACGTTATCGCGGGTCACTTTTTTAACGGTACCGTTAATCAGTTCGCCAACACGGTGCTGATACTGTTCAACAATTTGAGCACGTTCCGCTTCGCGGACTTTCTGCACAATAATCTGCTTGGCAGCCTGGGCAGCAATACGGCCGAAATCAGGGTTTTCCACCTCAATTTCGTACACATCACCCGGCTGTAATTTTTCATCAATTTCATGGGCTTCCTGCAGGGTCAGTTCATCACCCAGACCAGGTACCACGTCATTGCTTACGACCAACCAGCTACGGTAAGTACGGTAATCACCGGTTTTACGGTCAATATCCACCCGGATGGTGGCTTCTTCATCTTCGTAGCGCTTCTTGGCGGCTGCGGCCAGGGCTGACTCAATAGCTTCAAAAATAATTTCTTTTGAAACGCCCTTTTCGTTAGATACCGCTTCTGCGACCAGGAGAATTTCTTTGCTCATCTTCTAGCCTCGCTCTGCATTAGTCCTTGAATTGTGGAACAACATGGGCTTTTTCAATCAGTTCAACGGGTAACAGGTATTCATGCTCGTCAACAACCAGCACGATGTCTTCCTGTTCCACACCAATTAATTGGCCCTTGAATTTGCGCCGTCCTTCAAACGGCATACGCAGACGCAGCTCGATAATGTGGTTGGCGTACTGCTGATATTGTTCAATGGTGAACAACGGTCGGTCCATGCCGGGAGAAGAGACTTCCAGCGTGTATTCCTGCGTGATCGGATCTTCTACATCCAGCACCGCGCTGAGCTGGCGGCTGACAGCGGCACAATCATCGACGTTAATGCCGTTGGCATGATCGATAAAAACACGCAGCATAGACTGACGACCCTGGGCAATAAACTCGATGCCCCAGAATACGAATCCCATGGATTCGACCACCGGGCGCAACAGATCCGTTAATTGCGTTTCTTTAGCCAAAAATTTTACCCTCACCACAAACAAAAACTGGGCAACATTGTGCCCAGTCCGCTACTGCCTGACGCAGACCGGAATCTGCCCGCAGACAGATTCCTGTAACACCCCGGCAAGCCGGAGTGATTGCAGAAAAACAACTACTAAAAAGCCCCTGACTGGAGGGGCTTTTTAGTAGTGCTCTCTGAAAAGCACGCGCATTATAGGCCCTTAGAACAAAAAAAGCGAACCATGTTCGCTTTTCTGCTCCTGAGGAGTTGGTGCGGATGGCGAGACTCGAACTCGCACGAGCTAGGCTCACCACCCCCTCAAGATGGCGTGTCTACCAATTTCACCACATCCGCACGCAGCGCACCGGTATTGTTACTGAGGGGTTTTTTCCAGTACCGGTTCGTCACCGACTGAGGCATCCAGTTCAGGAGCATCAGAAGACGGCGCGTATTCTTCCACAACAGGGGTCTCCTGCTCAAGCATTTTAATTACTTCATCACTGGGCAGACCCACATCCGCAGCACCGGTCGCACGCTGTTTAGCGTAAACCGCTAACGCCAGACTGGTGAGGAAAAATGCGGTGGCCAGAACGGCCGTGCTGCGGCTGAGAAAATTGCCCGAACCACTGCTGCCAAACACCGTTTGTGAAGCACCACTGCCAAAAGACGCACCGGCATCAGCACCTTTACCCTGCTGAATCATAACGAATCCGATAATGCCCAGGGCAATCAGAATGTGCACAACAATAATAATGGATTCCATAGCTATCCTTTTACGCCTGACAAATGGCTGAAAATTCAGTGGCATCAAGGGAAGCTCCCCCGACCAATCCACCATCAATATCCGGCTGCGCGAATAATTCCGCAGCATTGGCCGCTTTTACACTGCCGCCGTATAAAATTCTTGTAGCCGCCGCCAGCGCAGGATCTTTTTCCTGCAACAAACTGCGGATAAATGCATGCATGGCCTGCGCCTGTTCCGGGGTGGCCGTTTCACCGGTACCAATGGCCCACACCGGCTCGTACGCCAGCACAATATTGCGCCAGTCGTAATTGCTTAATTCCCGCAACAATAACGCCAGCTGTTCAGCCACTACGGCTTCTTCACGGCCAGCCTGACGCTGCTCCAGCGTTTCACCAACACAGACCACCGCCGTTAAGCCATTGGCCAGCAACTGCCGGGTTTTTTCCAGCACCTGCGCATCGGTTTCACCATACAGCGAGCGGCGTTCAGAGTGTCCGACCAGGGCCAGACGACAACCGACATCCGCCAGCATGCTGGCTGACACTTCACCAGTAAATGCACCACTGCTTTCGCTGGCGACATTCTGGGCGCCGACCCGTACCGTGCTGTTGCCGGTGGTCTGAACCGCCTGCGCCAGGTAGGGAAAGGGCGGAAACACCGCCACATCGCAGGAGAATTCGGCCGCACACAGGGCTGACAACAATGCCTCGGTCTGGGCGACAGAGGCATTCATTTTCCAGTTTCCGGCAACCAACAAGCGACGCATGAGCATTCCTGAAATTTTAAGAGCGCAGATACTAGCGAAGATGACTGCCGGAAACAAGCAACGGCGCCCGCCTCAGCGCAGCGCCGCTTCGACCACTGCCGCCAGCTCAGTGGCCAGCTGCTGTACCAGCGCCGGATCTTCACCTTCCACCATCACCCGCACCACCGGTTCGGTACCGGAGGGCCGCAGCAGCACACGACCACGACCAGCCAGACGGGTTTCCGTCGCGGCCACTGCCGCCGTGATTTCCGGCAGGCTCATGACATCCGCCTGACGGCTGCGTTTTACGTTAATCATCACCTGCGGCATTTTCACCATACGGCGCTGCCAGTCGTGCAGACTGGTGCCGGTTTCCGCCAGCGCCTGCAGCACCTGCAGCGCCGCCACAATGCCATCGCCGGTGGTGTTGGCATCCAGACACAGCAAATGTCCGGAAGACTCGCCACCATAGCGCCAGCCGTGCTCGCTGAGCAGCTGCATCACATAACGGTCGCCGACTTTGGCGCGGACAAAATCAATACCCAGTGCCTTCAGGCCCAGTTCCAGCCCCAGGTTACTCATCAGGGTACCAACCACCCCGCCGGGCAGCCGTCCCTGCATCCGCGCGTGGCTGGCCATAATAAACAGCAGCTGATCACCGTCGACCAGCTCACCGGCATGGTCAACCATCATCACCCGGTCACCATCGCCATCAAAGGCAATGCCGAGGTCTGCTTTTTCGGTCAGCACCCGCTGGCGCAGCGCTTCCGGCTCGGTGGAACCGACACCATCATTAATATTCAGACCGTTGGGTTCGATACCCATACTGATAACGCTGGCTCCCAGCTCACTGAATACAGCCGGGGCAATCTGATAGGTCGCTCCGTGGGCACAGTCGAGCACAATTTTCAGCCCACGCAGGTTCAGCGCATTGGTGGTGCCTTTGCAGAATTCAATATAGCGACCGGCCGCATCGTTAATGCGTTTGGCCTTACCCAGCTGGGCCGAATCGACACAGGTCATGGGTTTATCCAGCCAGGCTTCGATGGCCAGCTCGGTTTCATCGGGCAGTTTTTCACCGGCAGCGGAGAAAAACTTAATGCCGTTATCGTAGTAAGGGTTGTGCGAGGCACTGATTACAATGCCGGCCTGAGCACGGAAGGTGCGGGTCAGGTAAGCAATGCCCGGCGTCGGAATCGGCCCCAGCAGCCCCACATCGACACCGGCGGCGGACAAGCCGGCTTCCAGTGCAGACTCAAACATATAACCCGAGATACGGGTATCTTTGCCGATCAGAATGCGGCTTTTGCCTTGCTGGTCAAATACCTTGCCGGCGGCCCAGCCCAGCTTCATCACAAATTCCGGTGTAATCGGGGCTTCACCTACCCGACCACGGACACCATCGGTGCCAAAATATTTTCTAGACATAACCTTCCTTAAGCGTCGCGTGCAGCACGTTCATTGCGTCCACGGTTTCCCGCACATCGTGCACACGGATAATACGGGCGCCTTTCATGGCGCAGATCACCGCCCCACTGACACTGCCCTGCAAACGCTCGGCAGCAATAGGATTACCGGTAGCCGCGCCAATCATACGCTTGCGTGACAAACCCGTCAGCAATGGCAACTGCAATTGCTGCAGGTACTCCAGCCGGTTCAGCAGCCGGTAATTATGCCGGTCGTTTTTGCCAAAGCCGAAACCCGGGTCAATCAACAAGCGCTCACGGGCAATTCCGGCCTGCTCACAACGCTCGATACTGTCCTGCAATTGCTGCAGCACCGCCTCTTCAATGGGCTGATCATAATGCGGCGCTTCCTGCATAACCTGCGGCTCACCATTCATGTGCATCAGGCATACCGGCAACCCGGTCGCCGCCGCTGCCGCCAGGGCGCCAGGCCGGGTTAACGAGCGTACATCATTCAGCAGATGGGCACCGGCGGCGGCACTGGCGCTCATCACCGCCGGACTGCTGGTATCAATGGAAATACAGACATCCAGCCGTGCAGCAATGGCCTCCACCACCGGCACCACGCGCTCCAGCTCTTCCTGCTCGCCCACCTGGGCAGCCCCCGGACGGGTCGATTCACCGCCGATATCAATCAGCTCCGCCCCATCCTGCAGCATCTGTTCCGCATGACGCAACGCGGCGTCCAGTGCATGAAAGCGCCCGCCATCGGAAAACGAATCGGGTGTGACGTTCAGAATACCCATCACCCGAGGCAGGCTCAGGTCCAGCTCACGCGCGCCACAACGAAGTTTCATAACGAGGTTCCTTAATGCAAAAAGGCGGCTTGCGCCGCCTTTTGTTCTATCCGTTTTTTTATCGGTTTTTCTATCCGATTTTCTATCGGTTTTTCAATCGATTGCTCTATCGGATACCGGGGACAGCGAGTGCTTAATGCTTCTCGCCGGCCGGATGCCCTTCGGCATCGTCATCCGTATCACGGGCCATATCATGGCTTGCTTCCTCGCCGGCCGGTGCGGCAGGACCGGAAGAGTCATTGTCGCTCCAGGCTTTTGGCGGACGCGGGGTTTTGCCATGCATAATATCGTCAATCTGATCCGCATCGATGGTTTCATATTCCATCAGCGCATCTTTCATCAGCTCCAGCTTGTCGCGGTTTTCTTCCAGAATGCGGGTTGCCCGCTGATAGCAGCGGTCCAGTAATTCTTTTACTTCCGCATCAATAAGACGGGCCGTTTCATCCGACAGGTGCGCCATCTGGTGGCCACCAGCAGAACCCAGGTAACCGTTCTGCTCTTCTTCGGTATACAACTGTGCACCCAGCTTGTCGGACAGACCCCATTTGGTGACGTAATTGCGGGCGTACTTGGTGGCCCGTTCAATATCATTGGACGCGCCAGTGGTTACCCCGTCTTTACCCAGGGTCATTTCCTCCGCAATACGACCGCCGTACAGCGAACAGATATTGCTTTCAATACCGCGCTTGCTGATGGAATGACGATCTTCTTCCGGCAGGAACATGGTAACGCCCAAAGCCCGGCCGCGAGGAATGATGGACACCTTGTACACCGGATCATGCTCCGGCATCAGTCGGCCCACAATGGCGTGGCCGGCTTCGTGATAAGCGGTATTGGTTTTCTCTTTTTCCGACATCACCATGGTTTTGCGTTCGGCACCCATCAGGATCTTATCCTTGGCTTTCTCGAACTCTTCCATCGTGACCAGATTACGGTTGGAACGGGCAGCGAACAGCGCAGCTTCGTTCACCAGGTTAGCCAGATCGGCGCCGGAGAAGCCCGGCGTACCACGGGCAATCAGGGACGCATTCACGTCTTTGGCCACCGGTACTTTGCGCATGTGCACGCCCAGAATCTGTTCACGGCCACGAATATCCGGCAAACCGACCACCACCTGACGGTCGAAACGACCGGGGCGCAGCAGCGCCGGGTCCAGTACGTCCGGACGGTTGGTGGCGGCAATCACAATAATGCCATCGTTTACTTCAAAGCCGTCCATTTCCACCAGCAGCTGGTTCAGGGTTTGTTCACGTTCATCATTACCGCCACCGATGCCCACACCACGGGAACGGCCGACGGCATCAATTTCGTCGATAAAGATAATGCAGGGCGCCTGCTTCTTGGCCTGCTCGAACATATCGCGAACCCGGGAAGCACCCACACCGACAAACATCTCCACAAAGTCAGAACCGGAGATAGAGAAGAACGGCACCCGCGCCTCACCGGCAATGGCCTTGGCGAGCAGGGTTTTACCGGTACCCGGCTGGCCAACCATTAAAACGCCACGGGGAATTTTGCCGCCCAGACGCTGGTATTTACCCGGATCACGCAGGAATTCAACCAGCTCTTTTACGTCTTCTTTGGCTTCGTCACAGCCGGCCACATCTTCAAAAGTGGTTTTAATCTGATCTTCACTCAGCAGCTTGGCTTTGCTCTTACCAAAGGCCATCGGGCCTCCTTTACCGCCGCCACCGCCCTGCATCTGGCGCATAAACAGCATAAACACCGCGATGATGATCAGGATAGGCAATGAGGCCAGCAACAGCTGAGTAAAGAAGCCCTGCTTCTCGGGTTTTTCACCGACGATCTGCACATTGTTATTCAGCAAGGTGTCGATCAGCTTGTCGTCGTATACCGGCAGCACGGTTTCAAACGAACCGCCGCCGGTGCTGACACCAGCAATGGTCTGACCGGAAATGGTGACCTTTTCAACCTGACCATTGCCTACGGCAGTGATGAACTCCGAATACGACAGCGTGGTGCCACGGCTGACATTCTGGAAGTTGTTGAACACCATCATCAGAACAGCGGCGATCACTGCCCACAACAGGAAATTTTTTGCCATATCCGGCACCACCTCATTTGTCAGAACGGCCGGTTATCCAGCTGTTCATATCTGCCGCTAGCTTAACAAGCCAGACTAAGCTC